>JAPLMW010000065.1 GCA_026386845.1 Phycisphaerae bacterium
ATTATTATTGTAATTCAAGGGGGATATGATATTATTTTGGAGCTGGAGGGCTTGGTTGTGAAGCCAGGCGTTTAATATGGGAGAACCCAAATTGAGCAATTAAGAGGCCAAAATTAAGAAATTCACCTATTCTCAATAAAAACATGAAACGTTTAGCCTGTCTATAGAAAATTTGTTATTAAAAATTTATGAAGATGAAACCATTAACAGTTTAATTTGGAGGTACAAAAAATGTTAGCTGTAATCGAATGGAAAAATCTTGTTATTGAACCGGTTACCCAAATGTTGACCAGAATTATGGCCTATCTTCCTGTCCTGCTTGGGGCCTTAGTAATTCTGATAGTAGGCTGGCTCGTGGCCAAGGCAATCAGACGATTAGTCGACTGGCTGCTTAAGACAATACGCTTTGATACGCTGGCGGACAAGGCGGGTATATCAGAAGTTCTAAGGAAAGGTGATTTGGAAATTTCAGCCAGAGAAGTGGTAAGCAGCATAGTTTATTGGCTGGTTATTATTATGGTTTTAGTAATGACAGTCGATGCATTAGGTTTGCCCAAGTCTTCCGATATTCTTGAAAGCTTATTTGCTTACGTTCCGAAGGTCATAGCGGCCCTGCTTGTTCTGGTGGTTGCTATGTTTCTGGCCAGTTTTGTCTCAGGAATAGTTCGCACGGCCGCAGGCAATGCCAATTTGCCCAAACCGGGGATACTTGCCGGCATAAGCCGATGGGCAATTATAGTCTTCGCAGTAACTATTTCATTAGAACAGCTTGGTATCGCCCCTCTTTTGGTAACTGCTACTTTCAATATTATCCTTGGTGGTATTGTCCTTGCTTTGGCTCTTGCGTTCGGATTGGGCGGTAAAGATGCCGCGGCAAAGTATCTTGAGGAATTAAGGCAAAAACGCTCCGGGAAATAATAAAAAGTTAATAAGTGTTATTGTATGACTCCATTTTTAGGAAAGGAATAGTAAATGAAAAAGGTAATTATGATTGTAGTAACGTTAGCCCTGGTAACCGTCTTCGGCTGCTATTCGAGCAGCGAGAAAGGCGGCAGCGTGCTCAAGGGCGAAGAATTTAAAATCGCCGTCCCAACATTTGACATAGATATCAAACAGGGTGAAGTCCAAAGCGTTACCGTCTCTCTGGAGAGGGGCGAGTCTTTCAAGCAGGACGTGAAATTAATGTTCAAAACAGCCAAAGGCATCAGTATCGAACCGACCGATGTTATGGTCAAAGCGAGCGACAAGCCTGATGTGCAGCTCCGGATTACGGTGCCCAAGGCCGCTGCCCTCGGTGTATATCGTGTTTCTGTGACGGGAACGCCGAAAACCGGCGAACCGACCTCGACGGAATTCAACGTGAAAGTTATTACTCCGTAGATTTCGGGTAGTTTGTTCTAATCTGAGCAGCCCCAGGTCGCTTGACGTGGGGCTACTCGGTTGTTTAACCAAAAAAGAAAAGGAAAATTGTTATGCTTTACACTTTAGCTGTTATTTTAATCGTATTATGGCTCTTGGGACTGATTTCTTCCTACACCATGGGCGGTTTCATTCACGTTCTTCTGGTAATCGCCGTCGTGGTTGTCTTGCTTAGAATCATCAGTGGACGAAAACCTGTGTGACCATTTTGTGGGCCAGGCATCAAAATCAAAAGGAGGCCTTTCTATGAACAAAGCAGTTTTGCTCGCAATACTTGTCGGTGGTATCGTTCTTGTGATCTATGGCGTTTCTGCGTCAGAGTCATTCAGTTCTGATATTTCTCGTTTTTTCACCGGCTCACCGACCGACAAGGCGATATGGATGCTGGTCGGCGGAATTGTTGCGATCATTATCGGGCTGGCTGGTCTATTGCGCGGTCAAGCTAAATGAAAACTGAAGGCTTAGATGTGAAATATTAATTGTAACATAAGGAGTATTGTATAACTCCGGGAGTATTGTATGACTCCATTTGTAATTTAATTTAAGAAAGGAATAGAAAATGAAAAAAGCAATTGCGATTACGATCGTACTAACGCTGGTTCTGGCAGCCGTCTCAAACGGCACAGACAGTCCTAAAGGCGGCAGTGTTGGCAAGGGCGAAGGATTCAGGATTGATGTCCCAACCTTCGACGTGAAGGTCAAACAGGGTGAAACCCAAAGTGTTACCATCAAACTGCAGAGAGGCGAGTCTTTCAAGCAGGATGTAACGCTGCAAATCGAAGCAGCTGAGGGCATCAGCGTCGAGCCGACTAAAGTTCTTGTCAAGGCCAGTGACGGACCGGATGTGGCACTCACGATTACGGTGCCCACGGATGCTGCCTTCGGTAAGTATAAGGTCTCTGTGAAGGGAACCCCGACAACCGGCGAACCAACCTCAGTGGAATTCAAAGTGAAGGTTGAGGCTCCGGAGGCCGGCTACACCATGAAATCAGACAGCGATAAAGGCGGCAGCACACTCAAGGGCGAAGGATTCAAAATCGCTGTCCCAACCTTCGACACAAAGGTAAAACAGGGCGAAACCCAAAGTGTTACCATCTCTATAGAGAGAGGCGAGTCTTTCAAGCAGGACGTAACTCTGGAAATTAAATTGTTCAAGGGCGAAGGCATTACTTTCGAGCCGGCCAAAGTTGTCGTCAAGGCCAGTGACAAACCGGATGTGCAAATCACGGTTACGGCACCCAAGGACGCTGCTGTCGGTGAGTATAAAGTCTATGTGACTGGAACACCGACAACCGGCGAAGCAACCTCGACGGAATTCAACGTAAAGGTTGTGGCTCCATAGATTTTAAGGAAGAAGTTATTCAAGGGAAAGTGCGCCATTTGGCGCACTTGACCATACCAGCGTTAAACGATAAGTCCCCCCTCCAGGAGGAGGTGGGGGACTCGCTGGGACCAGAAGCAATCCAGAAGGCGCTGTCTTCGGTGCGCATGGCACGAAATTTCAAAGACCAAATAATAATTACTATGATTCAAGGATGTGTAACATGAAAATGATATGTATGTTTTTGTTTTTTTCCATCGTGACGGCAGGCAGTTGCTACAGTAAAACCCCATCAGAAACGCCGTCAAAACAAGAAGACAGAATAAGCGACGGCACGGCTTCGAGCGGTCCAACGGTTATATTGAAATGTGATAAAGTTCTGAAAAATCCTACCCCTGACTTTATGTATTTTGTTCCACTGATATCGCCGACACTGGTTTACAGCGAGACGAGTAAGGGTAACGGGCAGAAGTCCGGTCTGATTTCCTGTGTCAGGAAACCAACTTCAAAAACTTTTTATGCTTCCGGCGAATTCCAGATGCAGGGAAGCGGTTTTCATAACAACAAATTTGATTCAGCCGGAATGATTGCAAGAAATACAAAAAGGTTAAAACAGGGCAAGCCCCTTAAGAATATACTTGGTTATATTAAGTTTGAAGGAGAAGGATACGGCTGGATCGAGATTAAAGGCAACCTTAAGGGGAAAAAAGCAACCGCGACAGAGGTGAAAGTTCATTTTAACGGCAGAGGCAAAAACAGTCCGGTTACAGTGGGGATTTACAGCGTTAAACCCGTAAATGGAGAGTATAAATACGCAAATCAGTATAATGCTATAGTTGCCAGAGTTAACACCCTTACATTCAATAAAAGTACAAACAAACCCCTGATGGGTATTGTAGTATCTTCGGTCTACGCCGAAGGCGGCAAGCCAGGTTTTTGGGGAAATCTAAAAGGAGCTATGGCTAATTTGATTATAAAGCCTTTAGAGATAGACAAATTAGGCAATGATACGATGCTTGATTTTGGTTGTGCATTATTCGAAGAAAAAGAGACATTTACATTTCCAAAGGCAAAGAATTTAAAAGTAGGCGGCAAGGACTGATTAATAGTTATTAGGGTTTAAATTGAAGTTTAACTTGAAAATAGTATGTATGTTTTTGTGTTTTTGCATTGCGATGCCAGACCGCTGTTATAGTAACCCCCCATCAGAAGCACCGTCAAAACAAGAAGGCGGTATAAGTGACAGCACGGATTCAAATGGTCCAACGCTTATATTGAATTATAGTAAAGAGACATTCAAAAAAAATCCTATTTTAGCTTTTGCGTATTTTATTCCGCTGATATCTCCGGCACTTGTTAACAGGGAAATCAGTGTCAATAATGAGCAGCAGGAAGGTATTATCTCGTATGAAAGAACGGTTACTTCAAACTCCTTTTATGCGGCCTGCGAATTTGAACTATCGGGAAAGGGCTTTCACAAGAACACGTTTGACTCTGCAGGGATGATAGCGAGAAATACCGGTGATTTGAAAGAAGGAGAGCCGCTGACAAATATACTCGATTATATTAAATTTGAAGGAGATGGGGTTGGTTTTATTGAGGTTAGAGGAACGATTACCGGTTCCACACAGACCGTTACCGAGGTGGATATTTGTTTCAACGCAAGGGACCGAAAAAGCCCTGTAACCATTGGGCTTTACAGTGTTAAGCCCCAAAACGGACAATATAAGTACGAAAATAGATATAATGAGATAATTGCGAGGGTGGATACGCTTGCATTCAGGAAGAGTGAAAAGAACCCTAGAATGGGAATAGAAATAGCATCTATCCATAAGAAGACGGAGGATGAGAATTTCTGGGGGACTATCAAGGGGTTAATAGCCAATTTCTTTATAAAGCCGCTGGAAGTGGATAAACTCGGCAACGATACAATGCTCAACTTTGGGTATGCGATACTAAAGGAAAAACCTGCGTTTACTTTCCCAAAAGCCAAAAATATAAAGGACAACAGAATAGTTGCAATATACCATAAGCAAAAGTAAGGGGCGGCGGGGAAACAGGGGCACATACAAAGTTCATTCCGGCTAAATAAATTCCATTGGGCTGTCATACAGTTGACACTGGTAGCGGATAATTGTGGATAGAATTTCTATGTATGGCAACAGTGTAAAAAGTGGATACTTTTTGCAGTCGCCTCCGGCAGGATTGTCCTTAGCGGGCAAACGGTGCTGTGACCGTATCCAAACCGGCCGGATGCGACTTTTTTATTCATTTATTCAAAGTTGTAGTGCTTTTTTACGGCTTCGCTGACCTGCCAGGTGCACTTGAGGCCGTTGGGGAAAATAACAAGCTCGCCGGGGCCAAACGAGACTGTTCCGTTCGCCGTAAGGCGTCCCTCACGGGAGCCGGGACGGTCCTTCACCGTCACCCTGCCCTGCAAAATCAGGCAGGTTTCTTTTTGCGTGTAATCCCAGTCGAAAGTACTTTTTTCACAGGTCCAGATGGGCCAGCTTTTGCATTCCGTTATTTCCTCTTTAGTCGGCTTTCTGACGATAACATCTTTAACAGTAGGCATTTGAAACTCCTTATTTTTGTAAACTCAATCCGGCATAGTTTAAAAGAAAATGGATTACCGTGCAAGATTTTTTAATCTAAACGGTGGAGATAACGCCTCTTTTGGGGTAAATTAATGGTTTTATCAACGAAAGAAATTATGACGAAACAACAACTTGAACAGTTTAAAAAATGGTTTTATGACTATGCGGCGACTTTTTACGGCGATGATGCGCTGACAAACGAAAGTATCAGGCTCAAGGATGACCATACCCGCAGAATGTGCGTTGATATTCAACTGATAACCAAAGAACTCGGGATAGACGATAATCGGAAGATGCTCGCCGAAACAGCGGTGCTGTTTCACGATGTCGGCAGGTTCGAGCAGTTTATGAAATATAAATCCTATAATGACGTCGGAACTGAAAATCACAGTCTGCTCGCCCTGAAAATTCTTGCCGAAAATAAAGTCCTCGATTGTCTTTCGCAGCGGGAGAAAGAAATTATCGAAGAGGCAATAAGATTTCACGGCGAAAAAGAACTGCCGAAGAATCTTGATGAGCAAACGGAACTTATCGCAAAATTAGTGCGCGATGCTGACAAGCTCGATATCTATCTTGTGATGATTAACTGGCTCGGCGATTTGCAAAAGAACCCGCAGAAGTATCTCGGAACTATGGGCTTTTCTGCGGAAAATAAATATTCAAAACATATTGTCATCGCCGTTCTTGAGGACAGGACGATTGATTACAAGGAGCTTAAGACACTTAACGATATGATTATTGCGCAGCTCGGATGGGTGATAGATGTGAACTTTGTGCCGACACTCAAAGAGATAAAGAAACGAAAGCTGCTTGAACAAATGGCAACATTCGTGCCTGATACGGAAGATGTTCGCAGGGTTTTAAAACATTCGCAGCAGCAGCTCGAGGCAAGAATAGCCGGTAACTAAGATAGAGACACAATCAAAAGTCGATACACGTCAGAAGCATATCCTTGTAATTGTCCCAGAGCTTTTCTGGGGACAATCTCGAATCTTCTTCAGAAAGTTCAATAGTAATTATCGGGATGTTAAGCGTCTGGCCGGCATAAGAACCGAGAGAGCCCGGCTTAGCACCGATTTTGCGAACAGGCAATTTGCATTTGCCGGCGAGCCTGTCTGCTATTTGCGATGCCGAACCATCATAATCAATACAGCCTAATGTTTCGTGAAATGTAAGGATTTTATTCGGCTTATAAGTATTGATTATCTTATAAAGACTCCAGCTTTCCGGCTCACTAAGCGCAAAATATCCATTGTTGGCATCATTCATTCTGTTGTCGGCGGGAAAGTTCCTGTTAAGGTCAATTTTGTTCGCATTGAAACGTGTTTTTTCGGTAAACCCGTCCGGGTTGACAATCGGCACAATTATAACGGTTTTGCTGCAAAGCAGATGACGGTTTTTTTTCAGATAATCGCAGAATCTGTTGAGCAGAGAGGCGCCCGCTCGTTCATCGCCGTGGATTGAGCCGATAAGCAGAGTGGTATTCAGGCCGTCGCCTAATTTTGTATATTTGACTGATTTGCCTTTAACGGAGGCTCCGGCGATGCAGGCTTTAACAGGCGCGGAACATTTGATTGCCGCCCTTCCGGCCGCGGGTCTGATGACGGCACAGCCGCCGATGAAAATTGCTGCAGCAAATAAACACAGGAAAAGAAATTTTGTATTGAATTTCATAAGTGTCAGGCGAATGGAGATTTTTCTTTTTCGGATATTTCGAAGAATGTTTGGGGCGATTCGGGCGTGCCGGTTTTTGCGCTTAAATAGGCCGCTTCAATAAGAGCCATTGACGCAAGGTCGAGACGGGCGCTGTTTCGCAGTTTGTATTTGTCCGGCTCAAGCAGTGCCCTGCCGAAATCTATGAACATTTCCGTTATACACTTTTCACTTTTGAGCGGGTATTTATTTTCCACGATTAAAGTATCCTTGTCATCATAGACCGCGAGCCGATTGGGCGTCGCAACAATATTCTGCTGGGCTCCATAAATTCTTATCGGCGCCGCAGGCGCAGCGCCGGTATGCTGAGCGGCAAGAAAAGTGCCTATCAGGCCGTCCGCGAAAACAAGAGATACTGCTGCAGTATCCTCGCCGAGATATTGTTTTGCTTTTTTGTCGGGGTTTTGATTGGTTAATAGAGCGTAAATCTGCTGCGGAAGAGAGAAATTTTCGACAATGAGGCTGAGCAGCCCGAAGCAATCGTTAAGCAAGACTCCCCCGCCAGACAGTTTCCTGTCGGCCTGCGCGTGCGAAACGATAGGCTGAAAGAAATCGCTGCCGAACAATGCACAGGCATTGATAAAATAAAACTGCCGCCGGTCAACGGTTTTCAAATAGTCGCTCAACCGCTCAAAACCAGGCGCAAATCTCGCAGGACAGGCGGTAACATATTTTACATTGTTTTTCTCAGCAAGATTTATAAACTCGGCGGCCTGCTCAAAATTTGCCGCTGTCGGGATGAGCTTGAGGATATGACATTTTTTGTTTATCGCGGTCTTGACAAATTCGGCGCACCTGTAAAGCGGCTCGGCAACTATAAGAACATCAGCATTATTTTGCAGGATGAACTGTCTATAATCGTCAAAGGCGGCGCAGCCTGTGGTGAGCGAAGCCGAATCATTGTATTTTTGAGCGACTCGCTCCGCCGTCGCCAGGCTGCTGTCGGCGACTGCAATAATCTGGTAGAGTTCCGTCGAGCAGGCGAAAGAAAGAAGCTCGTCGGCCCCCCTGCCCAGCCCGAGGCAAGCCGTTTTGAGTTTACCGGTACTCATTTTGTTGTTCCGTCAACGAAAATTCACGAAGCGTTTTTAAATCAGGGAGAATCTTTTTTCAGGTATTATGAAATGTTCCGGCACAGGAAACTGCGAACATAAAAGCAGCGATTCTCTTCCAACCTGCGCGATAATTTCCTCGTTGTCGATATTCTCGGCAACTTTGGTTATCAGCGAAGCAATGATTTTCATCTGCTCTTCTTTCATACCGCGTGTAGTAACGGCAGGTGTGCCGATACGCAGGCCGTTCGGATTAAACGGCTTGGCGGGGTCGCCCGGAATCGTATTGTAATTCGTTTCAATCCTCGCCCTGTCGAGAGCTTTTGAAAGTTTCTTGCCCGGGATTCCCTTGCTGCGAAGGTCAATAAGAATAAGATGATTGTCCGTGCCGCCGCTGAAAAGTTTGAATCCTTTTTCCATAAGAGTTTCGGAAAGAACCTTCGCGTTTTTGATAATCTGTTTAGCATAAGCAACAAACTCCGGCGAATCGGCTTCCTTGAGCGCGACAGCCAGAGCGCTTATCGTATGCATATGCGGGCCGCCCTGCAGGCCGGGAAATACCGCCTTGTCGATCGCATCGGCAAGTGCGGCTGTACACATCAGCATTCCGCCTCGCGGGCCGCGAAGTGTTTTGTGCGTTGTTGTTGAAACGATGTCAGCATACGGAACGGGACTTTGATGAAGCCCTGCCACAACAAGGCCGCTGATGTGCGCGATGTCGCTTAAGTGATAAGCGCCGACGCGCTTTGCAATTTCACCGAAAGTTTTGAAATCAATTTTTCGCGGATATGCACTTGCGCCGGTGATGATAATTTTCGGCTTGTGCTGTTTTGCAAGCTCTTCTATTTTATTAAAGTCAAACTGCCCTGTCTCGGGGTCAACTTCGTAACTTACCGAATTGAAAACTTTGCTCGTAAAACTTACTTTCCAGCCGTGACTTAAATGCCCGCCATACGGAAGAGCTAATCCCATAATCGTGTCGCCCACTGCGGCAACTGCGCTGTAAGCCGCCAGATTCGCAACTGCACCGGAATGAGACTGAACATTTACGTGGTCGGCCTTGAAAAGCTTCCTGGCCCTTTCAATAGCGATAGATTCCACAAGGTCGGTTATCTGCTGGCCTTCATAATAGCGTTTGCCTGGATAACCCTCGGCATATTTATTGGTCAGACAGCTTCCCGTTGCAGCCATAACTGCTTTGGAGACATAGTTTTCCGATGGGATGAGACGAATGCAGGCACTTTGCCGAGCGGCTTCCTGCCGCAATAATTCGTACATCTGCGGGTCATACTGTTCAAGCGGCGTAATCATATTCTTACTCCTTTAAATAAAAAATCTATGCGAGAAGTTTATCAAAACTAAGACGTGCGGTCTAATGATTTTTGCTGCCCCCCTGCCGATGAGATAAACAAAATGTGTTTGTTAATGATACAACAAAATCAAATTTGCTTCAAGCGGACAAGTATAAAAAATGAAAAACTTAAATTCAACCGAACCGGCCGTGCTTTCATCAACCCTGACAATCCTGATTAAGCATCTTTGAATTTTGATTCATCCGTTTTCAAGTCCCCAGATTAATTTCGCAACGGCGCATAGAAAAAGTTTCACGTGGAACAGAAAATTATAAACCAGACAGTTACTTTTTGCTTCCTGCCTTCTGCATCCAACTTTCTTCCTTTTACACTGTTAGTCTGCTTTATTTTCTACTATTTTGGCAAAATTACGTGTTTCACGTGAAACAATTGGTATTTTTTGCTGGAAAAGCTGAAATAAACCTGCTAACTTGTCCGCCATAGTCCCTTAGGGACGAAGGCGGAAACTGCGACAAATAGTTTTACAAGGATGAACAAGTCTATAAAAAGGAGCTGTATATGACAACCCCGAAAAAGGAAAAACCAAAACATCTCGGCAGGGGACTGGAGTCTCTAATAGGTCCTATAACAAATATCGGACAAGAAAACTCCGATATGTCTTTGGGTGATAATCTATCTAACTTCCCTGTTGACAAGGAGTTACAGAATAATTTTATTGAAATACGTTTAAACGAGATAGACCCAAACCCGTATCAGCCGCGGAAAAACTGGGAAGTCCTGCAACTTAAAGAGCTTTCGGACTCCATCAGAGAAAATGGTGTTATTCAGCCAATAGTAGTCAGGCGGAAGGGCGGCAGATTTGAGATTGTGGCAGGGGAGCGGAGATTTCGAGCTGCTCAAATTGCGGAAATTGGCAAGATACCGGCAATGGTCAGAACGGCAGATGATTCTGAAATGCTGGCTCTGGCTTTGGTGGAAAATATTCACAGAGCGGATTTGAATCCGATTGAGAAGGCAAAAGCCTATCAGAATTTTATGGAGACTTTCGGCCTGACACAGGAACAGGCTTCGCAAAAACTCGGCCAGGACCGCTCGGTTGTCGCGAATTACATTCGGCTGCTTAATCTCCCCGCTGAAGTAAAACAGATGCTTGTCGATGGTTCTTTGGATATGGGACACGCAAGGGCGATACTCGCTCTGCCGACAGATGATTTGAGAAAGAGACTTGCCAATCGCGCACTGGCAGGGCGGTTGAGCGTCCGTGAAGTCGAGAGACTTGTAAGACTTGCATTAAGTGAAAAAGATGAGACGAAGCAAAAACAGATAGTTGAAAAGCCCGCACATATAAGAGACCTTGAAGAAAAAATCAGGAGCAGGCTCGGCACAAAAGTAAATATACAGGCAAGGAAAAACGGCCAGCGAGGAAGAATAGTTATAGAATTCTATTCACTCGATGAGTTTGACAGCATCACAGAAAAGCTCGGCGTTTCGTCGGAATAAGTGGAAGTAAGGAAATAAGGACGCAAGGAAGTAAGGAAATAAAATTTTAATAAGGCTGATTGAAGAAATCGGCCTTTTTTATTGGTTTTTGGGGTAAAAATGGAGTTTTTCAAGAATTTTTACAAAAAATGTAAAATTTACTTGACATTATGTAATGTTTGGCTTACATTTTGTCTTGTATAGATTACATTAAGGAGTTAATAATATGAACAGGGCACAAAAAGTAGCCTGGTTATTCGTAATTACTATATCTTTAGCAGTTGTAAGCAGTCTTGCGGCTTTTGCGATTTTATATATTAAAGTTGGAATCCCAAAAGCATTTGCCGGCTTTGCTCTTTTAGGGATTGCAGGTTTCGGGGGATTCGGGCCGATTGTTTTTCCCAAAGATAAAGGCAAAATTACCTGTGACGAACGAGACACTTTCATTGACCGGCAAGCCGCTATTGCTGGTTTTGCAACAGCATTTTTGGTTGTAGGGTTAGCGTGTATGCTTCCGTTTTTCATACTTGGGCCACAGGCAACTGTAGCTGTTTGGTGGCTGCCTAATATCTTTGGGGCGGCTGGTTTGGCCACATTTTTTGTACATTCTGTGGTAATTCTGGTTCTTTACGGCAGGGGAGGCGGCAATGGCGAAAAATAAAATTAAAAATAATATTCGCCAGTTTCGCTTTAAAAATAATCAAATGACCCAGGCTGAACTTGCCGACAAGGCCGGCGTTACACGCCAGACAATCATCGCAATAGAAGCAGGGCAGTATAGTCCATCTCTCGAACTGGCTATTCGAATCGCAAGAGCTTTCGGCAAAAAGGTTGACGATGTATTTGAATATGAAGAATAAAAGTGTATTATAGTAAGCAGTAAAATTATTTAAGGAGCTTTGAAATGAATGTTAAAAAAATAGTTTCAGTTTTTGCGTATGTTCTTGTTTTGTCGGCGGTTGTGTGTTCTGCCGCGCAGGATAAGGTGGACCTGAAATTGCGTCTAAAGGCGGGCGAAAAACACGAAATGAAGATGACGCAGAACCAGAACATCGCTCAGACGATGAACGGCATGGAGCAAAAAATGACCCATACGCAGGAAATGGTTATGGGCTTCGATTGTTTGAGTGTCGATGCCAATGGCGTAATGGATATCGAAATAACCTACAAATCTATGAAGATGATTATGGAAGGTCCAATGGGACGTATGGAATTTGATTCGGCAAATCCCAAACCGATTGACCCTAACAGGCCGGACCAGCAAATGATGGCCGCTATGGTTTCAGCGATGGCAGGCAGCAAACTTCAGATGAAAATGACTCCTACAGCCAAAACCTCAGACATTCGCGGCATCAAGGAAATGCTTGCAAAAATAAAGGAAAAGATGATGGGCAGCAATCCTGAAATGCAGCGGATGGATTTTTTCGATAAAATGTTCGATGAAAAACAAGTCAAGGAAATGACCAGCAGTATGATGGGCGCCTTTCCCGCTGAACCTGTGGCTGTCGGCGATGCCTGGTACGACACTACAAGTATGAATTTCATTATGCCGATTGATATTGACACAACTTATATGCTCAAAAATCGCAAAGACGGCATCGCATATATTGACTCGGCAGCCAAGATGGATATGGGCGACAGCTCAAAGCCTCTTGAAATAGACCCGAACAATAAAGTCTCTATGCAAATATCCGGCACAATAAACGCAACGTGTGAAGTGGATGAAAAGACCGGCCTTACTCGCAAGAGCAATATTGCGATGAACTTTTCAGGGGTAATGAAAACGGGTGGAAATCCGCAAATGCCTGATGGAATGACGATGCCGATGACGATTACGGGCAATGCGGTTATTGAGCTGATTAAATAGGCAGGAAGCAAACAAAAGCGGCCTTTGGAAATTTTCCAAAGGCCGCTTTAATTTCCACAGGAGTTGTTATTTTTTCTTTTTGGCTTTGGCCTTTTTTGCTTTTTTCTTACCGCCACCGCATCCACATGTTGAACACATAATCATATCCTTTCATAAAATGGTGTCTATTTTATACATCTATCGGTTATTTCAGACAAAATCTGTAGCTTAAAAGTTTATAAATCAGTTTCGCGGCCAGGAAATCCGAAGCCTTGTTTTGAGAATTTGGGCATAATTCGACAACATCAAATCCTACAACATTTTTCTTTTTCATAAGAAGTTTAAGAAAATCCAAAACAGGGTACCATCCCAATCCGCCCGGCTCAGGTGTGCCCGTTGAAGGCAGTATGGCAGGGTCAAATACATCAAGGTCAATTGTCAGATAAACATTTTTTGTGAGTTTCTTCAGGCATTTACTAAACCAGTTACTGTTATCGTAAATATTTTGAGCAAGAAAGATATTATCCCTTTTTTGTATCAAATCTCTTTCTGTAATATCTGCGCTTCTTATGCCGACCTGAACAACCGGGGCAATTTCCCTTGCCCGTGCCATAACACAGGCGTGATTGAATTTTGAGCCGTGGTATTCTTCTCTCAAGTCCGCGTGCGCATCAAACTGCAGGACCGAAACGTTTTTAAAAGATTCGACGTGAGCCTGTATAGTCGCTGCGCCGATGGAATGTTCCCCGCCGAGCGTTACGACATATTTTTTGTTTTTGATGTGTTTAAGAACTCTGGCTCTTAGTTCAGCGACCATAATTTGGGGCGATTTTTTTTCCTTTATGGGCTTGTCGGTAAATATACCCTGTTTGTAAACCTCGCAGTCCGCTTCGATATCGTAGGTTTCCATATTTGCCGAGGCTTCGATAATCGCTGCCGGACCTTTGTCGGCTCCTTTTATCCACGTGCTTGTGGCGTCGAATGGAGCGGGGAGAATGACAATTTTAGATTTTTTATAGTCTCGATATTCTTCCGGCAAACCGCAGAAATTGTTTTCGTATTTCATTTGTTTCTCAAAAAACGGTTATCAGAAACACAGTTATCAGTTATCGGAAAACAACTTTGACAGAGATGGCATCTCTGCCAATAACCGAGTTTCTGATAACGGATAACATTTTTAATTAGTCAAATAGGAACATCGCAATAGCGACGGTGGTTGTCCACATACCTTTTTGGCCTCTTGAGGCCTGTGTGCAGTTTGAAGTTCTGATGATAAGGCCGCTGGATTTATATTCCTGTTCCTTTTCACTCCAGGCAGTGTTGGGGTCAACTTCAAGGCCGAGCGTGGTGCCGAGCATTTCAGCGGCAAGGTCTTCAGATAAATCGCCTGCCTGCTGCTCATTCATTCCGTGGCCGTGCACTTCGCTCAGATAGCCCCAGTTGTTTTTGTCTTTCGGCAGGGCCATTCCGATGGAGGTGGCGATGAGTCTGCCGTGCTCGTTAGTGTCGCATCTGGCCATAACGCAGAAGGCGATGGAACCCGGCACAAGCTCTTTTAGGCCGTTTTCCTTGCTGATGATTTTGCAGTGGGGGGGCAAAATCGAGGATACCTGCACAAGGTTCTGGTTTGCGACGCCTGCGTCTCGCAGGGCCTCCTCGAAAGATTTTAGCTGGTATCTATGTCTTCCGACACCTTTTGTTAAAAAAATTCTTTTTGCTACAAGACAATCAGCAGAGATATTTGACATTTCTTCTGGTTCCTTTCAAAAATAACGTGCGAACTGATTTCGCGATTATACTACAGATGAAAACAAAATATAAAAAATAAAAATAAAAAATTTTTTGTTAATCCGCACCCGAAGCAAAACCTCGTCATTGCAATGAAGCAACTAACCTGCAGTCGGCCAAACCGCAGGTTTTACCGGCGGCTAAATATTCCCTGATTTGTGTCAATTCGTCCCGATTCATCGGAATTTGTGGTTAGTTGAATAATAAATCTGCCAAAATGGCACTTGACAGCTTTTGGGCAGCGGTGTTAACCTGTTTATCTATAAAAGGTTAAGTTTTTTGCTTTTGTTGGCACAGGCTTTGCACTTTAGGCTTTTGAGTAAGATTTTTTTGTCAAAAGGAGACAGAAACTATGGCAAAGATTATTGGAATAGATTTGGGAACGACAAACTCGGTCGTGGCGGTAATGGAAGGTTCACGGCCGAAGGTTCTGATAAACTCATCCGGCGGCAGATTAACGCCTTCGGTAGTGGGTTTTACCGACAAAGGCGAGCGTCTTGTCGGCCAGATTGCCCGCCATCAGCAGGTTACGAACCCTGAAAATACCGTTTTTTCCATCAAGAGGTTTATGGGCCGAAGACATAACGAGGTTGCTACCGAGGAAAAAACGGTTCCATATAAGATAGTCGGCGGACCAAATGAGCTGGTAAAGGTCAACATAAGGGGCAAAGAATATACTCCGCCGGAGGTTTCGGCGATGATTCTGCAGGATTTGAAAAAGACCGCTGAGGATTATCTCGGCGAAAAGGTCGAGCGTGCCGTAATTACGGTTCCCGCCTACTTTAATGATGCGCAGAGGCAGGCAACCAAAGACGCCGGCACAATAGCCGGTTTGAAGGTCGAGAGAATCATAAACGAACCGACCGCAGCGGCTCTCGCTTACGGCGTTGATAAGAAGAAAAATGAAAAGGTGGCCGTCTTTGACTTCGGCGGCGGGACGTTTGATATTTCCATACTCGATATAGGCGGTTTCGAGGACAAAAGCGGTGTCGTCGAGGTATTAAGTACTAATGGCGATACCCATCTGGGCGGCGACGACCTCGATGAAATACTGATAAATTACCTTGCTGATGAGTTCAAGAAGACAGAAGGCATCGACTTACGCAAAGACCCAATGGCACATCAGCGGCTCAAAGAGGCTGCTGAAAAGGCCAAGTGCGAGCTGTCCACTCAGGTTGAGACGACGGTAAATCTGCCGTTTATCACGGCTGACGCTTCCGGACCGAAACATCTGCAGCTGACGCTTACACGCAGCAAATTTGAGGCATTAGTAGAGCCGATATTCGAAAGACTCAAAAAGCCCTGTGTTCAGGCACTGGGCGATGCAAAGATGAACCCGTCCGATATAGCGGAGGTTCTGCTCGTCGGCGGCTCAACAAGAATTCCAAAGGTTCAGCAGATAGTCAAAGACCTGTTCAAAAAAGAGCCGAACAAGAGCCTCAATCCAGACGAGGTTGTGGCAATCGGCGCCGCTGTTCAGGGCGCTGTTCTTGCCGGCGATGCGGGCGTAAAGGATATTCTCCTTCTGGATGTTACGCCGTTGTCTTTAGGCGTTGAAACCCTCGGCGGCGTTATGACAAAACTGATTGAACGCAATACGACAATCCCGACAAGCAAAAAGGAAATTTTCTCGACTGCTGCCGACAGCCAGATGACGGTTGACATTCATGTCCTGCAGGGCGAGCGCGAGTTCGCACAGTATAACAGGACGCTTGGCAGATTTCAGCTTTCCGATATTCCGCCTTCTCCTCGCGGTATCCCGCAGATTGAGGTTGCCTTTGATATTGACGCCAACGGCATATTGAATGTCTCGGCAAAAGACCTCGGCACAGGCAAACAGCAGTCGATTCAGATTAAATCCAGTTCCGGCCTGAGCGATGAGGAAGTCAAGAAAATGCAAAGAGATGCCGAGGATCACGCCGCAGAAGACAAGAAGCGGCGCGAGGTGGTTGACCTCAAGAATCAGGCCGACCAGCTTGTTTACTCAACCGAAAAGACTCTTAAAGAGCACGGCGCTAAGGTTTCAGCCGATACAAGAGGCAAAATCGAATTGGCGGTAAACAACCTTAAAGAAGCCGCTAAAGGCGAAGACGGCCAGGCTATAAAGAATGCTATGGAAAATCTCAGCAATACGGCCCAGGAGCTTGGCAAGATTCTCTATGAAGAGGCCGCAAAGAAGCAGGCCGGCCAGGGTCAGCCCCCGCCGGGAGCCAAACCTTCAGAACCAAAAGGCGGCGAAGGCCAAGTCCACCGCAAAGGCGGCGACGATGTGATTGACGCAGAATTTGAAGCAAAAGACAAATAAGGGACAAATTTGACCCCGCACCTATTTGTATTGTGCTAAAACCAGAAAAAAATCGAGGCAATATCAATCATTGCAATCGACCTTGACTTTGAGATAACACTGTACAAATAGGTGCGGGGTTATTTGCCTATACAGAAACGGGAGAAGATTTTTTCAAGTATTGCTTCGTCGATATGCTCAGCCTCGAAACTCGAAAGGTTTTGAATCGCCGAACGCAAAAACATCGCGGCGATTTCTTCGTTATTTCTTTTCATTTCAGCAGAAACAGCTTCGATATTTTCAGCCGCTTCAATTACCGCGGTTCTATGTCTTTCGGTAAGAGCTGTTTTTTCAGCGGCTTCGGTTGTATGCGAAGTTTGTCTGATTATATTCTCCTGTATCACCTCTTTTAATTTATTTATACCCATAAGATTTTTCGAACTGGTTTCTAAAAAATCGTAACCGAAAATTTGTTTTAATTTCTGAATTTCATTGTCCTTTAGTAAATCGCACTTTGTTGCTGTGCAGATAATAGTTTTCTTTTGGAAGGGTTTTAAAATCTGAATATCAACAGAATAATTCTCTTTTGTAATATCCACACAAAAGATTATTACGGTCGAATCCTCGATTGCCTTTAACGCTGCGGTGTTGGCAAGAGTTTGAATAATATCGGCAGGCTTAATGACGAGGCCGGCACAATCGAACAGGATGCAATCGCATTTGTCCAATTTCAGCCAGTGTTCAAGCACATCGCGGGTCGTGCCGCTCTGTTCTGATACGATGCTTCTTTTTGTTCCGACAAGCGCGTTTACAAGGCTGCTTTTGCCGGCGTTTGCAGTGCCTGCAATTATTACCGAAGGGGCATCGATAATCTGCTCGAATGTGATTGAACCGGCAAGAAGCTCATTGAGACTATCGTGAATTTTCCCCGCTTTTTCAATCGCCTTTTTTGCGCTGATTATTTCTATGTCTTCTGCGGCAAAATCCAGTCCTGCCTCGATTAAACTGAGAAGTTCGAGCGTTTTTTCACGAATCTGCCGAACTGTCTTTTCGACTGAGCCGCTAAAGAGCCTGCGGGCAGCGGATAACTGGTACTGGTTTGAGCTTTGAATCAGCTGTGCCACCGCCTCGGCCTGGGACAAATCCATTTTCCCATTCACATAAGCCCTGTATGTAAACTCGCCGGCCTGTGCCGGTCTGCCGCCAAGAGCGGAAACTTTTGAAAAAAGAACTTCAATAACTTCATTGCCCGCAAAAATATGAATTTCGGCAAGGTCCTCGCCCGTATAGGAATTCGGAGAAGGGAACAGGTAAAGTTTTGCTTCGATGGCAAAATCACTCGCGATTTTCAGCAGAGCAGTTGTAATTTCTTTCTGTTTGCCCGGGCGATTGTCTTCGGCAAGTACTTTGAGGATGTCGAAAGTTTTATCGCCGCTGATGCGTATGATTTTCTTTACCGAAAAAGTTGTCCCGCTCGATACCGCAATTATCGTATCGTTTATATCGCATCGGTTTACATTTGCCGACAGCATAATTTCTTTCTGAGTTCCTCCGCTAAAAAGATTAACAGTGAGAAGATACCCAGAATTGCCCAGTCTGTCCAGCCGATACCGATGGTTTGGAACATTTTCTGGAAGAACGGCACATAAATCAGGATGCAGGTAAAAGCGAGCGAAATGACGATACTCCAGAAAATACGCTTGTTACTGAAGAACCCGACCTTAAAAGCTGAATATTTCTCGCTGCGGCAATTAAAAACATTCGCGACCTGCATCACTATGATGCCGACAAAAAGAACAGTTATCGCCTTCAGATGAAGTGGATTAGTAAAGGTAGTGTCATTTGGCTCAAGCTGCATTCCGGGTTTCCATCCTCCCTGAAAAAGTATAAGATAATAGGCGCCTAAAGTCGCTACGGTACTAAGCATGCCCAAAACGATATAACCTCTAAAGAGCACCATTTTATCAATGACCCCTTTCTTTTTAGGTCTCGGCGGAAGCTCCATAATTCCAGGCTCAGGTTTTTCCGCGCCTAATGCTAGCGCCGGAAAAATCTCTGTGCCCAAATCTATAGCTAAGACCTGCAGGACAGTGATTGGTATAGGGATATTGAATAAAACATAGAATATAAAAGGTATCCCCTCAGGCACGAGATGCGCAAATATATAAGTAAGGAATTTCTTAATATTCTCAAATACGGCACGACCCTCTTCGATGGCCGCAACAATACTGGCAAAATTGTCGTCTATCAATATCATTTCCGCCGCCTCTTTTGCCACGTCAGTTCCGCGCAATCCCATTGCGATGCCGATATCTGCCCGCTTGAGCGCCGGTGCATCATTAACGCCATCGCCTGTAACCGCGACAATATTGCCCAATTCTTTAAAAGCACTTACGACTCTTAATTTATGCTCAGGATTGACTCTTGCGAAAACTACTTCTCTCTTCGTGAGCTTGTCTTTTAATTGCTCATCAGTTAAGTTGACAAGTTCTACTCCCGTTATAACTTCAGGATTGTCCGAACAAACAATTCCAACCTGTTTCGCAATTGAAAGTGCGGTTATCTGATAATCGCCGGTAATCATAACCACTCTTATGCCCGCTTTTCTGCATACAGCTACCGCATCTTTGACTTCCGGCCGCGGCGGGTCATACATACCGGTAATGCCGATGAAGATTAAATCTTTTTCTGCTTTTTGTGCCGAGATATCCGGCAGTTCTTCAGAACTGAAAGGGCGATACGCCATACCGAGGACTCTAAGGCCGTCCTCGGCAAAGTTATCCAATTGTGCGACTATTTCCGATTTTTTTGATTCAGAAAGTTCGGTAATTTTCCCGTCGAGGACGATTTTGGCTGAAAGTTCCAGAACTTCTTTCGGCGCCCCTTTGACGTAAACGGCCAAACTGCCGTCAGGAAATTTGCTTATACTGCTCATTCTTTTGCGGACCGATTCAAACGGAAAACGTTTCACGGTGGGGCAATTTTTGCGGTATCGTTCGCAATCGAAACCTGCTTTTTGCGCCAGCGCCAGCAAGGCTCCTTCTGTTGGGTCGCCGATGATGCTCCAGTAGTTCTGTGATTCCGAAGGTGAAACGAGTTTGGCGGTGTTGCATAAAACTGCAATGCGGAATAAAAGGTTAAGGTCGTTATTTTTAAGTGCGTCCGCTGAAATCGCATTGCCTCGAAAGCTGAATGTTCCTTTTGGTTCGTATCCGCTGCCTGACACTTCGATTATTTTATTGTTTATCCATATTTTTCGAACGCTCATCTCATTTGTCGTAAGCGTGCCGGTTTTGTCTGTGCAGATGACGTTTGTGCAGCCGAGAGTTTCAACGGAAGAGAGTTTCTTTATTAAAGTGTGCCGCTTTGCCGTCCTTATGACTGCCATAGAAAGTGCCAGTGTTAGTGTAGGCATAAGGCCCTGGGGGACATTAGCTAAAATAATGCCTATAGCAACCATTACTGAAGCGAGGAATGTCATTTTGGCAAAAACTAAACCCACAAAAAGGAAAACGCCCCCCATAACAACCGATATAGCGGCAATTAATTTGCTTATGCGATTCACTTCTTTTTGCAATGGACTTAATTCTTCTTTAACTGTTTGCGTCAGATAAGCGATTTTGCCTATTTCCGTGCTCATTCCAGTGGCAATAACTACTGCTTTTCCCATTCCGCCGGCTACGCTCGTCCCGGCAAAAATCAGGTTGGGCATTTCGAGCCATAGAAAGCCTTTGCCGTCCTGAAAACCTGCTGCCATTTTGTGGGAAAGTTTTGATTCGCCGGAGAACGCGCTGTTATCTATGCGTAGTTCCTGAGTCTCAATTAACCTCGCGTCAGCAGGAATATTATCACCTTCCTCTATGATAATGATATCTCCCGGCACAACGTCGTCGGTAGAGACTTTTGTTTCAACGCCGTCCCTGACCACCCGTGCGTAAGAAGGAATCATTTTTTTTAACGCATCAATTGCTTTTTCCGCCTTGAATTCCTGCCAGAAACTAAAGATTGCATTAATTAAAACTACTCCTATACACGCCCATCCTGCCTCCGGCATACCTGCCCAGAAGGAAAGGCCGCTGGCTATGCACATCAGAACAGCCAGAAGGTTGGTAAAATTATAAATGAACCGCAGGATAAGCGGTGTTCTTCTTATGGCCTTTAATCTATTGGGACCGTATGTTTCCAAGCGCTGGCGGGCGGTTGTTTCAGTTACCCCGTTTTCGCCTGTTTCGAGTTCGAGATAAATATCTTCCTTGTTTAAGTCGAGGAAGTTTTCCCTATCGATTCCTCCTCTTTTCAGAACGCCAAAAAGTTCGTCATCTGTAGAACATCGCACAATCTGTTCGATAAGCACTCTATGGCTCAGGAGCATGCCGATGCCAGCAAGAATTTTCAGATGCAGGCCGCTCTCAAGAAGCGGCGTCAAAAAAAATACAATAAGATGGACAGGTTTGCCGTCAATTGAAGCAAAGTTTATTCCCCGCCTGGAAAGACCGACAAAAAGAACAGCTTCTTTGAGGTCTTCTATTCTGGCGTGAGGTATGGCACTGCCGCTGCCGATTCCGGTCGAACCCTGTTTTTCCCGTTCGAGTATCTTTTCGAGAACTTCCTGCTTGTTCTTGATTTTTTTGCTGGCGCCGATTCGATTTACAATCTCAGCGAGAACTTCGTCTTTAGTGTGCGATTTCAGGTGCGCCGCGACCAGCTGCCTGTTTACAAAATCAGATATTTTCATATTGTTTAGCCTATAAAGATAGTTTCAGTTGCATACTCGTAGAGAACGGGTTTTTGTTTGCCGATAAAGAAAAAGCCCGCCGCCAAAGGTCCGATACGTCCAATGAACATTGTAACAATCAATACTGTTTTGCCAATAGGGCTTAAGTTGGAAGTTATACCCATAGACAAGCCGGTGTTGCCGAGAGCAGAGACAGTTTCAAAGAGTATTTGCAGATAAGAGGCTTTTTCGGTCGCAGACAATACAACCATATCAACAATAATGATAAGAATAAACCAGGCAAAAACGCTAAAGGCTCTATAGATAAGGTCGGGCAGGATTCTTCTTTCAAAGATATTAATGTCTGTTCGCGTGGTTTTTAAATGAGACCAGAGAAATACAAATAAAAGGCCGAGAGTGGAAGTTTTTATTCCGCCGCCTGTGCTGCCCGGCGAAGCACCGACAAACATAAGAAACATAATGAAAGTAAGGCTTGTCGGCATCATTGCGCCGATATCGAGGGTGTTAAAACCAGCCGTGGTGGAGGCGGAAACGGCCTGAAAAGCTGATGCCATCAGCCTTTGGCCGGGGTTTGTTGACTGCGGCCAATTTTCAGCAAAAAAGATGATGGCTGAGCCGAGGGACATAACAGCAAGGGAAACCAAAATTACAAGTTTGGAGTGCGCGGATAATCTTCTGGGGTATTGTTTTCTTAGTATTTTGAGAAAATAAATACATAAATCATAGAGAACGATAAAACCGATACCGCCGGCAATTGATACAACTATAATGGTAATATTCACTATAGAACTTGTTTTGTATCTCATAAGACTGTCGGAGAATATGCCGAAGCCCGCGGTGCAGAACGCTGAAACAGAATGAAAAGTTCCCAAATAAGCTGCTCGTCCCAGCGGGAATTCTTTGCTCCAGAACAAGGTTAAAACAATTGCGCCTGCCGTCTCAAACAGGAAAGTAAATGTCAGAACCGATAGGAAAAATCTACCCAGCATTCTATAATCGGGACCCGACAATGATTCTCGCGCGACCGCCTTTGCGATTATGGGTAACTCCATCTGAAGCAGGTACGCCAATGATATAATAAATGTCATATAGCCGATGCCGCCGATTTGAAATATGCACAAAAGCACAATCTGGCCGAACATATTATAATAAGAGCCAATATCAACAGGCGACAGTCCCGTAGTGCTGATGCCTGACGTGGCAACGAACAAAGCATCGAGAAATGGCTGGTGTTTTCCTGCGGTAGCGGAAATTGGCAGTGACAAAAGGAATGCACCGAAAAATACAACCAGACCATAACCTGAAACAAGAATCTGAAACGCGGTCAGGTTCCTCAACCGGTTTTTTATGGTATTCATTTTTCCCTTTACCTTTGGGCAAAGGGGCGCAATAAAAAAACTGCCGGGCGGCAGTTCTCTATTTTTGCCATTGCCCTTTCAAATGCCTACGAGGTTAGCTGACGGGCGAGGGCTTGAAAGTGCCCTTTTCTCCTAAAGGAGAAATTAGCCCCAAAATTTGGGTCCCCCGTATTTGTGCAATTACGCACAAATCTCGGCTACAATAATTATTTACTTGTCGGTTATATTTTCCTTTGTGTATATTGTAATGTCAAATAAAATATTTTCCTTAAGTACTTATTAATAAAAGACTTATTTTGGCTGGTACCGCGAATGAACTCATAGAAAGCGGCTAAATTATTTTCCCTTACTTCCTTACCTCTTTTTTATGAGAATTTAATCGGCGGTTTTGGCTTTTTCTTTTTTAGTTTTCCGCCAAGTTTGCTCGTTGTGGACACAAGGCATGTCTGTTCAAGTGCTTCTTTTTCCTGAATGTGTTTTTTTATGACGTATTGCTCAACGACTCCGGCGACCGTGCTCGACATTATGTAAAGATTCAGCCCTGAAGGCGCCCTGTATAAAAACACAAGCATCATCACGGGCATCATCCATAACATCATTTTCTGCTGCTGAGCCGCCTGCGGATTTGTCGAGGGAGCCGACGAAGGCATAAGTTTCTGCTGCGCGAACATTGCCACACCGAGCAGTATCGGCAGCAGGTTGAAGCTTGTTCCGAGAAAAGAGCCGATAAACGGGATTTTTTCGGCAGCGGCGGGAAAATAAAACAGCGCATCAACGCTCGAAAGGTCTGTTATCCAGAACGGCAGAAATTCTGCCCCTCTGAACTCGATGCCCGCGTAAATGGCGCTGTAAAGCGCAATCCAGATAGGCATCTGAAGCAGCATAGGCAGGCAGCCCATTACCGGCGCTGCGCCGTGTTCTTTGTAAAGCGTCATCATTTGCTTGTTCATTTCCGCCTTATTGTCCGCGTACTTCTGCTTTATTTCCTCAGCCTTTGGCGCCAGTTTCGACATCTTCATCATCGAAACCTGGCTTTTCTTCGTAATCGGATGCAGTATAAGCCGCACGATAAAAACGAAAATTATAATAACAACGCCGTAGTTATGAACATATTGATACAGCCAGTTCATAGCGCTGAGGATTAAGAAGCTCAGGCGGTTGAATGTATTTCCGAAGCAGGCCTGAAAATCAATCACATTTATAAAGCCGAGCTTGTTATAAAGCGGATTGGCGACGAAAAGATGCCTGTCTTTTGGCCCGACATAAAGCTGAAAGCCGCAGGTATATTGGGCTGCCGGCGCGATGGAGATGGTTTCCGTCTGCAGTTCAACGCCTATGTCCTCATCGTTACTGTTGACTATTCCATCGGGGTCATAACATATCGCAGATTTTTCGGCAATCCATTCGGCGGATAAATTATTCTGGTCCTGCGGAATCGGTCTTATTATAGCGGTGAAGTATTTGCTGGATACGGAAGTCCAAAGAAATTTATACTCGGCATTTTTGTGGAATAACTGCGCTTTGCCGCCAAAATCTTTCTCCAGCTTTTTGATGTTCATTTTTGTTACTTCAACAGTTCCCTGAGAATTCAAGAAGCCTGTTGTTACGGTTCTTGTATCGATTCTCTCATTTTCTTTTGATATTCCAACAGGACCGAGCATATCAAGTGCGGTTTTAATCTCGGCATTGCTTACATTGGCAATAGTAATAGAGCAGTCCAGCAGATAATCTTCGGGTCTTAAAGTATATGTTTTTGTCAGTTTGACAAATTCGCCGTTGTCTTTGAGGATTATTGCGTAAAAACTTATTGTTTGTGAGCCGTCGCTGTTTTGAGTTACACCATCGCTTTGCCAGTTGAGTCTATCAAGCGGGAAAGCCTTGCCCAAATCCGGCAGCAGCAGTTTTTTGCTTGCCATGGTATTTACCGACTCAACTATTGAAAAGACTTTAAAAGGTTGAGGGTTTTTACGGTCGCGGTTGTCATAGTCTCGAAGTCTTGCGGACGAAACAGCGGCACCTTTTGTGGTCAGCGTAATCTCAAGCTTATAAGGATTTTCTTTTGCAGGTAAAACCGAGCCGAGTGTAAATGTTTTTCCCTCGGCGCTGGCAGCGGTAATCTGCGGCGCGGAAGTGTCTCTGTCCGGCAGGGGAGCAATCTGGGGCAGCGACTTCGGGGCAGGTAAATTAACCTCGGCGGCGAGCGTCAAAATTCCCTGTGGATTATCCTGCTGTCCCGACCTGCCGCCTCGACTCGTCCCCTCTCTTGCTTCGCAAGAAGCAGAGGGGGCGGAGGCGGGAAATATGCCTGAGTTGAATATCAAAATAGTGCATATAATCAGATATGCGGAAACAAAGAGGATGGCCAGTTTTTTTACATCCATCCCGCACCTTCTTTGTGTTCAGGTTCTTTGAAACATTCTGAAATCACTGAAATCATAATATTTTTTCGATTATTCCGAAAGTATTTGCGATATTTTGAATGTTTAGAAGGTGCGGGATCCATGATTTTTATTGTCCTTCGCTCAATCTGTCGGCCTCGAAATTATCAAGTTCCTCGACAGCATAGATTTTACTCTGCGTGGTTTTGTAATCGTATGCAAGCCTTACAAAATGGACGTTGTTCTTTTCGACATAAACATAACTTGCTCTGTTGTCTCTGTCCCTGGGCTGGCCTACGGAGCCGACGTTTATAATAGCCCTTTCCTCTGGTACTATCGGATAGACATAATCAAGCTCGTCCGGAGCGTAGAAGTCAGGGTCGTCGAGAAAAACGCCCGGCAAATGAGTATGTCCTATGAAGCAGATATGCCTGACACGGTCGAATTGTGCGGTTATTTTTGCCAGCGTTGTGTATACATCGTCCGGGAAAATATATTCATTGATAGGTCTTCTCGGTGAGGCGTGCACGAAGTCCAGAATAGCTTTTGTCCCGTTAAGTTCCGCAGAAAGCGTCCATCTCATCTGCTGGCTGCCCAGATAATTCCAGCGGTTATGCCGTTTTTCAGAACCCTGTTCAGTTTCGAGCTGGTTTCTTGTCCAGAAGCTCGCCCGTTCGGCGCCGAGGTTGAAGTTTGTCGGTTCGTACAATATTGCATAGTCGTGATTGCCCATCACACAGGCCTGTGTTTTTGCAATCACAAGGTCGAGGCAATCCTTTGGGTCCGGACCATAGCCGATTATATCGCCAAGGCAGTAAATAGTTTTTATGCCTCTGGTTTCAATATCGGCCAGCACGGTTGTCAACGCTTCGAGATTCGAGTGTATATCGCTTATTATCGCAAACATGCAATATTCCTGCTTATCTGAATTACTATTTATTCACAAACAGAGGAGGTGTTTATACCAGAAAAATTACTGTTATTCCAGTGTCAAATAAAACAACTGCAAAGAAAACCTGTGCTATCCGGAAATGGCGGTTATTCCTCTTTAATTCCTTCGAGCCAATATTCTGACATAACTTGTAAATCATTGATGTCAACGGGGCCGTCTCCGGTCAGGTCGGTACCGAGCAGGCAATGACTGTTGGGGTCATTATGGTCGCTGGGATTATTACAGTTGCGCAGCCAGTCTGCGGCCAGAAATGCAAAATCCTGGAAATTTACCGTGCAGTCGCAGCTAAGGTCGCCCGCTGCCGGCGGGTCGTGACACAGAACAATTCCATCCACAATGAAATATGAGTCCCAGTACTCATCCTCATAATCACCGACGAATATAGTCAGGTTATAAGTTCCTGCCTGATTAATATCAAAGGTATATTCGAACCTCTTCCAGCCGCTCATAGAGCTAAAGTCGCCTAAATCTGGGATGGATATCTGAACAATATTTACCTCGCTAAGGTTTAAGTCGCCCGGCGGAGGGATAAGCTTAATGTAGGCAAAATCGTCGTAGGGTCTGTAATCGCATGTACCGAAAAAGTATACACCGGTAAGTTTGTCGCAGGCATCGATGGTAATACTTTGCCAGACTTTCGCATATGTTACCTGCTCTGGCATATCTCCTGTACTAAGTACAAGAAAATGTTCTCCCTCAAAAGGAAACAGTCCGGCTGTGGTGTCAATTCGCCAGTTCGCGAATCCACCTTCGCCTGGATGGGGTATAAAATTTCCAACAACATCGGTATAGTTTTCACACTGCCAGCCTGTGGGGACGTTAACCTCGTTAAACTCGTAAAGCTCAAATCTTCCGTTATTGACATCAGAAGCACAAAAGCCTTGTGTGGTTAGAACAACAGCGATCAGGCTAATAGCATTCCAGAGATGCGTACATTTACAACTCATCTTATAATAATGGCAACTGATGCCACTTTCCCAGTTATTATCATTATAACTCCCCAATTACAGAAAATCAAGCAAAATTGGCCTCCCAAAATATCCGTTTAGGCGATAACCCATCAAAAAACAATGGATAGACGCAATTTCAGCAATTTTTAGCAGTTTTTATAGGACTCGTGCCTTCAATAATCTAAGTTTTAAAAATAAATTACACCAGCTTTGGTTTGTAACTACTTATAAACAAACGACATATAAATTTTTACTTTCTACATATATGTTTTTAAAGGCAACATTCTGTAAAGATTTTAGCAAGTTAATTTATATACGATGTTTTTGAATAGTTGCGGCTAATTTATCTTGACAATGTTGCCCAATTTTGATATTTTAAAGATTAATTGTAAAGTTAGGAAAATTAGGCAGGGAAGGAAAAGGCAGGCAATCATGGTTAACGTAGTTAACGACGCCAATCTTAGGATTGCTGTTATCGATCGGCTCAACTTGGACGCCAATTATGCCCCCCCTATAAGCCCCAGTGACATGAATCACCCTACGGCGATAGATATGAACAGGCCGTCGTTTACTTCTCTTGACGCTAATCATCTGGGGATTTCCGACCTGAATGGACTTGAGTATGCCACAAATCTAAAGACTCTTTATCTTGCCGACAATAATATCAGCGACCTCGGTCTGCTTTCCGGCCTGAAGAAGATGCAATATCTGCGTTTGTGGGGCAACAGCAACCTTGCCAATCTGGTTCCTCTGGCGGATATGAATAACCTGCTGTCTTTCTGGGCTTATGATTGCAACATCGCCGACATAAATGCGGTTTCTAAGTTTACAAAACTGGTGAGCTTGAATTTAAATTTGAACAACGTTACGGATTTAAATGCACTTTCAGGTTTGACAACCCTGACGTATTTAAATCTGAATGACAATAATATCGCGGATATAAACTCGCTTAAGAATTTGACAAAACTTCGGCAGCTTTATCTGTCACGCAACTATAATATTTCCGACATCAATGCCGTGAAAGATATGAACAGTCTAAGTGAATTGGGACTTACCGATGTCAATTTGGTTGATATTTCCCCCCTTGCCGATGTTAATCAAATTAGATACTTGTGGCTTGGATACAATGAGATAACAGATATTAGTGCACTGACAAAGGACGTCAACTTTATCGAACTCAATCTTAATTATAACCCCTTGAATTTTGAATCATGGTGTGTTCATCTTAAGACAATTATTAATAACAAACCCTCTGCCACCATAACCAGCAATTTGCTTATTAATGATCGTTTTACCGATATGATTGATTTGTCATTCTTTGCCAGTAAGTGGTTGAGGCAGGATTGCGTTGTCGATAGTGATTGCGGCGGTGCGGACTTTAGCGAGGACAGCAACGTGGACTTTTATGATTTCGCTATTTTTGCCAACTGGTGGATGTACAATAAGTAATCACGGTGTAACTCTTACGATTTTAAAAAGGCCGCTATAACGAGCGGCCTTTTTTATGTGCTTATCCCTGTTTAACCTTATCGCTTGGCTGTTTATTTCTTTTCATTTCAATTTTCTGAAAACCATTATTACGTTCGTCTTAAAACCTGAATAGAAATCACCTATCATTTCTAATTTTTTGTTTTTCAGATACGAGTCGTCAATGTATTCTTTTAATCTTCTGTAGTCAAAACCCAGGTGAGGACCATGGGCTGGTAATTCGGGAGACCTGAAGCCGTCTATATACTTGTTTCTTAACAGGTGCCAGGTATATCTTATGTAGCTTTTGTCCGCGAAAAAATCGTTGTATGCGTTGCGTCTTGTTATAAGCCTTCCCAAAAATTTTACCAAACCGGTTATTCCCGTTTCATTAGGAACGGTTATAATCAGAATTCCGCCTTGTTTTAGGTTGTTGTATATATTCACAAAGGCGTTTTTATAATCGCCTACATGCTCCAGTGTTTCAAAACATGTAGCGACATCAAACTCGGAATTAATAATAGTTACGTTATTTAAATCCAGATATTTAAATTCAGCGTTAGGGATGTTTTTTTTACGTGCAAGCTCAATCAATTTTCCATTGTGGTCATAACCTATGATTGTTTTAAATCTGTAATCGCTTTGTTCAAGAATTTTTTGCGGAATAAAACCGTTGGAACAGCCGAAATCGACCCATGTTTCGCAAGTGGAGGGAACGTATTTGTAAAATACTTTCTGTATGGCTTTAAGTCTTTTTTGATGAATATATGAAGCCAGTCCCTTCCTATACGAATCTTCGTGAACAATTAACACTGGATGCATAAAAATCCTTTTCTATTTTGTCTTCTGTCCGCAATGTTATCTAAAACGTATCGAGTTCTCAAGTGTGAAATCGGCTCGCCGATAAATAATAAAAAAGAGAGCCTTAAAAAGGCTCTCTTTATAAATCGGTTCGCCTTTAAGACAGGCCGGTGGAACTTCGTCGAAAACCATACCCGCCTGTGCCGAACCGCAGGGTTTTTATATTCCGAAAACAATCCTTAATCGTCTTATCAGGCCTTGCGGCAGAATAGCCGCCGCCGAGCGAATTATTACATTGCGCAGAAATTGCGGCTTATTTATAAAACCGATTTTCAAAAACTCTTTTTGCAGTTTTATCTGCTGAGCGGCTCTTTTGAAGCCGCTTCGTCTTTTCAGAAGTCCTTTTTCCCATCGGTGATAATAAAGCACCTGGCCGATGGTTGCCATTTTAGTTCCGTTTAGAAGCATTTTTGCCCAAAGAAGGTAATCCTCAAGGCCTGCAAAAGATGTATAGTTTCCCGCTGCCAGAACGGCTTTTTTGCGAAACAAGCATGCAGCATGATTCATACAGAACCTGAACCTAAACTGCTTTTCTATCTGTTCGTGGAGCAGGGGTCCACGTCTTACAAATAAAACTTTTTCCGGGTTTTGCTCAAAGGCAGCGAGAAAGCAGCTTGCCACATCGATGTCAGGATTATTTTTTAGAAACGTTAACTGTTGTTCAAACCTTTGCGGTGCACTTATATCATCGGCATCCATTCTGGCGACAATATCGAATGTGCAGTTTTTAATTCCCTCGGCAAGAGCGGCGCCAAGTCCTTTATTTTCTTCGAGACTTACGATTTTTAAGATATTACCTGTTTTTTGTTTGTATTCACTGATTAGGTTCTCAAACCCTGTGCTGACGGGACCATCCTTAACAAGCACAATCTCATCGGGCTTTACGGTCTGGTTGAGAATACTATCTATTGCGGTTCTGAAATAATCGGGGCTGTCTTTTTCATAAACGCTTATAAGAACAGAAAATTTCGGCAGGTTTTTATCGTTAAGCGGACTCATAGCTGTTATAAAACCCCCAGTTTCCGGTAGATTTTAATAATGTTATCAACCATTTTTTCGCTGGTAAATTCTTTTTGCCACTTTTCAAAAGCGGCTGTTCGCATTTGTTCAAAATCCCCGGCCTTATGTGTAAAAACATATTCCAGAAGGTTGGCAAAGCCTTTTGGGTCTTTTGGTTTGCAGAGCAGACCATTGTTGCCGTGTTCAATAATTTCACTGACGCCGCCAGTGTTGCTTGCGATAACTAATTTTCTTAAACTTATTGCTTCGAGTATGCAGTTCGGCACGCCTTCGCTGTCGGACGGCAGAACAACCACCGGTATCCCCGCAAGAGCATTGAAAACATCTTTAGTGTAGCCATAGAATTCAATCTGGTCTAAAACTCCGAGTTTGGCGGCCAGTTTTTTTATTGCGGATATAGTATTTTGCTTGCTGCTGCCTATTATGCCAAGTTCGCCGCCGATAAGTCTGGTTTTAACTATTAAATTTTTTCTTTTCAACGCGGCAAGTGCCTTTAATAGACAATCGTGCCCTTTGCCCTGCATAAAATTTGCTATCATTGCGATTCTTGCCGGCAGAGGTTCCTCTGGTTTGCCGTATGGCTCATCCGGCGGGCCTATCGGGTCCCTGCCGTTTAAAACGGTAATAACCTTGTCAGGATTGACTTTGGAGCGATTAACAATTTCGTCAGTCAGATATTGACCATTTGCCACGTAGCAATCAACCCATTGGCTGGTAAGTCTATCGAGTAAATGACAAAGTCTTTTTTTCCAGCAGGGAGTGCCGCTTGGATATACCTCTGCACGGAATATGTGCCGGATACCAGTCCTTTTTCTTCGGACAGCCCTGGCTATGAAACTTTCTATCAGCGGTGTTTGTATAACCGCAACATCTCTGTCTTTAAGTATTTTTGAAACTTCTTTTGCCGCGGAAAGTATTTTCGCCTTGCCCATCGGAACAATAAACACCTCAAAGCCGCAACTGCTAAAAGCCTGCGCAAAGGGCGACTGCTTATCCGATGTTATCAGGACAGGTTTAAAGCATCCTCGGGAAAACAATTTTTCAGCAAGCTTCAGAATCTGCCATTGTATGCCGCCCATGTTCGCTGTGCTTTGTCGTATAAAAACAAGCTCTTTCATCTTTAAAAACCTTTTGTGTAAAGATAAACAGCCAGCAGCACAAATACTGCATATACCCCTATGATAATTCTATTTTTCCATTGTTTTTCTTCTGCTATGAGGCTTTCAATTCCTGCACCTATAATGATAAAAGCTACAGGAGCAAGTGAATCTCTGTATCTTAAAACGTTAGCCTCGAGTCCCCCGAGCAGCAAAGCTGCCGTGCTCATTGTTAATATGTAAGGCAGCAGAAAAGCCAGAAATTCTGTCCGTTTGGTAATTATTACAATTGCTCCTACTATCAAAAACGGGAAAGGCAGCCACCACTGACAGGTATTGGCCAGCAACATGATTTCATAGAGTTTATTTCCCTCGGTATAAATATGATGCAGGTTTTTGGGCGGAGGATTCAGCAGAGAAAGCGGTATATTAAGCAGTCTAAGCGGTCCATGCGATTGATATATGTTGTCTATTATCGCAACATTCTCCGGCCTGCCTCTTTGTCCCCGTTCTTTAAGTGTGTATCTGTCCGACATATTTTCGGCTTTGTGTGTCAGTTGACTGAATTGACAAAAAAGAATTACTACGCCAAGAAAAATCAATGCCAAAACAGTAATAATTTTTCCAGCGGGATTACTTTTATGCCTGAAGTAAATGGCGATTGAACTTGCTGCAATAAACATTAGTCCGTATTCGATTCTAATCCACATAAACATGACACTTGCTGCTGCAATTGGCAATATCGCCGTGAATAGCTTTTTATTTCGGATTATCATAGTAATCCCGAAAACCATCAGGCTTACTGCAAAAATTATCCATATTTCCTTGAGAAATTTGACCGAATAAAAAACTGTCTGCGGGGCCAGTGCAGAAAGCAGAGAAATAATTGAGCTGGTTTCTTTACTGAAAAACTCCTGGGCGGCCAGTGTTACAATGGCTGCGGCAAACGCGCCTAAAAATGTCCCAACGAGTCTCAACCAGACAAATTCGTCACCGAAAAGTTTGAATAATCTCGACACCAGAAAACCTGCTCTGTATGCATGGTCCGTAAATTCCGGCGAATTGATGAATTCGCCGATTGTCGTATCGCTATATCTTTGTCCCTGATAGACATAGAAAAACTCATCTGCATGAAAGAGTACCGTGTCATAATGTCTTATCCATGGAAAGCTTCTTGTTCTGATATCGTCGGTCATATATGGTGTTGAATTTTCGAGCACAAAAACAAGACAAAGTCTTAAAAGCAGAGCGGCTGCGAATGTAAATGCGGCCAATTGCGAACCTTTCAACCTGAAAAGGAGAAATCCTGCAACTGCTAAAGCACAGAATATAATGATATTGAAGATTACATCGGTGGTGTCGCTTAGTTTAGTCACAAACAAAGGCAGGATTGCGAGCAGGGCAATCGCGGCCAGTATCACAAAAATCTGATATTCGGCCGCACTGCTCCATAAAGCCGCCGCTGTTCTAAAAAATCTGCTTATGACATTGTCATTATGGTTATTTGGCATATTAACCTATTCTCATAATTTCCTTCAATGTTGTTACGACCGTTCTGCCTGTTTCCTGAGGAAGCATTTTCGGAAGTCTAAGCAATTTGACTTCGCGGTTTCGACAGGCCAGGTCTATTACTGTACCCATTTGTGAAAAATATTCTGATAAGTCAATAATACCAGCCCCGCCCATAGCAACAATCATTTCCTGACTGCATTTCCCTATCTCATACATCCAGTTGCCTATTAAACGCTGTCTGGCCCGGTCAACAGAGATATCTTCGAGGACTATCTTGCCGCCTGAATACCGTTCTATGAAAAGAACAGTATCTATCTTCGCCTTGTCGGAAAACTCAAAATCAGGCAAAGCCTGGCGTGCCGATACCTGCATATTTTCAGGTGTTATTCTTTTTGCGATATTTTCAAGTCTGGGAAATGCCATAATTGCCGGCTTGACAATGGTCCGTACTTTCTCAAATATATTGGATAAACAGGAAGGAATTAAAATTTTGTGTCCCGATTTAAACAAGTGTGGAAACAGCGCGCGATGATACGGGTAGATAGAAAACGCCTTGGGATTGGAATAAATCAAATCCAGCGAAATAAAACTGAAATCGTCACTGAGAAAACTCGAACCGAGTATTTCCTTCAAAATACAAATAATTGAACTTGTTTTCCCAGTGCCTCCCCAGCCGGGCAGCAACACGCCGCGACCATTTATCGCAACTGATGCGCCGTGAATCATACAATGTTTTTTTCTTAAACATAACATTTGCAAAACCGGATGAACAAAGGGCAGAAGGTCTCTTTGGCCGGCGAGTATCCAGAGATCGTTTCTTTTCAGCAAATGTACCTTATATCTTATAAAATAAAGATGATTGTCGCCGAAATAATATGAACCGCCTGCATCGCTATATTCAGAAATTTCCGGAGCCTTGTTCTGAACCGAAAGGTCAATTTCTTCTTCCTTCAGGAAGTTCGTCCTGAATGGACTAAAGAATAGCTCAAAAGACCTTTCGCTCATATGGCCTTTTTCCAGACGCATCCTGACTAAATCATGAATATTATAATATAGCCAGTGTTTTTCTGTTTCCATTCTTTATTCCTTCTTAAAATTATCTTCTTCAGAGGAGAAACTTTTTTCTGCCATCGAAATATATTTAACAAAAAACAAAAACATAAATAACGAACAGATAGTAAAGTATATAACCTGTGCAACGGCCGCTCCTGTAACTCCGATGTTAACAAGCAGCAGATACAACGCCGGCAGAAAAACTACAAATCCAATTATTTCAACCAGCAGGACTTTGCCAGCTCTGCCGATTGCAAGCAATCCGGCAGGCAGACAAAAGGCGAAACCCCATATAACAAGGGCGAACATAAAAATAATCATCACACTCCAAGCCTGTGTATATTCAACTCCTGCTGCGATGTTCAGAATCCATTTGCCAAAAACTATCGAGCCAAGCCATACAAGCACTGATATACTGCCCGTAACGGCTGCCGTTTTTGTGATGACGTGTTTCATATCTGAAAATCGTTTTTCCGCCGCAAGGTGCGCTAGTTCAGGATAAATTACTTGTGATATCGGCTCAATTAGCTGAACCAGAACCCAGGCAAACTGTCTTGCTATTTTGTATATGCCGGTTGCCGCTGCGCCTAAAATTGCACCGGTAATCAGCACGTCCATTTCCCTTGAGGCAAGTCTGACCGATTGGTTTAGATTGGTGCTCAATACGAATTTCCAGATGGTTTTATTTTTTGCGATGGCACTTAATTTTGCCTTGAGGAAATTATCGCCTGTTTCCTTATAAACCTGTCGCCATCCCGCAACCAGCAAAAACGCGGATTCCACGATACCGGCAACTACCCAGATAACCACAAACATTAGTAAATCGCCGGAGAACATATATGCCAGCACTGCGAGAATCAGTTTTAAGAATGCCGCGGTTATCATTGCCGCGGAAATAAGCCTGAACTTGCTGAACAGCCGCAGCAGACCGGTAGCGGTGCCCCTTAAATCAAAAAGTATCCAGAAACTATAAGCAATGGCTGCGTAAACCGTTTGTTGCTGCCAGCCCTTCCATCGGCCAAGTATATAAATAATGGCTATTGCCGTAAAAGTCCCTATAGCGGCAGTTGCGGCATCGAGAATCGTGCAGAATTTGGCAAGCGATTTGAAATCTCTCTTTTTGTCCTGTTTGAGAAAATCAGCGCCGAACTTTATTACTGCCTGCCAGCACTGGAAATTCATAAGCCTGTCGATAATGATTACGTATGACTGAATAAGCGCAAAGATACCCAGTTTTTCGGCACCTAATGTTCTGGCGGCAAGAGACAGGCTGATTAGCCCCATCAGGCCGGCGATACTCTGGCCGCCGAAAAGCACTGAAGCGTTTTTGAACATCCTTTTCAGAATAATGTCATTAAATATGGTTTTTAACATAGCAAAAAGTTCTCAGTGATATTTTCTTTGCAGTGCACGCATAATCTGCCTGACGCCAACGGCGCCGATAACGTGAAAAATCAGAATAATCAGCACGAGTATTGAAACAAACATTATAATGCTTCTGACGCTTCTGGTCGCCATAAGGAAAACGCCTGCGCCGGTCGCAAGCAGCGTAACTATATAAGCAAGGACCGCTACGTGCCTTTGTTTTAGTCCAAGTCTTAAAAGTCTGTGATGAAAATGCTCCGTATCGGGCATATAGACCGGTTTTTTGTCGCCGAACCTGTTGAGCATAATAAACAGCGTGTCAAATATCGGTATTCCCATCGCCAGCAGCGGAAGCGCAAAACCTACGAGCGCCTGTGATTTTGCGGTGCACATAACGGTAGCAGAAGCAATGGTAAACCCGAGAAACAGGCTGCCGCAGTCTCCCATAAATATTTTCGCGGGATTAAAATTAAAAAACAAAAACCCTGTAAGTCCGCCCGCCAGCGCGAGCATCATTACGCATAATACCGTCTGCTCGAAATAAATTGCCAGCGCCGCGATTGTTCCGCACGCTATTGCGCAAATACCGGCCGCAAGGCCGTCCAGCCCGTCAATAAAATTGACCGCATTCGTAACGCCTACAATCCACAGAATCGTGAAAGGCCAGGAAAACACACCAAAGTCCAGACTGAACAAATCGGGTACGTTTATCACCTTTATTCTTATTCCGAATGCACAAACCAGAATTGCCGCCGCTGTCTGTGTCAGAAGCTTTATCCATGTTTTGACAGGCTTTATGTCGTCAACCAAACCTGTTACAAAAACCAGCGTTGCTCCGCCGAGCAGCGCCAAAACTTTTGTGCCGAGCTGGCGAACATTCTCGCCGATTCTATTGGGCAGCAGATACACCGCCGCGACCATACACATCATCGAAATGAAAATGGCCAGTCCGCCGATTCTCGCTATCCTGCCGGAGTGCACCTTTCTCGGCTCTGCGCGGTCGAACAGCTCGTACCGCACCGCCAGCGCAATTATCGCCGGCGTCAGTATCAGCGACATAACAAGTGAGCCAAGATATGTAAGGATATAAGTCTTCATTTTATGGTGAGCTCCGTCGAACCATTCTTCTCTATCCCGCTAACGTTCTGTTTCATCACTTCCGGTTTTACCGAAAGCTCCGCCAGCAGTTTTTCAGCCTGCCGATACTTCGGCTTGAGTTTGAGGCATATTCTCAGTTGTTTGACGGCCTCGTTTGCCTGTCCGCTTTCGGCCAGAGCCTGCGCAAATTTCAGCCTCAAATCAGCGTTGCCGTAGTCCGCCGCAACTGCCGCACCAAGATATTCCGCCGCCTTTTGACTATTGTTGTTTTTGCGATAGTAATCGCCGAGCAGAATTAATTCGCCGATATCCGCGGTATTTTTCGATGCCTTCTGTTCCGCCATGGCAACCAGTTTCGATCGTGCCTTTTCAGCTTCGCCGGCAAAATCACTATTCTGCGACAGCATATCAGCAACATATTTTAATCTCTTTGTATCGTCTGCGGCAACTTCAACGGCAAGGTCCGCTCTTTTTTCCTGTTCAATATAAATCCGGACAATATCTCTGAAAAATGTTCCGCCCAGACCAACGGATTTACTGAACTTCTCGAAGGAGCGTTCAGTCTCGCCTGCGCTTATATCCAGACATCCGGCGGCAAAAAGCGTTATTTCGTCGTTGGGTTCGAGCATAAATCCTTTCTTTATATTGTCCTCACCCGCAGGTTCAAGCAGCACAAATTTCTGCAACTGCCCCAGCAAACAATACACCGGCCCGAATGTCGGACATACGGCTCGTGCCTTTTTAAGCTCATCCACGATGCCGTAAACTTCCCCGATGGCTTTATTTGTCAGCCCGCCTGTTTCCGAATCCGTTTTGCCGGCTGCGTTCTGCCATTTCCAGACACCCAGCCAATATCTGTATTCAATATTATCCGGCTGTGCCTGCACGGCTTTGGCCGCATAAGAAATCAATTTCTCAAAATCCCTGTTGTCGCTGATTTCGTTGCTGGTTTTTGATTTATTTTCTATTTTGTGCGCTTCCCGCCACCATCCCTCGGCAATTCTTGCCTTATCCGCGTCGATTAAGACCCAGCCGTATAAACACGCAAGAACCGCAGATAATATTAATAATGCCGGTTTTGGCGGTCGGACAGCGTAAGCTGTTTGTTCGCCTTTTGATCGCCTGCCGAGTGTTATTATCAATCCGCAGAAAATCGCGGAGAGCATCGCATTGGCCGGCAGATGCTGACCGAAGTCGGTAACGCTGTGAATGAGAACCGCCATAAGCCCGAATCCAAGACCGTACACCGCGACGCTGATGGAATCTTCCTTGTTCCGCACGGCCCTGATAAAATTTACCACCACAATGAAAGCAAAAATAAGCATTATTATAAAACCCGCCAGACCGGTCTCTTCCAGAAGCTGAGCGTATTCATTTTCGGCATATCTGAACTGAAGAGCTGTATATATGCTTTGGAACATCGGATATATAACCGTATGGCTTCCCAATCCCGTGCCGAAAAAGATAAACCGTCTTACAGGCTCGGTCATATCTTTCAGTACTTCCAGTCTTGTCTGGTATCCATCGAGCGAACTAAGTGTTGCCAGTCTTTCATATACCGTATCGAATCCCGTGTATAAAACACAGACAAGTGCCGCCAATGCGATGATAACGACTATCCAGCCGTGCTGCCTGAGAGACTTTCGGGCCGATAGAAGCAGAACCGTAACGCTCATCGCGACGAGCATTGATAGCATACCGCCCCTTGTGAGCGACGCAAAAACAGCCGCTGCCGATATGCCTGCCGCTGCGACCAAAAGCCATAACGCCCTTGCCCGGGAAGAATCGAAATAATCGAATACTGTCGCGACGGTAATTTCTCTTTTATCAAACTCACGGTGCAGTATCAGCAGCGCAAGCGACAAAATCGCTCCAATGGACATATTCATAAACTGCCCGAAGTGGCTGTGATTGACAAACGGCCCGCTGACAGCTTTTGACGGAACAGAAACAAACCAGTAAATTTTCCCGTTCCCGGCGACATTCTGTGCTATCGCCAGCAGAGCCGCCGCCGTCCCGATAATTACGATTGCCTTCAAAAGTCTTTTAATTTGTTCGGCGGATTTAAAAACATTCAGCACGACAACGAAAACCGCTCCAACGCTAAGAATGATTCTTAAGTTATCTTTTGTCCCGCGGGGATAAAAACTGAGCGTAAAATTCTCTTTCTGATTTGCTGCCTCCGTGTTTTCTGAGAGAAGTTCATTTTTGAGTGAAACGGTTTGGGGCGAAAACACCGAAATGGTTTTCTGCGGCATCGGAATAATGGTAAATATTGCCAGAAGAGTAAATGCTGCTACGGGCACATAAGCCCATGTGAAAAGAAAACCCTCAGCGGAAAATATCTGCCTGACGAGAAAAATAAAAAACACAGCCGCGGAAATGACAACAACAATCTCCTGGCTCAGGTCGTGGACTGCACCGAACGCCAGCGGCATAAAAGCCAGAAGCGTTATCAGTAGAATCTCAATGACTCTGTCGCTAAGCCGTATATATTCAGCCGGCAGACCGGCAGTTTTATTTATTCTTCTTCCCGTAACCATAGCCGTATCCATAGTAACCATAATGAGAATAGTAACCGTATCGGCTATGTCTCGGCGAAACATCGTTAACAATCGCTCCGAGCACGTGCGCTCCGACGCCGACCAGAGCTTCTTTTGCCTGTTGCGCCGCTTTTTTCGTCGATTTCTCCGCACGAAGCACGAGAATGGTCGCGTCGCAGATAGCCGCCAGTATCTGGCTGTCCGCCACAGGCGTAATCGGCGGTGAATCAATCACTATTCTGTCATAGCGGTGCGTCAATTCCTTCAGCAGGTTTGCAAACGCTTCGCTGTTGAGCAGTTCGCTGGGGTTCGGCACATCGGGCCCGCTTGTCAGCAGGTCCAGCCCTTCTGTCGGGCAGTGTCTTATCGCCTCGTCGAGAGAAATCTGGCCTGCAAGCACGCTCGACAGACCTTTTTCAGTTTCGTTTGTGAAGGCGAATACATTATGCTGCATCGGTTTTCTGAAGTCTGCATCGACAACAAGCGTTTTCTGGCCTGCTTGAGCCATCGCTATGGCAAGGTTGCTTACCATAGTAGTTTTGCCGTCGTTTGGCGCCGGTGAAGTAACCAGAATAGTTCTTGCCTGTCCCTTCGGCACGCTGAAGAACACGGCGGTTCGTATAGTCCTGTATGCTTCAGCAACAGAAGATTTAGGTTCAAGGTGAACTTTTTGTCCGTGGTCGGTAACGGCCTTTTTGCCCTTTCCGCCCATAGACGGCACGATTCCGAGCACCGGCACAGCCAGAATAGCCGATATTTCATCGGTGCTTCGCAGTCGCCAATCCATCAATTCTCTGATTACAGCAAAGCCGATTCCGAACAGAATTCCGAGTATGAGACTTACTGCTACAATTTTTGCTCTTTTGGGGCTTGTCGCCAGTTCGGCGGGTCTTGCCGCTTCAAGTATGTTTACGTTAAGCGCTCCGGTGTCTTCCGAAACGTTCAATTCCTTTATCCGTTCATCGAGTATTTCGCAGAACCTTTTGCTCCGTTCGAGTTTGGACTCAATAACCGCATATTCCGTCGCCTTGACATTGAGGTCCTGTGCGGCTTTTTCTTCCTGTTTATATGACGCCATCAGCTCATCTTCTCTCTGCTTGGCGGTCTGATATTTAATATCCAGAACTTCAATATATGCCTTTGCCTGATTGTTTAACTGCAAGGCAAGCTGTCTTTCGATATCCGCTATTTTGCTTTTCAGCGCCTTGACCGTCGGATGGTCATCGCTGCACTGCAGAAGTGCGCTTTCAAGCTCGGTTTTTGACCCATCCAGTTCGATACGAAGCCGTTTTTCGCTGTCTCCTTCGAAAAGCCCCTGGTTTGTATTCAGCTGAGTCATCGCATACTGCTTGATTTTCAGCGGGTCTTCGGCAAGTTTCTGCACGGCTTCGAACTCGGCCTTTGCGTTAATGGCGGAAAGCTGGGCCTCGGCCAAAGAAACGCTGAGAGTTTTAAGCCTCTGGAACACTGCATTTTCATTGCTTCTTTCGAACGATACAACACCGTATTGCCGCGTAAAATTCAAAAGCTCTTCAAAATTCCCCGCAAGCTCTTTGTCGCGTTCTATCTTTTCTTTCTGCAGAATTCTCAGCACTTCCGAAACGGTGCTTTTCTTTTGACTTGTCTGATAATTTACATAAGATTCGACTATAGCATTGACGATCTGGGCCGCTTCCTCTCTGTAATTCGATTCACAGCTTACCGCTATAATGTCGTCCTTGATGCCGATTTTTACATCGATTATTTTCTTCAGATAAACCACGAGATTATCAATCTCGCCTACTTCGATTATCGGCTCTGCCAGCCCGATTCGGTTCTTTATTTCTTCCGCGATAGTCGTGGGTTTTTTCTTGAGTGTCTCCAGCTTTTTTATGTCGCTTCTTTGCACAACCTGTGCAAGTATTGGCGTGGACCTAACAAGCTCTCCCTGTGTATAGAGATAATTCTTCGACTGTGTCATAATCCCTTCGTATTCGGTAATGATTCTGGGGCCTGTCTGCTCAACATAGAGCCTCGCGGTGCTTGTGTAAGTCGGCACAGCCCTTGAGATATAGAGAATCGCCGCTGCTATAAAGACCACTGTTACAATAAGGATGCTCAGTTTTCTTCTTTGCAGTGTTACCGCAAAAGTTCTGCCTTTGCCCTGTGTCAACTGCTCGGCAGCGACTGCCTGATTTCCCGTATTTATGTTGTTCTCTGTCATTTTTGTTCTCGCTTGTTTAATTATAGAGCTAAGGGGTTAACATAAACTCCAAAATTGATGCGAAGCATTTGATTCAGAATCACGTTCCTTTTTGTCCTTGACGTAACATCGATTGAGATAATATCGCCCGGTTTTATTTTTACGTTACAGCTTTTAGCCATAAAATCCCTGTCGATTCTGAAGACTGCCGAGACGATTTCACCCTTTGTATCCTGCCTGTAAACGGTCACGAATCTCGGGTCGGCTATAAGGTCAATACCGCCTGCGAAACCGACGGCCTGCATAAGGTTGTATTCGACATCCGGCGGATACGGAAAAGCGCCCGGCGATTTTGCCAGTCCTATGACGGTAAAGACCGCAGGATTAAGTCTCTTTACTTCGATAAGGTCGCCTTCCATAAGCGGCACATCAGCAAACGGAATATTCAGCCCCTTCACAGGCAGAACAATCGCGTCGGTAGTATTGGCCGGCGGCGTTACTGCAGCCGGCTGCTCTTTGCTCTCGACAGGTTCAATGAATTTTACTTCATTAACGTTATCGACAGGCTCGGACTTAACTTTGTTTTCAACCGGAGTCTCAATGTATTTTTGATTGCTTGCCGCGGCGGAACTCGCCGGTGCCGGGCAGTTGGGACAGTCCTCTTTCTTTTCAGTATCCTGGCTCTCGGCCTTGCTGTGTTCTAAGTCATTTGCCGCTTCGAGGAGTTCTGTTTCTTCCGAACCGGGCTGTTTTCCCTGGCTCGCCGCAATCGCGGGCGAAAACTGCTCGGCAAGCTGCTCTATCGCCTGACCGACTATGTATGCCTGCTCGGTGCCGATAACGTTCTGCAGCTCTTTTATATATTCAGCTCGTTGGGCCGCATTCTTAATATCTATTCTTTTTGTATAAAGTATTTCAGAACCGCGCTGAACAAGCAGGTTTCCCTGCGTTGCGCCCGGACTTTCAGGCTGAAATGCGAGGTCGGCCGCAAGTGCGGAAAAATCAGCCTCGTTCTTCGGCGTTTCGGCATCTTTTATATATTTCTCATCGACACCGGTATCAAGCTCAGCCAATTGCTTTATTTCATCGGCCCCTTTTGCTGGCTGAGGACTGGGCGTATATTTTCGTTTGGGATTTTTGATTGTGATAATGCTTGCTCCGCCTTCAACAATGCCGCCTGCTTTCATAAGAGCGTTTACCAGCGACATCTCGTTGCTCTGGAGCTTATAAACGCCCGGCTGCACAACCGCGCCGATTACCGTAACGTTTTTCAGATAATATTCCTTGACGTTGCATACGACACTGGGCTGGGTGACGATATATTGGGGATAATATGCGTTAACTATTTCAGTTTCTATCTGGGCCAGCGTTTTGCCCACAATATTTATTTGGCCGAGCATCGGCAGTGTGATTGTGCCTGAATCTGATACTCTGCACAGATACGGCTGGACCTGCTGTTGCTGGTATTGAAGGTCTTTATAAAGTTTCGGCGATACTGCCGTCAATATCGTCGGCATTTGCAGTTCGAGAACATCTCCCGCGCCGACCGTATAGGTGCCGTAATTATCTTTGGCGGTAAGCAATTGGTCGATATCAACCTTTGGAGTAATAGGACCTGCCAGTTCGAACGCCTTGACTTGTTCATTACCAGATAACCGCGGCTCTCCCTGGCAGCCGATAAGAAAAATTGCCGTAAAGCCAAACGCCGCAATCAGCAGACTCATTTTTGATATACTGTTTATTGTCATTTTCACTTTGACCCTCCGAAAAGAAACACAACCACCCTTATAGGGATGATGATTATTTTTCAGCCCCGAAAACCTGCTTCTCAATAACATCGCTGCAGGATAGCCAAAACTATCTTTTTCGACGAAGTTCACTTTCTTAACCCTTTATCAGAAAGACCTTACGCCCTGTTCGCAAAGTCGAGAATTAACTGAGTATCAGAGATGAATTGCCCAGCTTTTCAGTTTTGCCTATCTTAACACGCGAAAGTCGAAAAGTAAAGCAAATTGTGCTGTTATAAGGCTTTACGGCAAAAAAAAGCGGATTTCATACTTTAAATCAGCAAATTATAGGACGGCCTTTAAATCTTTTTTCACAGGGACGAATTAATCCAAAAAGGTCTCCGATAAACACGGCCGTGACGGCAAGGGGGGTGGCTGTTTTTTAATACTGAAAAATGGGTAAATTTTCGTCCTTTTGTCCGATAAAGCCTAAAGTTTCTAACCTGCAAAGGCCGAAAAATCCAATATAGGACTTTTTCTCTATGCGATAAAGCGGCGGTTTTTAGTGCTGAAAACGCGCTTTAACCTGTCCTGAGCTTGTTTATATTGAGCTTTGTCGAAGTATCGAAGGAATTGAATAAAGGATTGTCCAATGAGAACGGTAGCGATAATAAATCAGAAAGGCGGCTGCGGAAAGACAACTGTTGCGATAAATCTTGCCAGTGCCTTGGCGGCTGAAAACAAAAAAACTTTACTCGTTGATATAGACCCGCAGGGACATTGTGCGGTCGGCCTTGCTGTGCCGGAAGAACAGATTGAGCAGAGCATCTATGATGTGTTGATAAGCTCCCGCCGCGGAGAGCCTGTCAAGCCCACAGAGATTCTATGGGAAATCGGCGATAACTTCGAGCTTGCGCCGGCAAGCATCGACCTGGCCGCGTTTGAACAGCAAACAAATGGCGTTACTGACCGTGAAAACTGCCTTAAAGATGTTCTTAAAACCGTCGAACAGGACTTCGATTATGTCGTTGTCGATTGTCCTCCCGCCGTAGGAATTTTAACATTCAACGCCATTAGAGCCTCCACCGATGTTATTGTGCCGGTGGAAACAGGATATTTCTCGCTGCACGGCCTGAGCAGACAGCTTGATACGCTCAGCGTTTTATGCAAGCAATGCTCGCAGCACATAAACGTTATGGTGCTTGCGAGTATGTATGATATCCGAACCAAGATGGGCAGAGAAATTCTCGCCGACCTTCGAAAGCACTTCTCCGGCAGAATGTTCCAGACCGTTGTTAATTTCAATACCAAGCTTAAGGAAGCCGCCAGTCTCGGCCAGCCAATCTGCGAGTATGACCCTGCCAGCAGGGGACACAAGGATTTTCAGTGCCTTGCTCAGGAGCTGATAGCGACCGATACGATGGTCGAGCCGAAACAAATCGCAAGTGCGATTCAAAAAACAGAACCCCAAACGCAAATTGTTGAGAAATCGCAGGATAGAAAGGAAATCGTCAAAAACTTCGACGATAAGCTCGATGCTATCAGTTCATCGGCACAGGAGTTGATGGCAAGTCTTAACGAACCGCAGCCGAAAACCAGGGCGAAGATTATGCGCGATATTGACGGCAGATTAAACGATTTTTACGGCACAAGGCAGTTCGGCGGCGCGGTTAAATTCGTTACGCTTTATCCGCGAGCCAGAAGCGTTCAGATTGCGGGAGATTTCAACAACTGGCAGCCGCAGCAGACAACTATGAAACCCGCCCAGGACGGCAAATGGGAACTTGCTCTGACGCTTGCCCCGGGCAAGTATCGTTATCGTATGGTTGTTGACGGCCAGTGGCAGCAGGACCCCTACAACGAGCAGGTGGAAATGAATCCCTTCGGCGAATTCAACTCCGTCCTCGAAGTCAAATAGCCGTCCGCTACGGCTTCCAGATTACCCTGTAAAGCGTCTTTTCGCGCACAGCAAGCGCCTCAAATCCTCCACCGAAAGCCGTGGGAAGGCAGACAATTCCTTCATACTTCGGCCCGGCTTTGTTATCAACAACAATCACTTGTTTGTCGCCTCTCATCGCCGCATAAGCCGCGTGATTGCCATCAGGACTAAACACTATCGCACCTTCCAGAATTTCATCGTATGCCGGACCGTTTTGGTCATCGATAACTACCTGCCATCTATTATCTTTCTGCGCTGCGTATGCTGTATGCTTGCTGTCCGCGCTGAAAACAGGATAGCCTTTTCTGATAGCATCGTATTCCGCTCCGGCATTGCCGTCAACAACGACAACCTGCTTGTAGTTATTCTTGGCTGCATAAGCCGCGCGATTGCTGTCGGGACTGAAAACAACCGTGCCGTCCAGAACACTATCGTACGGTGACCCGGCCCGGCCATCAACAATAACCTGCCATTTGCCGCCTTTCCACACCGCGTATGCTATATGTTTGCTGTCAGGACTAAAAATGGGAGTGCCTTCTTTAATGTCGTCATATTCCACCCCGGCATTGCCGTCAATGACAAGCTGCCACTTATCACCGTTCTTGGCTGCGTACGCCATACGATTGCCGTTCGCGCTGAAAACGACAGAACCTTGTTTGATAATGTCATATTCCGGCCCGGCGATGTTATTATCAACAATAACAATTTGCTTGTAGTTGCTGTTTCTGGCCACATACGCAATGTGGTTGCTGTCGGGACTAAAAACCATCGTGCCTTCCGGAATATTGTCATAAGCCGGTCCGTTCTGGTCGTCAATGATAACCTGCCATTTGTTGTTCTTCTTTGCTCTGTATGCGATGTGTTTGCCGTTTGGACTAAAGACAGGAAAGTCTTTTCCGATTTCGCTGTATACCGCTCCTGCCAGGCCATCGATTACTACCTGCCGGTTGATGCCTTTGCGGCCTATGTATGTTACGCATTTGCCGGTCGGACCAAGCATAGCAGAACTGATATCGTCATACACCGGCCCTGCCTGACCATCAACTGCCACCAGCTTTTGAGCGCCCAGCCACACTATATAGGCCACGTGATTACTGTCGGAGCTGAAGGCCGGTGCACTTCTCATTGTTAGAAGGTCGTATTCCGGCCCTGCCTGACCATCGACAACAAATATCGTTTTCTTATTCTTCTGCGCCATATACGCCACGCGCTTGCTGTTCGGGCTGAAAGCAATAACACCGACGCCCTCGTATACCGGACTGGCGACGCCGTCGATAATAACCTGTCTTGCGCTGCCGTTTTGGACTGCGTATGCCAGGTGGTTGCTGTCAGGACTAAAAATTACAGAGCCTTGTCCGACCGTCTCGTGCACCGGTCCGGCATTGCCATCGACAATGACCTGGAATTTTCCATCTTTCGCCCCGACGACCAAAGCTATATGCCGCCGGTCGGGGCTGCGGACGATATCAAATATCTGGTCGGGTAACGTCCCCAGCGCAACTTCGGTAAAATTGCCGGTCTTGTTTGGTTCATTGAGCCTGGCAGGTTTGTTCGGCTCAACTGAATTCGCCTGCCCTGAGCCTGCCTGTGGTGAGCGTAGTCGAACTGCTTGTGGTGAGCTTGCCTGCACTGAGCTCTGTCGAGGGGTCGAACCAGCCGAATTCGCCGAAGTCTGCCCGTAAGACGCCGCCGCTGCAAGTAAAAATACCGTTACAACCGCCATATACAGAACACATTTACAGCCATTCATACTATAACTCCTTCTTTACTCGGGCGGCCGGTTGCCGTCTGCCACCGGCACAAGCCTGAACTTCGCCTCCACAGGGTCGCCTTTGAGGCGAATTTTTTCTTCGCGAACATATTGTATCGGAAAATTATACGTCACCTGCCGGGTTACTTCAGGCTTGCCTACATCGTCGTCCTGTATCTCAAGCAGAGTTTCAAACCCTCTTTCTTCATAAGCGGTCTTTGCCTCTTCGGTCGCTATTATTGTTATGCTGCCGATTTCAGGCCGTTTGATAAATTCCACCTTATATTCGCCGGCGAGATTCGCGCTGAAAATAAAGCCCAGCGTGCCGCTGATTGTGTATTGCTTCATATCTTCCTGTGTTATCGGCAATTCAACCTTCACCGCAGTATCAGCGTATCTTATTTCGCCGACGGCAAATTCAACATAAGGCTTTTTGTCGATAGTCCCGCCGCGAGCCTGTTTCTTCTCCGCCGGCGTTGCTATTTTTACCTCCGCATCCGTAACCTGTTCAGGCACAAGCATAGTAATAACATCCGGCGTTATATGGGCGCCGGCGATTTCGCTGTCCGTTTCATCCACGCACTTTATCGGCAGCGTCTTTTCCTTCAGCTCCACCACTTTTATTCGCTGCAGTTTGTCCGGCCTTGCCGCCCTGACAGTCAGTCCGTATTCCTGAATCTTTTTGCTCTCCGCGACAAACTTTCTCATGTCCGGCAAAGTATATTCGCCCGCGGTGTTCATATTCTGTTGCTCCGCGTCGAACATAACCTCAAATTTTTCCTTGCCGCCTTCTATCTTTTTGGAAAGTTCGCGCACCTTTGCCACCGGCCCGCTCAGGTCGGCTTTTATCTGTATTTCCGGCTTGCCTTCCAGCGTAATCCACAGTTTGGGGTTTGCCTTGCTTGCGGTGATGGTTATCGTCTGGTTATTGAGGTTTTCGTCAAGGCTCAAATCCGCCCAAACCCATATCAGGCAGGTTATAAATATCACAAGAACCGCTTTTTTGATTTTGGCAAACATCTCAACTTACTATATAGAAAAACCCGTATTTGTAAAGGGGGTTTTCTTTTTGTTTAGCCCCTGCCTGCCCTGAGCGGAAAGGCCATGATTTTCCCCTTTGCCTTTGCCCTGTTTCCCTGCTATAATCCTCCCAATTCCTTGAGGGGCAACTAATGGAAAAAACAAGGAATAGAATGCTCTATAAAATTAGAGAAATATCATTGGAAGGATTTTCGAAATGTCTAAAATATCTAATAAAACCCACGATGGAAAACACCCTCAACAGTATATTGACATAGAAAAGCTCCACTTGGATGCAGATAACCCACGACTTCCAGAGAATATACAAGGCCAAAATGAAGCAGAACTGCTAAAATCACTTTACAAAGGTTTTAATTTAAATGAACTTGTCGATTCTATGAGCCAAAATGGTTATTTTGATGAAGAGCCTTTGGTTGTAATTCCGCGAAACGTGCCCGGCAAGTTATCCAAGGCTGATATTTCTTCGACGGAATTCGAGGAGTTTATAAAAAAGGACACAACCACCTTTACAGTGGTTGAGGGAAACCGCCGGCTTGCGGCTGCCAAGTTACTAATAGATCCAAAGTTAAGAAGCCAACTCAATATCAAGCAGTGGCAAGAAGTACTACCAGCGATTATTGACGATTTGAAACTTTTACCCGCTATCGTTTACCCCAAAAGATCAGATGTAATTCCTTATATGGGAGTACGCCATATTGTAGGCATACAAAAATGGGGTTCTTATGCAAAAGCACGATACATTGCAAGGTTAATCGACCAAGGAAAAACTCTTCAAGAAGTGGAAACACAAATTGCAGACAGTCAAGGGTCGGTAAGGAAAAATTATATTAGCTATAAGCTTCTTCAACAAGCCAGAGATGAGTTTGATTATGACACAAAATCGGCGGAGGAAGGTAAATTTTCATTATTAATACTTGCCATTGGGCAAGGAAAAATTAAGCGTTATTTAGGACTACCAACTAGCCTAAAAGACACAAGCCCAAGTGCTCCAGTTCCCAAAGAAAAAATTAAAAGCTTGCAAAACTTAACGAGTTGGGTGTTTGGTGATGATCGGAATTCACCGGTCATCGGGGAGTCGCGAGATATCACAGACTATTTATCTAGTGTTGTAGAGAGCCCAGACGCACTTAAACACCTTGAGCGAACACGAAACCTCCAAGAAGCCTACGACTTAAGCGATGGGGAAGAACAAATGATTCTTAGATATTTGGCGTCTATAAATAGTAAGTTGCAAACGGTTTTAGGATTAGCGCATCTTCACAAAACAGCAGATGTTATTAGTGAGGTGGAAAAGTGTGCTGAAACAGCGAAACAACTGCTGAAAACAGTGAAAGAAAAGTAATGATAAGAATTTCAGATCCAAATTCAACCACCTTCGTTTCGGACTGGATAGAACTGTATATCGCTGTAACTGGCGAGTTTATTTCCAAAACGAAGCTCAGCCAACTGCTTGAAAGAGACACAGGAGAAGAGCCAAAGGAATCTTTTATTTGTGATGTTTGGACAGAACTAGAATACAGAAAGAAATTATATAATACGTGTCCATTCCAAATCGATAGTCTTGCCATAGAATCTAATGCTAGTTTTGCACCAAATAGCGCATATTTGGCCTGTTTGATCATGGTTATCTTCGGCGCTGAAAACGGTTCACAGAGCACCTCCAAGCTTTTCGAAAGACTCGTCTGTAAAGCCATTCAAAAGTATATTTCTGGGGAAGCTGTTGTCTTTGGATGGCCTGTTATAAAAGGTGAAAAAACTTCAATTCGAGACAGAATTGTTGATTTATCTGTCAGGCTTAATGAAAGATATGTAGAATCACCAGCAGAAAAGTACAAAGACCGTGGAGTGGATGTAGTTGCATGGAAACCTTTTTTAGAAAAACCACCAAGACCAAGTCAAGTAGTCATACTGCTTCAATGTGCTGCTGGCCAAGGCTGGCGAAGCAAGACTGGTGATTTGCCCTTGCGTGCATGGGAGCAGTATATACATTGGTCTTGCAATCCCATCAAAGCATTTGCAGTACCTTATATAATTCCTAAAAGAGATTGGCATGATGTGTCTAAAGAAGGTGGGATATTATTTGATAGGATTCGAATAATAAACCTGATTTGCAGTGCTGCAGACGATAAGATACTTGACAGAGAATTAGCCTCATGGGTAAAAACCAAGTTAAAAGAGTATGAGATTCGTTGACTTATTTGCAGGGTTAGGCGGGTTTCATTTGGCCGCAAAAGGTCTGGGGGGACAGTGTGTCTTTGCTTGTGAGATAGACGAAAAGCTCCGCACAAATTATGAAGCTAACTTTGGAATTAACCCAGCAGGTGATATAAAGAAAGTTAATCCCAAAGAAGTCCCACATCACGATTTGCTCTGCGCGGGTTTTCCTTGTCAGCCTTTTTCCAAAGCCGGAGACCAGATGGGCTGGAAGGATGCTGTCCGGGGTACAGTATTTTTCAATATTGTTGAGATTTTGCGGCATCATCAGCCGAAGTTTGTGGTATTAGAGAATGTTGCGCATTTTGTCAAACACGACAAGGGTAATACTTATACCAAGGTTAAAACGGCTTTGGAGAAGTTGGGATACGATGTGAAACATGAACAACTCTCGCCACATAGGTTTGGCGTACCACAAATAAGGGAAAGAATGTATATGATTGGGCAGCTTGGAGGATTAAATGGATTCCAATGGCCCAAGCCACAGACAACAGGTGATGAGCTTTCAGTACGAGATATTTTAGACGAGAATCCTTCTGACGCTATTGGTTTGAGTGAACAGGTAACGAATTGCCTAAATACATGGCAGGAATTTATCGAATTATTTCCAAAGAAAGAAGAGTTGCCGTCCTTTCCTATCTGGAGCATGGAATTCAAGGCAACATATCCTTATAAACAGGATTCTTTATACGAGGTTGAATTAGAAAAACTCCGCAAGAAGCGAGGTAGTTTCGGAAAAACGCTTAATTACAGGTTTAGAGAGAATTTGATGGCACATCTGCCAAGCTATGCAAGATACCGAGAGAACTCATTTCCCGACTGGAAACAGATATTCATAAAACACAATAGAGATCTTTACGAAAATCATAAGAAAAAGATTGACCGTTGGCTGGACAAGATTCAGAAGTTTCCCCCAAGTTTGCAGAAGCTTGAATGGAATTGCAAAGGAGGGGAACGTAATATCTGGAATTATATGATACAGTTCAGAGCATCTGGCGTAAGAATTAAACGCCCGACAACATCACCATCATTAGTTGCTATGACCACTACTCAAGTTCCTATTATCGGATGGGAAAAGCGTTACATGACGGTGAGAGAATGTGCCCGGCTGCAATCAATGGATAAACTAAAGCACTTTCCTGCTGGTTCTGCAGCTATGGCTGCACTTGGAAATGCGGTTAATGTAAAAGTTGCAAACCTTGTTCTTAAGAGCCTCTTAAAAGGATGATATCTTCCATATCAAACTCCTTTTCAGATATTGTTTATGTTAAGGAAAGATACTTATAAATCTACGATACTATAAGTATCATTTTGTTATTTTCTACCGTATAAATCGACTACCTAAAGGTAGCATTGTGGAAAATTTGAGTATTTGAAGAATACAGGTTTTACTGTAATTTAAGAGTGATTTTTAGCAAAGACGAAGACGAACGGCAGTTCCGCAACTTTTAACTGCCTGCCCTGCCTGTCCCGAGCATGGTCGAGGGAAGCGAATTTATCCTGAGCATCGTCGAAGGAAGTCGAAGGGTTCACTTTTAACTTTTCACTGCCTTGCCCTGAGCGGAGTCGAAGGGGTTGTTTCTTTCTTTGCTGCCCCTCGCCGCAGTTTGGACATCACGCTGGCGTCAATAAACATACTCGTCAGTCTCTTGCGCAGTTCTTCTTCGGTTACGGGCCGTTCGAGTTTGCCGTCTTCGGCTATACTCAGAGTTCCCGTTTCTTCGCTGACCACTATCGCGATGGCGTCGCTGCCTGTGGTTATGCCTATTGCCGCTCTGTGTCTTGAGCCTAATGCTCCGCCGACAAGGCTGGCTTCCGCCAGCGGCAGTTGTACGCGCGCAGCTACGATTCTATCGCCGTGTATTACCACTGCGAGGTCATGCAGGGGTGAGCCGGGGTGGAATATTGTCTTGAGCAGTGCCGCTTTGACTTTCGCGTCTAATTGCACGCCCATTTCGGTAAATTCGCCTAAGGCTACCTGTCTTTCGAGAACGATGATTGCCCCGACCTTTTTCTCGGAAAGGGTAACAACTGCGCTTATTATCTCCTCGACT
>JAPLMW010000096.1 GCA_026386845.1 Phycisphaerae bacterium
TATACCGGTAGCACGGACTTCTATTGCAGTAATGCGGGCAATTTGTTCAACAAGCTTAGGGTCTCTTGTGCAGCCCAGACCTATGTTGTGAGGAAATATTACCGCACCAAACACATTATTATGTCCGTGAACTGCATCTATGCCATAGAGAAGCGGAATGCCGAGCCGAGTTTTCAACGTATGCTTTTGGTAATTATCGTAGAGGTCCGTCCAGGCCTGAAGACTGTTACCGTTTTCGGGGTCGGAACTGCCGCCGCTGAGAATGGAACCAAGATAATATTTCTCTATATCTGTTATATCCTTGAGCCCCCCGTGTTCGGCCTGCGTCATCTGTCCGATTTTTTCTTCTAAAGTCATCTTTGAAAGCAACTCTTTGACCTGCAGGTCATAAGAAGATAAACGCCTGTTTGTACCGGATTCTGACATAGATTTGTTTGGTATAGCACATAACAGAATTACGATATAGCAAAAAACAGAAAAACATTTTTTCATTTAACACCTCCATTCTGAAATTATTTTCCCCTGATTATAAGTTTTTCACCATTACCTTTTACCGCCCAGCGGAATTTAGCCGATGCGCTGCGCGGATTCGAGACAATCTCCCTGAATCGCGGCACGATTGCATCTTTGGTCGCCGACTGGTATATGCCGGCTTGAACACCATCACGAAACGACTGCTTAACAAGGCGGTCTTCGCCGCTATGAAAACTAATTATGCCGATTCGGCCGCCCGGACGCAGGCAGTACGGGGCAAGTCTTAAAAGCTCTTTCAAAGAACCGAGTTCATCATTGACCAGTATGCGCAAGGCCTGGAATGTGCGGGCGGCACTGCACGGCACGCTGTGCAACAATCAGGCGGGCAATTTTTTGATAATCCGGCTCATCGGACAGCTCCCAAAAGGCTTTGGCCAGTTCCTCTTCGGAAAGATTATTGAGCAAATCCGCACCGGTTCGTTTCAACCGATCATCCATCCGCATATCGAGCGGGCCTTCGTGTTTATAGCTTATGCCGCGGTCGGGATTGTCTATCTGCATACTTGAAACACCGAGGTCGGCAAAGATTATGTCATAGCCGTCAAGATTTTCTTTTTTCATAACATTGGCAATGCCGGCAAAATTGCTGTGATAGAAACTGACAGGCACGGTCTCTTTGCTCAGCCGATAACGGGTGCGTTCAAGTTCGGCGTTATCGACATCGAAGGCAATTAACTTTCCGGCAGGTCCTATGCGTTTGATAAACTCTAATGCGTGGCCGCCGTAGCCGACGGTGCAGTCGGCAATAACCTGGCCAGGCCCGGGCTTAAGGCAACCTAAAACCTCCTCTATCAGGACAGGAACATGGGTGCCGGCCGGTGTTTTTCCTTTTGCACGCAAATGCGCCTTTAAATCCGGATGGGCTGCAATGTTGTGTTCCTTATATTTCTGCTGGAAGCTCTTTGGATGAGTACCGCTGTATCTGGGTCGTCGGCGGTGAACAGGCGGCGGTTGGTCGTTATTGCCGGGTTGGTCAAATGTATTCATTTTAGATGACTTATATAAAATCCCTGCTGCATTGTCAAAAACTAAAATCTCCTGTCAAAAAACTCTTTACAAATCGGCGCATCAAAAAAGCCAGCCATAAGTATTTGACTGGCCTAATGTTACAAAATAGCGGGGGCAGGATTCGAACCTGCGACCTCCGGGTTATGAGCCCGACGAGCTACCAGACTGCTCTACCCCGCGATCAGGTTAACTTATAGAATCTACCAAACTGCAACTGATAAATCAATTATAGTTTGGCGCGAATCGCCTCGGCGATTTTTTCAGCCTTGCCCTGCGGATATTTAAACGCCGGCCAATGATTGAAAACTCCATCGCCGGTTTTTCGCGGTATTATATGAAAATGTAAGTGTTCAACAAGCTGTCCTGCCGCTCTGCCGTTATTGCACAGAACATTATAACCGTCTGCTCCTGTAGCAGCCGCAACCGCCGCAGTAATCTTCGGCAAAACAGCTGCAACCGCCGACAACACTTCGGGCTTGCTATCCTCCACCTTCGTATAATGTTCCTTTGGCACAATCAGCGTATGCCCGTCGCTTACAGGACCGATATCGAGAAACGCCAGTATATTTTTGTCCTCGTAAATTTTGATACAAGGTATCTGGCCGGCAGCAATTTTGCAGAATATACAATCCTTCTGTGCCAATTTTGAATCCCTTGGCATTAATCTAAATTAATTTATTCGCCTTCTTCTGCCTGCTGCTCTTTTTTCGCAGCTTTCTTTTTAGAGGCTTTCTTTTTGCCCTTTTTTGTGGTTTCAGCCTGCTTCTCCTGGCCGACAAGCTGGAGCAGAACAAGTTGGCCGTTATCCCCCAGTCGCCTTTTGGCAAGCTTAATAATTCTCGTATAGCCGCCGGCTCTGTCGAGATAACGGGGAGCTATCTCGCTGAAAAGTTTGCCGATAATCGTTCCTTTTTTCTCGATTTTGCCGTCCACTTCTTCGACAATATCGCGGTTTCCCAATATCGCAATAGCTCTTCGTCTTGCAGCAAGATTGCCCTTCTTGGCAATAGTTATCAGTTTTTCAGCAAAGCTTTTTACGTGTTTAGCCTTCGGGAGAGTAGTGCTTATAGTCTCGTGCTCAAAGAGAGCGGCAGCAAGATTTCTTCTCAACGCTATTCTGTGAGCACTGGTTCTGTTAAGTTGTCCGCCTGCGATTCTATGACGCATATTTTTTCATACCTCAAAAAATTATTTATTCCGGTAAATCAGTCATACCTAATTTAAGTCCCAAATCCTCAAGTTTCCTGACAATCTCACGAAGGGACGTTTTCCCGAAGCTCCTGAGTTTCAGCAATTGGGCTTCAGTCATCTTTACCAGTTGTCCTACGGTTTCAATATGGCTCGCCTCCAGACAGTTGCTTGCTCTTACGCTGAGTTCAAGCTCCTGTATCGGCATCTTTAACTTCTCAATAAGCTGCTCATCGACTTCCGTTCCCTGTTCGACTTCAGCCAGTTCAGCTCCTTCTACCGTCTCTTCGCCGATTTCAAAATACTGCACAAACGGATTTATATGTTTTCTCAGGATTTTCCCTGCTTCTACCAGCGCCATTTCAGGCGTAATTGAGCCGTTTGTCCATATTTCGAGAATCAGCCTGTCATAGTTGGTCTTTTGTCCGACTCGTGTATCTTCTGTTTTATAACGAACGCGAACTACCGGCGAATAGATTGCATCGACTTCTATTCTTCCCGCTTCCTGCTCGAATCTGTCGGCCTGCGCCAGTCTCTCAGCGGCGGGAGAATAACCCCTTCCTGTTCCCACGGCCATTTCCATCGAAAATTTCGCGTCACGAGTCAGGGTCGCAATCACATGGTCTTTATTTACAATCTCAACAGTCGCATCGCTTTGAATCTGACCGGCCGTTACCGTTCCCTTTTGTGCCGATACGGTGATGACTTTGGGTTCCGGTACTGTCTTTCTAATAATAATATTTTTAACGTTGAGAATAATCCCAGTTACATCTTCCTTGACGCCGGGCAGCGAGGTAAATTCGTGGTCTGCACCGGCAATCTTGATGTTCGTTATCGCGGCGCCTTCAAGAGAAGAAAGCAATACGCGTCTCAAGCTGTTTCCTATAGTCGTCCCAAATCCATGTTCAAAAGGTTCAATGCGAAACAGACCATATTTGTCGGTTGAAATCTGCTTGTCTATCTCAACACGAGTAGGAAGTTCCAGACCTCTCCAGGTAATTCTCATTTTTTCGGCCTCCATACTGTGGGCAATTGTTCTCAGCGATTTCTTCAGGGGCCTTTGCCTTTTATAATCGCTATCTGTTAATTGCCCGGTTAATTTATTTTATCATTCGCCTATCAGCGAGTTTACTTATATTTCAAAACAAAACTATCTCGAACAGAACTCAACTACAAGCTGCTCTTCTATAGGAAGCTGCACGTCCTGTCTCGAAGGCATCGCCACAACGGTGGCCGCCGGAGTATTGGGGTCGAGCTGCAGCCAGGACTGTGCCGTAAAATTCGGATTAGTGTCAAGCTGCGTTTTGATTCTCTTTTTGCTCTTCTCCGAAGGTTTAACTGATATTTTATCGCCGATACTTACGGTAAAATCCGGCACATCAACTTTTTTATTGTTGATATAAATATGACCGTGTGAGATTAACTGTCTCGCCGTTTTTCTCGAAGGAGCGAAATTAAGCTTGTAAACGACATTATCCAGTCTTCTTTCCAGCAGACACAGCAGCACTTCTCCGGTATTTCCCTTTGTTTTTTCGGCTTTATGGAAATACCGTATAAACTGTCTTTCCGCCAATCCGTAGTATCGTTTTACTTTTTGCTTTTCGCGCAGCCGCACGCCGTAATCAGTGCCTCTGCTGCGTCTCCAGCCATGCATACCCGGTGCAATATTTTTCTGACGCTTTTCAATCGGGCACTTGCTGGTCTCGCAGCGGATACCTTTTAGCATCAGTTTCATACCTTCCCGTCTGCACAACTTACACGATGAATTAAGATAACGTCCCATTATTTTTTACCTTTTGCTTTTCACTTTTTACTTTTTACTTTTTTACACTCTTCTTCTTTTCGGCGGCCGGCAGCCGTTATGCGGAATAGGGGTAACATCTTCTATGGAAGAAATTCTCAATCCTGTCGCCTGTAATGCTGATATTGCCGATTCCCTGCCGGAACCGGGTCCCTTGACCCTTACCTCAACTTCACGGACACCGAAGCGTTTGGCGGCATTTGCACACTTTTCCGCAGCTCTCTGGGCCGCAAAAGGAGTGCTTTTCCTTGAGCCTTTAAAGCCAACCGTGCCTGCCGAATCCCAGCAAATAGTATCGCCGTCGATATCGGTTATCACAATCTGAGTATTATTGAAGGTGGACTTGATGTGTACCACAGCCTTCGTAACGTTCTTTCTTATTTTTCCCTTAGCCATTTATTAAAAATACCTCAAAAATATATTATCCACGCAGTTCCTTTACGCCTTTCTTGCCGGCGACTGTCTTTCTCTTTCCTTTTCTTGTGCGGGCGTTGCTCTGAGTCTTTTGACCTCTGACAGGCAGCCCTTTACGATGCCGGATTCCCCGATAACAGCCGATATCCTTTAGCCGTGCGATATTCTGTGAAACTTCTCTTCTGAGCTGGCCTTCGACGGTATAATCGCGGTCGATTATCTGCGCGATTTTAGCCACATGGTCTTCAGAGAGCTTGCCGGCATGTGTATTCGGGTCAACGCCGACTTCTTTTAGAATTTTAGCCGCGGTAAACCTGCCGATACCGTGTATATAGGTAAGAGCAATCACTGCCGCCTTTTCATTAGGAATATCAACACCAACTATACGAGGCATAATTTACCTTTCCTGTTAATCTATCAGCCTTGTCTTTGTTTGTGGCGGGGGTCAACCGAACAGATTATGCGCACCACGCCTTTGCGCCGCACTACCTTGCAGCTTTCACATATTCTTTTTACCGAACTTCTAACTTTCATAATACACCTGTATCTGCTAATGTCGCATAACTATTCTTCCCTTGCTCAAATCATAAGGCGACATTTCAATAGTTACCGTGTCGCCGGCAAGGATTCTTATAAAATGCATTCTCATTTTTCCGGACACGTGTGCTATAATCACATGGCCGCCGGCAAGTTCAATCCTGAACATAGCATTCGGCAAAGTTTCAAGCACTTTGCCTTCAACTTTTATCGCGTCTTTTTTTGACATACAAAAAATTACTTTATAGTAAGCACTTCACAGCCGTTTTCGGTAATGGCTATTGTGTGCTCAAAATGAGCCGACGGTTTTCCATCTTTTGTCACAACCGTCCAGCCGTCGTTTAACGTAACTACCTTGCTTGTGCCCATATTAACCATCGGCTCAACAGCAAGTATCATCCCTTCCTGCAGCAGGATGTCATTCTTCAAAAGCTCATCGTTAACAAAATTCTGAACTCTAGGTTCTTCATGCATTTCGGTGCCTATTCCATGTCCGACAAATTCTGTAACCACCGAAAAACCTGCCGACTCGGCACATTTCTGCATCATACCGGCAATACTGCTCCACTTTACGCCGGCTTTGCTGTGCTGTATTGCAATATCAAGCATTTTTTTTGTTACATCCATCAGTCGCTGCTTGTCGCTGCTGATTTTGCCTATCGGCAGCGTAACAGCAGCATCACCGCAATAGCCGTCGAGCTTGGCGCCGAAATCAACGCTGAGTATGTCGCCTTCCTGCAATCTTACTCTTTCCGAAGGTATCCCGTGTACAACCTGCTGGTTAATCGAAGTACATAAAGCCGCAGGAAACGCCCTTTTCCCGTAAGGATTTTTTACGCCCTTGAAAAGAGCCGTCGCCCCAAGCTGCCTTGTCGTATCTTCAGCTATCTGATTCAATTCAGCAGTACTGATTTGCGGAACAGCATAATCCTTTAATTTTAAAAGAACCTCGGCAACAACGCTGCCGGCCTTTTTTAAAAGCTCTATTTCTCTGCGACTTCGTAAAGTAATCGCCATTTTTACTTATCTGGCCGTTACAAGACTGTCGAGTTTTTCAAATATTTCAGCCGTTATATCATCAATTGGCCCGTCAGCCTCGATATCAAGTATTTCCTGGCCGCTGTCGGAATAGTAACCAACCACTGCGGCAGTTTGTTCGTGATAAGTTTTCAGCCTTTGTTTTACAACTTCGGGCTTGTCGTCCGGCCTTTGCACAAGTTTCTGGCCCTTACACTTATCACAGAAACCTTTAATTTTCGGTTTCAGTGTATCAATATGATAAACAGCGCCGCATACCGGACAGCTCCTTCTGCCTGATAAGCGTTTTTCTACAACTTCGTCGTCAATAACGAGGTTTACGACGGCACTAATTTTTTTCGCCTTTAGTGCCAGTTCTTTATCTAATTCGGCTCCCTGCACAACTGTGCGGGGAAAGCCGTCCAAAACACAATTTCCATTTGCAGCGGCTATTGCCTTAACCATCATTTCTATTATTAACTGGTCCGGCACAAGTTTGCCGCTGTCCATATATTCCTGAGCTTTTTTACCAAGCTCTGTTCCCGCGGCTCTTTCGCTTCTCAATATATCTCCGCTAGACAGATGAACCAGCCGGTATTTTTCTATAATTCTTTTACACTGTGTGCCTTTTCCTGCTCCCGGCGGCCCAAGCAGTACGATTACCATCCGCGGGCTCCCTTTATTCGGCCGGTCGAGCTGAAGCCTTCATAGTTTCGCATTAGCAAATTAGCTTCGATTCTCTGCACAAGGTCCAGCGAGACGCTGACAACAATCAGCAGACCTGTTCCGCCGAAAAACGATGCGACCTGCCAGTCGATATCCAGTCCCGGCATCTGAGCTATAACAGTAGGCACAACCGCTATAACCGCCAGGAAGGCGGCACCGTAAAAAGTAATTCTGATCATAACAGTTTCCAGGTATTCAGCAGTCCTGTGTCCCGGCCTAAGACCCGGTATGAAGCTTCCGGAGTTGCGCAGATTCTTGGCCATTTCTTTTGGCTGAAATTGAACTGTCGTCCAGAAATAAGAAAACACAATTATCAGAATAATATATAGCAGATTATATGTATATGCCCCGGGATTCAGTGCAGCGTAAATATTTGCCAGAATTGCCGACCTGCTGAATGCTTCTATGCTTAACAATTGTCCGAAAACTATCGGCGGAAACTGCATCAGGCTGGATGCGAAGATAAGCGGCATAACGCCGCCGTGATTAATTCTCAGCGGCAGATAATGCCTCTGACCGCCGTAAACACGCATACCTCGCATTTGTTTTGCCTGTTGAATTGGTATTCTTCTTTGTCCCTGTGTTATGAGTATTGCTCCGGCGACAACAAACACAAATGCTATTATCAGAAACAGTATTTTTGCAGGTCCGTAAGTACCGCTTGCCGTGCCGGCGCCAACTGTAAATGAAGTATTTTCCACAACTCTCGTAATCGTGCCCGGCATCCTTGCCAGAATACCAGCCATAATTAGCAGACTTATACCGTTTCCTATACCGTATTCATCTATTTGTTCGCCGAGCCACATCAGAAAGATTGTGCCTGCCGTCATTCCCAAAGTACCCATAATAACGGCCGCTGCCTCCAGTCCCGGATAGGTATAAGCACGCAGCACTTTCATATACAGCATTGACTGCACTATGCATATAGGCACTGTAAGATACCGCGTATATTCCTGTATCTTTTTGTATCCTGTCTGGCCTTCCTCCTTTAGCTTTTTAAGTGAAGGCATCACCTCGCCCAGCAGCATCAGTATAATAGAGGCTGTGATATAAGGCATAATTCCCAGTCCGAAGAGACTGCTTTTTCTTAATTCTCCGCCGCTGAGCATCTGTAAATGTTCCAGTGCCCTGCCGATAGGACTGCTATCGTCCCGCTGCGCAGCGGCTCCTATCATCAACTGCTGGTTGATAGCCGGCAGCGATATATGAAACCCGATTCTGTAAATAATCAAAAGTGCCATGGTAAAAAGCACCTTATTCCGCAGGTCGGGAATCTTGAAAATATTTACAGCAGCATCAAACATTTATTTTCCCTGTCAATTTATGCAACCACTTTCACTACACCGCCGCAGCTTAAAATCTTGTCGTGTGCGGCCTTGCTGAATTTATGAACGTTTACGTCGAGCTTTTTCGTCAACTCTCCGTCTCCGAGGACTTTGACTTTGCTGCCGGCGCTGTTGACAAGTCCTGCGATGAACAGACTCTTTGCATCTACAACGGAACCGTCTTCAAATTTGTCGAGTTGTGAAACGTTTACTATCTCATATCTGCGGACAAATCGGTAGTTGCTGAATCCTCGTTTTGGCAGTCTTCTGAACAATGGCATCTGTCCGCCTTCATATCCAACTTTGCCGCCGGAACCGGCCCGGCTCAAACTGCCTTTAGTTCCTCTTCCGCAGGTCTTGCCGTGTCCGCTGCCCGGACCTCTGCCAACCCTTTTCTGTTGTTTGTGCCTGCCTGCTATTGAAGTTATTTCATGACTTAACATTACTGTCTCACCACCTTTTTACTGGTTGGACTGCTACTCCGCGAAGCTGTTCGATTGTTTCTGCATTACGAAGCTTTAACAGACCATCCATCGTAGCCTTAACAACATTCTTTGTTGATGTGCTGCCGTAAACTTTTGTCAGCACATCATGCACACCGGCCAGTTCCAGTACGGCTCGTGCACTGGCGCCTGCGATAACGCCTGTTCCCGGACTTGCCGGCAGCATCGTTATTTTTGTCGCACCGAATTTGCCGATAATCTGATGAGGTATAGTCTGTCCCTCGATGGCCACTTTCTTAAGACTCTTCTTGGCGTCTTTAATGGCCTTATCGACCGCCATCGGCACTTCTTTTGCCTTTCCGTAACCGATTCCAACTGTGCCGGCCCTATTGCCTACGGCGACCATAGCGCTGAAGCTGAATCTTCTTCCGCCTTTGACCACCTTTGCGCAGCGAAAAACTTTTATCACATTTTCCTCAATGGGATGACTATCCTGACCAACCATTATTCTCGACTCTTCAGCCAATTTGTTATCTCCAAAATTCGGCTATCCGTTAAATTATTAAATCAAGCCTGTCAAAAAACCAGACCGGCCTGTCTTGCCGCTTCGGCAAGCGCCTTTACTCTTCCGTGATACTTGTATCTGTTCCTGTCAAATTTTACTGTCTTGATTCCAACCTGTATTGCCTGTTTTGCAATTTCACTTCCGACAATCTTTGCCGCTTCGATATTTCCCGTCTTTTTCAGACCGTCCTGCACCGATTTAATCCGGGTATTTGCCGAAGCAAGCGTAACGCCTGCGACATCATCGATAATCTGTGCGTACATATGACGATTCGAGCGGAAAACACTCAAACGGGGTCTGTCCGGCGTACCAAGCACCTTCTTGTGTACCCGCTGTTTTCTTCGTAGTCTGGCTTTTTTTATTCTATCAATCTGCATGAGCAAATCTCAAAAAATATCACTATTATTTTTAAGCCGCGGTGGTGCCGGCAAGCGCCTTGCCGACTTTCCTGCGAACGTGTTCATCAGCAAATCGGATGCCTTTGCCCTGATAAGGCTCTGGCGGTCTTATTTTTCTCACATTGGCCGCAAACTGTCCGAGTTCGTGTTTGTCATATCCCATCAGGGTAAACTTGGCCGGTGTATCATTGCCTTTGGTTGCCGGCACTTCGACCTTGACTTTTACGCTCTTCGGCACTTTTATCTCGACCGGATGACTGAAGCCGACCTGGACAGTCAGCGTTCCGCCCTGTTCTTTCACGCTGTAACCGGTGCCGTAAATCTCCAGTTTCTTTTCATATCCATTGGTAACACCGATTACCATATTATTAATCAAAGCTCTTGTTGTTCCGTGCATCGCTTTGCCGATCCGGCTTTGAGCATCCAGACTCTCAACAATAACCTTTTGGCCATCGAGTTTAACTTTTACCTCCGGCCTGCAGTTTATCTCAAGAGAACCTTTGGAACCGCTCACCTTGACTATCTGACCGGAAATCTCGACCTTTACGCCGGCCGGTATGCTAACTGGTTTTTTGCCTATTCTGCTCATCAGCTCACCGTACAAATTACTTCGCCGCCGAGGTTTTCGGTTCGGCACTGCTTATCCGTCATTACGCCTTTGCTGGTTGTAACAATAACAATTCCCATTCCGTTCATAACATAAGGCAGGTCTCCGACAGAACTGTAAATTCTTCTTCCGGTCTTGCTTACTCTTTTAATCTCGGTTATCGCCGGCGTCCCGTCAGGAGTGTATTTAAGCGTTATTTTGATTATCCCTTGCCCCGTAGCATCATCAATCTTGTCGAAATCGCTGATATAGCCTTCGCTTTTTAATACTCCGGCTATGTCTTGACAGATTCCCGAAGCCCTGACCGTAACAGTCGCATGACCGCTTCGTTCGGCATTTCTTATTCTTGTAAGCATATCAGCTATCGGGTCACTATGCATTTTGACCAATCCTGTAAAAAAAATTCATTTTATTTCTCTATTTACCAGCTCGCCTTTTTCAGTCCAGGGATTTTGCCTTCGCCGGCAAGTTTTTTCAGGCAGAGTCGGCAAATTTTAAACTTCCTGTAAACTGCATGGCTTCTGCCGCAGATTCCGCATCGAGTATAAGCCCTTGTCCTGAATTTAGGCTTTTTGTTGCATTTATTTACGAGAGCTTTTGTAGTCATCAGCTACTCCCTGAACGGCATACCAAACATCTTCAGCAGGTCTTTTGCCTCATTGGCTGTCTTGGCAGTCGTAACAAAAGTTATATTCATACCCTGCGTATTTTCCACTTTCGCAGAGTCTATTTCCGGAAAAACAGTTTGTTCGCTCATACCGAACGAATAATTCCCCTTCTTGTCAAAGCTGTTGGGATTCAGACCTCTGAAGTCTTTTACTCGCGGTATCGCAAGATTGATGAGCCTGTCCATAAACTCATACATCCTCTGGCCTCGAAGCGTTACTTTCAAACCCGTCTTGTCTCCCTGTCTTACTTTGAAGTTAGATACGCTCTTTTTGGCTCCAATGACAAGCGGCTTTTGGCCGGTAATCATCATCAAATCCTGCTGAGCGGTTTCGATAAATTTCTTGTCCTGCACGGCCTTGCCGACGCCCATTGATACAACTATCTTCTGCATCTTTGGCACCGCCATTATGCTCTTGTAGCTGTATTTTTCCTGCAGAGCAGGAGCTACTTTCGATTTATATAGGTCTTTTAACCTTGCCATACTTAACTTCTATTCAGTCTTTCTAACTATTCCGATTTCTGTTCCATCGACGCCAACGCGCTTTTTCTCGCCTTTTTTGCCGATGACAAATCTTACTCTTGTCCCTTTTGAAGTTTTCGGGTTCACCGGCAGAATATTACTTATATGCACAGGTTCCTCAGCCTGTATTCTGCCGCCCTGAGGATATTTCCGGCTCGGTTTTACGTGCTTGTAGTGCCTGTTTACGCCTTCAATAATAATTCTGTCTTTCGAAGTAATAACACGCATTACCTTGCCGACTGTTCCTTTGTCATCGCCGGTAATAATTTCAACCATATCGCCTTTTTTAATATGTCTTGCCATATTTATACAACCTCGCTCGCGAGGGAAATAATCTTCATAAAATTCTTTTCTCGCAATTCTCTTGCGACCGCTCCGAAAACTCTGGTGCCGACAGGGTTGCCTTCTGCGTCGATTAATACCGCGGCGTTACTGTCAAATCTGACATAGCTGCCGTCGGCTCTTCTGACAGGTTTTTTCGTCCTGATTATGACGCATTTGTAAACTTTCTTCCTGTCGAGCTGACAGGTCGGCAAAACTTTTTTTATCGCTATGCATATAATATCGCCTACCCCGGCGGTTACACGCGTATATTTGCCTCTCCTGGAAGTGCTTCTTCCGGGAACAAGGATACATTGTGCCAGCTTGACGCCGGAATTATCGGCAATATCCAAATATGTTTCCTGTTGAATCAACGTTTACCCCCACACCAATGTAAATTGTCTTTTAGATACAAACTTCATTTTCTATTTTCACCTTTTACCAATTCATTTTTACCCTTCCACCAATACATTGGTGTGGGGGTGTACTGTTAATCGTTTTCAACTGCTTTTTGAACAACTTTAAGCAGACGCCAGCTTTTGGTTTTGCTTATAGGCCTGCACTCGACAACTTCAACAACATCGCCGACACCGGCGACATTCTTCTCGTCATGAATGCAAAGCTTTGTGCGCCTGTTTATATATTTCCCGTAAACAGGATGTTTTACTTTGTAATTAAGCACAATCCTGATACTTTTGTCGCCGCTGCGGCTGATTACTTCGCCGCAAATCGCCTTTTTTTGTTTTCTCTGTTCTTCCATTTATTTTTTGCCCTTTAACCTGTCCTGAGCCTGTCGAACGGACTGGCTTTCCCTGATAACCGTCTTGAGTCTCGCGATATCCCGTTTTATGTTTCGCAGCAGGTGCGTATTCTCAAGCTTTTCCGTCACAGCCCTTGTTCGAAGGTCGAACAACTGCCGCTCGAAATTTTCAAGCTCGCCCTGCCATTCATCAGGTCTCATTTCTCGTATTTCTGTAGCTTTCATCAGCAAACCGCCTTATCCAATTGTATGACCTCTGGTAACAAGTCTGCACCTTACCGGCATCTTGTGAGAGACTCTTGCTAAAGCTCTTTTGGCAACATCTTCGCTAACGCCGCCGATTTCAAACATAACCATACCCGGCTTTACGCAGGCGACCCATTGCTCGACTTCCGCTTTTCCTTTTCCCATTCTTGTCTCAAGCGGCTTTTTGGTTATGGACTTATGCGGGAAAATTCTAATATATACCTTTCCCACTCTTTCCAGGAAATGGCTGGCCGCGACTCTGCCGGCCTCGATCTGCTTGCCGGTGACCCAGCTCATCTCCAAAGACTGCAGGCCGTATTCGCCAAAGGCGACATAATTCATCCGGCAGGCATTGCCTTTCATTTTGCCTCTTTGGCTTTTCCGGTATTTAACTCTTTTTGGCATAAGTGCCATAGGTTACACCTTTCCGCCTGGGGCGGTATTTTTCTGGTCTGTCGCAGCGCCGCTGCCCGCTTCGCTGCTTTTCTTGGTTTCGCCGGCAACTTCAGCAGGCGGCGCCTCGGCTCTTGACTGACGTTTAAAAGACCTCGGTCTTCGAAGGGTTTTTCTGCCGCCGGTTTGTTCTTCCGGCTGCTGGCCGTATTTACCTTTATAAATCCAAACCTTAATACCTATAATTCCATAAGTTGTTCTTGTGCCAATAGATGCGTAATCAACGTCAGCGTCAATGGTATGCAGCGGAATGCTGCCTATCATCTGGGTTTCTTTTCTTGCCATCTCAGCTCCGCCGAGTCTTCCGGAGCAAATGACTTTAACTCCCTTTGCACCGGCCTGCATTGCCAACTCGCACTGCTGCTTCATAGTCTTTCGGAATGCAACGCGTTTCTTTAACTGCTCGCCGACAGCTTCGGCGGCAAGTCTCGCATCCAGAGCAGGCTCTTTGATTTCGATAACATTTATAGCAACCTGTCTGTTGATAATGACCTCAAGGTCCTGTCTGAGTTTGTCAACTTCCGCGCCGCGAGGGCCGATTACGATGCCCGGTCTTGCGGTGTGAAGAGTAATTTTTACTTCGTTTCTTGTTCTCGCTATTTCAATCTTTGAAACCGCAGCGAACGGCGGCTGCTTGTTATATTTATTATCTATATATGTGCGAATCTTCTGGTCCTCAACCAGCATCTGACCGTAATTGGCCTTCGGAGCAAACCATGTGCTCTGCCACGGCAGTCTTATGCCGGTTCTGAAACCTATCGGTTGAACCTTCTGACCCATATTAAATCCTTAAACACCTTTCAAATTCATCCGCTTTTAGCGGTTCTTTTCGTCGAATATTATTTACATTTCAGTCACAGCAATATGGATATGACTGGCCATTTTCCTGATTGAATAAGCTTTTCCTCTGTCTTTGGCTCTGAATCTTTTTGTGCCGATTCTGACGCCCGCGCCGTCAACCCTGGCCTGGCATACATAAAGTTTTTCAACATCCGCAGATGCCTCATCAGCATTTGCAATGGCGCTTTTAAGTGCCTTTTGAACCATTTCAGCGGCTCTTTTTCTCGTAAATTTAAGCACATCGAGCGCTTCCTGTGCGCTTCTTCCCGAAATAAGCTGTGTAACAAGTCCTGCTTTTCTCGGCGAAGTCGGGGCGTATCTTACCGAGCATCTCCATTCCGAGATACCGGTAGCCTCTACTCCTAAAGCGGAAGCAATCGCCTCGATATCGCTGCTTCTCGGCAGAGGCTTATATAATCCTTTTCGCCAGTTCCTTATGGCGCTCGCCGCCTGCTGTTCGCTGAATCCCGCACGCTTCATTGCTGCAGCCAATTCAGAAACGCTTTTTTTCTGTCGTTTAATCAGATTATCAAGTTTACTTCCACTTAACATTTTATTTCCCGCCTGCTGGTTTCGCTGGTGCTTTTCCCGCCGCTGGTGCTGCCGGTGCCCTTGAAGGTGCCGCTGCTCCTGCCGGCGCCGCCGGACCTGATGGGCCTCCCGCTGCCGCCGCTTCTGTTTTAATTCCTGAATGTCCCCTGAATATGCGAGTCATCGAAAATTCGCCCAGCTTATGACCTACCATTTCCTCAGACACGAAAAGCTTATTGAAAACTTTTCCGTTATGTATGAGGAAGGTATATCCGACAAATTCAGGAACAATCGTACTTCGCCTGGACCATGTTTTAATAGGGTCTTTAATGCCAATCTGGTGCTGCTTCAAAACCTTTTGTAAAAGTTTTGTATCAACAAACGGCCCTTTTTTAAGCGATCTCGACATTATTACCTCAAATTACTCTTTCAGTTTACAGAACTAATTGTTCGCCTCGATTGGATTTTCTTCTGCGTATAATCCGTTTATTACTGAGTTTTCTCGGATTTCTTGTCTTTCCGCCTTTAGCGAGCACGCCCGTCGGCGAACAGGGATGTCTTCCGCCATTGGCCCTGCCTTCGCCGCCGCCCATCGGATGCGATACCGGGTTCTGGGCTTTTCCGCGAACGTGCGGCCTGATTCCCAGATGTCTCATTCTGCCGGCCGTGCCGATTTTTATATTCTGATAATCAGGATTACTGAGCGTTCCGATAGTCGCTCTGCACTCGATACGAACCGTTCTCATTTCGCCGCTCGGCAGGATAACTGTTGCCCAGTCGCCTTCCTTCGCCATTAGTCTTGCGCAAAGTCCCGCGCCTCGAACAAGTTTTCCACCCTGTCCTGCGATCATTTCAATATTGTGAACCTCGATACCTACAGGGATAGCCGCCAGCGGCATTGCGTTTCCGACTTTCGGCTCGACTTCCGGGCCGCTCTGTATCTTCTGGCCAACCGTTAATCCCTGCGGAGCGAGGATATATCTTTTTTCGCCGTCGTCATAGCGAACGAGGCAAATAAAACAATTCCTGTTCGGGTCATATTCAACTGTTTCTACGGTCGCGGCAATTGCGTCCTTGTTTCGTTTGAAGTCGATGATTCTGTAGATTCTTCTTGCGCCGCCGCCTCTGAACCGGCAGGTGGTTTTTCCTTCATTGTTTCTTCCACCGGCCCTGCCTATCCTGACGCAGAGAGTCTTCTGCGGTTTATCTGTCGTCAGTTCCGCATAATCATTGACCGACGTATTTCGCCGTCCGTTTGATGTTGGTCTGTAAATTTTTATACCCATATCTTTTCTGCCTGTTTACCCCTACACCAATGTAAACTGTTTCTTTGGCGTAGATTCCGTTTTAATATTTTTCCTTTTACTCATACATTTTCACCCTTACACCAATACATTGGTGTGGGGGTTTTAGAACAAATCTATATGATATTGCTCATCGAGCACGACAACCGCTTTTTTCCAGTCGCTTTTTTGTCCCATAAATCTGCCGTGCCTTCGGGGCTTTCCCTTGCGGTTGGCAGTTCTTACATCCGTTACCTTTACGCTATACAGTCTCTCAACAGCGCCTTTTATCTGATGCTTGTTGGCCTTTTTGTTCACTTCGAACGAGTACGCCTTCCTGACGTTGGCAAGATGCGTGCTCTGCTCCGTTATCAACGGCCTTATAACAATTTCATGGTCATCCATTTTCTTCATTTTTTATCGTCCGCCGGCAAATCAGCCGTTTTTGTTTTATTAATCACCGTAAGAAAAGCGTCTTTTGTAAAAAGCATCTTCTGCGTATTGCAGATATCGCCCGCGTTAAGGTCTGATACTTTTATTACGGATATTTTTGGAATATTTCTGGCGGATTTATAAAGATTCTGGTCGGGCTCATTGATTGTAACCAAGCAGCTCCTGTCAATTTTAAGATTTCCAAGAATCTTTACGAAATCTTTTGTCCTTGGCTGCTCGAATTTTATTTCATCTACTACAACGACGTTTCCAACCTGAAGTTTGGCCAATATCGCCGAATCTCTTGCCAGTTTCTTTTGTTTTTTCGGCATATCTTTCCCGAAATCTCGCGCAACTTTCGCAAACGCCACGCCGCCGCCTCTTCGGATATTGGTTCTTACCGTACCCATACGGGCGTTGCCGGTGCCTTTTTGCTTGTATATTTTTCTTGTCGAGCCTTCAACCATACCTCTGCTTTTCGTCGCAGCGGTTCCGACACGTTTATTCGCGTGATACATCACGATGGCCTGTTTGAGCAGAGCGATTCTGACATGTCCGCCGAGTACAGCTTCATCAACTTTGAGGCTGTCTATTTCTTTTCCATCTCTGTTATGTACTGCAACTGTAATCATAGATTCTACTTGCTGCCTTTGCTTTGTTTAACTATTACATAACCGCCTGCAGCTCCCGGCACGGAACCTTTCACTACAAGCAGATTCTTTTCGACATCAATGCTTACCAACTTATGATTTTTGCTCGTAATTCTAACATCCCCCATATGACCGGCCATTCGTTTTCCTTTTTTCGGATGTCCGCAATGACCTCTGTTTGTTGCATGACTTGCGATTGAGCCGGGCGATCGGTGTTTTCTTTCAGTGCCGTGGCTTGCCGGCATACCGCCGAAGCCGTGTCTTTTCATAACGCCCTGAAAGCCTTTGCCCTTGCTCGTTCCGACGATATCGACCCGTTTTGCCTCGGCAAGAACCTCTACCGTAATCTTATCGCCCTGCTTGTAATCGGCAGATTGTCCTTTGAGGCGGAATTCTCTTATGAATCTCTTGGGAATATCGTTAGCTTTCTTCGCATGACCGATTTGCGGCTTGTTCTGACGGGACTTTTTCACATCATCGAATCCCATCTGAATCGCTGTGTATCCGTCGGTCTGCTCCGTCTTGACCTGCGTAATCGTACAGGGACCTGCCTGTATAACCGTAACCGGCACGATTTTGCCGGCATCGTCATATATCTGTGTCATTCCAACTTTTTTGCCGAGAAGCATCATATTTTACAAAAACCTTTGCGCTTTAATTCCAAAACAAAAACGTAAAGCACTGTTTTGCACTTTACGTTTTCTTCATTACAATTTATGCCTTTATCTTCACAAATACACCGGCCGGTACTACGAGTCGATTCAGAGCTTCAACTGTCCTGGCGTTTGCTTCGTAGATGTCTATCAGCCGCTTGTGTGTGCGCATCTCGAACTGGTCCCTGCTCTTTTTATCGACGTGCGGACTGCGAAGAACGGTATATCTTTCAATCCGCGTAGGCAGCGGAATAGGTCCGCTGACCCTTGCGTTGGTCCTTCGTGCCTGCTCTACTATTTCTTTGGCCGAAGTATCCAGTGCGCGGGGGTCATAAGCCTCCATCCTGATGCGAATTCGTTCCGTTTCTGCTGCCATATAAAGTCTCTAAAAAAACCTTTAAACTAATCTTCTATACAATTACTCAATCTTCTTAACAACCGCCTCGCACGCCTTTGCAAAGACGAAAACACAAGAGAGTAACTGTTTCAAGATAAAAAATCAACAATAATAATACTGAAAAAAGCCTTTTTTACACAAAATTGCCTTTTCAGCATCTTAAACACAAAAAACAAGATACGGTATATCGCCTGTTTGCCCTGCGATTAAACACCATTACACTGGGACAAACTTATATATTGCCATAGTAGTTTCTACTACAGATATGTAAATCAGCCCAACTCGGAACGCCCCCTCTCTTAGAAGAGGAGGCTCGCTACGGCTGAGGAAGCAAGATTTATATCAGATATATCGGAACAGGTCAATAGTCAGATAGAATTTTTTCAGCGATTTGTTGCGGCACCGGTTCGTAGGTAGCCGGCTCCATAACAAAAGTGCCTCTGCCGCTGGTTATACCCCTTAATTCGCTGGAATAACCAAACATCTCAGCAAGCGGAACTTTGGCGTCAATAACCCTCATAGTGCCGTGCAATTTTGTATCCGTAATCATTCCTCGCCTGCTGATTATATTTCCCTGAACCGCACCGTAATCAGAATCCGGAATATTTACCTCAAACTTCATAATCGGCTCAAGCAAAATAGCTCCCGCTTTTTTAAGCCCTTCCCGAACAGCAATTCCGGCTGCCTGCTCAAAAGCCAGAGCAGAAGAATCAACCTCGTGGTAAGAGCCATCAATTAACGTAACTCTAGCGCCGACAACAGGATAACCTGCAAGCTCTCCGCAACCCAAAGCATCTTTTACGCCGCTTTCCACAGCGGGTATATATTCTCTGGGTATTACGCCTCCGATTATCTTGTTTACAAATTCTGTCTCTTTACTATAATGCCCAGTTTCGTCCATCAAAGGCTCAATAGTAATAACAACATGACCATACTGGCCGTGGCCGCCGGTTTGGCGAATAAATTTCCCCTCCGCCTCGGCCTTGAAAGTAATCGCTTCCCTGTAGGCAACTTTAGGTTTTCCAACCCTGACGTTAACCTTCAGGTCTCTTACAAGTTTGTGCTGAAGAATCTCGAGATGCAGTTCTCCCATTCCGCTGATAATGGTCTGTCCTGTTTCAACATCGAATTTGCATTTGAATGTCGGGTCTTCTCTTCTCAACGTGGCAAGAGCCTGTGAGAGTTTATCCCTGTCGGCCGTGCTGTGCGGTTCTATCGACATGCTCATAACGGTCTCGGGAAAAGTGATACTTTCAAGTATTATCGGACTTTTGGTATCACAAAGTGTATCTCCGGTGAGGGTGTCTCTCAGACCAACACAGGCAATGATGTCGCCTGCACGGGCAGATTGAACAATCTCCCTGCTGTTGGCGTGCATTTTGAATAATCTGGTAATATTTTCTTTGCAGTTCCTGTTAGGATTGAGAACTCTGGTGCTGCTTTTGAGAATGCCCTGATAAATTCTGAGGAAATAGAGGTCGCCGTGCTTGTCGCCGATGATTTTGAAGGCAAGAGCAACAAGACTTTTGCGTGTATCGCATTTGACAGTTATCTTTTTTTGATTATCCGTCGGCAGATGCGCTATTATCTCCGGCTTATCCAACGGCGAAGGGAAATATCTGCCGACGCCGTCAAGTATCCTTTGAATGCCGATGTATCGCAGGGCCGAGCCGACAAAAACGGGATGAATCTTTCCTGCGCAGGTTCCTTTTCTAATCGCTTTATGAATTAAATCTTCTTCAACGGGTTTATCGTGGACGTATTTGTCCATTAACTGCTCGTCAAATTCAGCGAGGCTTTCGAGCATATCGTGTCGATATTTTTTTGCCTGTCCGAGAAGATTTTCCGGTATGTCGAGTTCCTCAAAATTTGCTCCAAGCTTTTCAGCTTTATAGTAAACAGCCTTCATTTCGACAAGGTCGATAAGCCCTTCGAAAGTCATATCAGCGCCGATAGGAATCTGGACGCAGACAGGATGAGCAATAAGTTTTTCTTTTATACTGGCAATAGACATTTCAAAGTCTGCGCCGGTTTTGTCCATTTTGTTGATGAAGCAGAATGCCGGCAGATGATATTTTTGGCCCTGCCGCCAAACAGTTTCGCTTTGGGCCTGGACGCCTTCGGAAGCATCAAAGACGGCAATCGCGGCATCGAGAACGCGCAGTGACCTTTCTACTTCAGCGGTAAAATCGACGTGGCCGGGGGTGTCGATAAGGTTGATTGTCCACTCTTGCCAGTGACAGGTAGTGGCGGCGGATGTGATGGTAATACCTCGCTCTTGTTCCTCTTCGAGGTAGTCCATAACGGCGGTTCCATCGTGCACTTCGCCCATTTTATACGTTTTTCCGGCGTAATAAAGGATACGTTCCGAGACGGTGGTTTTACCGGCGTCGATATGAGCCATGATGCCTATGTTACGGATTTTATTTAGTTTTTCCGGCATAAATTTAATAATTGAAGAATGAAGATTGAAAAATGAAGACTTACGGAACCACCTTCGGCGATTATTTTTATTATTTTAATTCTTCAATCTACAATCTTCAATTTTCAATTCCTTCGTGTCTTGATGATTATGTTATAAAAAAAACTGCCACAGCATCTTGAAAAGCTATGGCAGTTAAGATAGCTATTTAGATTACCAGGCGAAGTGAGCGAAAGCTTTGTTTGCCTCAGCCATTTTATGGATGTTTTCGCGTGTTGTTACAGCGCCGCCCTGTTTGTTGTAGGCATCGATAAGTTCAGAGGCAAGTCTTGCCGACATTGGTTTTCCTTTTTTGCCTCTTGCCGATGCGATAATCCATCTGAAAGCAAGCGATTGCTGTCTTTTTGAATTTACAGGCATAGGAACCTGATAGCTTGCGCCTCCGACTCGTTTTGAGCGGACTTCAATATAAGGTTTTACATTATTGACAGCGGCTTCGAAGACTTCCAGCGGCTTGACATCCTTGACCTGTCTTTCGACTATCGACATAGCATCGTAGAAAATCTTTTGCGCGACGCTTTTTTTGCCTTTCCAGAGGAGCGTGTTGATAAACTTCTGCACCAGTTTGCTGTTGAACTTCGCATCCGGTTTTAACTGTTTTATGGAAGCTGTCCACTTTTTTGCCATTATTTACCCCTACACCAATGTAAATTATTTTTTAATAAAGATTTCATTTTATTTTTTCCCTTACTTTAATCTATTTTTCCCTTACACCAACTCGCCAGGATACATTGGTGTGGGGGTTAACTTTTCTTCGCGCCGTATTTACTTCGGCTCCGTTTGCGGTTAGCCACGCCTGCGCTATCGAGAACGCCGCGGACAATATGATAACGGACGCCCGGCAGGTCTCTTACTCTTCCGCCTCTGACAAGGACGGTGCTGTGTTCCTGCAGGTTGTGGTCGATGCCCGGGATATAGGCCGTCACTTCTTTGCCGTTTGTAAGTCTTACACGGGCAATTTTACGCAATGCGGAATTCGGTTTCTTTGGTGTTTGAGTCCTGACTATCAGACAGACACCCTTTTTTTGGGGCGAGCCTGATATGTCAGAGATACGCTTTTTACCTTTGTGTCTTCTGCCATTCTTTACTAACTGGTTTATCGTCGGCATTCTTTACCTTTCGTATTTCGTTTATCGGTTACGCTGCTCGTTTCGTCTTACGTCCTACGTTTAACGTAACTGATACGAGCTTCGCAACCCGTTTGACTTTTTCTATTCAAGTCCCAACGCTGCTCTTGTAGCGGCCTCGGCCAAAGCCTCGGCATCGTGAGTCTCCTTAAGTTCCGCAAGTTCTTTCGGCAGCGGTGCTTTCGCAAGATGTTTAACGGTCATTTCAAGGTGAGGCTTGAAAGCTGTGCCTGCAGGAATCAGATGGCCGAGTATTACATTTTCCTTCAATCCGACCAATCTGTCCACTTTACCAATTAAAGCCGCTTCAGTCAATACCTTGGTTGTTTCCTGGAAGCTGGCGGCTGAGATGAAGCTTTCTGACTGCAGCGAAGCCTTTGTAATACCCATAAGTATCGTTTTTGCCGTTGCCGGCCGCGGCTTTTTCCCTTTAGCGCTTTGTCCGCCCAGTTTTTCTACCTTTTCGTTGGCCTGTTCAATTTCCGCTTTGGTAGATACTTCTCCAACAACAAGGTCGGTTTCGCCGGCATCGGAAATCTTGAGACTGCCGGCAAGCTCTTCACTCGATTTTTTGAAGGCATATTTCGACACAATATCGCCCGGCAGAAAGCTGCTGTCGCCGACCGTTTCAATCTCAACCTTCTGCATCATCTGTGAAAGAATAATCTCTATGTGCTTGTCATTGATGGTTACATTCTGCGAACGATAGACATTCTGAACCTCGGCAAGCAGATACTTCTGCAGAGCCTCTTCGCCTTTGATTCTCAGAATATCATGCGGCACAAGAGGACCATCGGTCAACGGGTCTCCCGCTTCAACCGTATCGCCGGCGTGCACGTTCAGGTGTCTGTCTCGCGGAACGTGGTGCTCTTTTTCCATCTTTTCACTTCTTATAATAATAGTCATTTTACCGCGGCGTTTATCGCTTTTTAGTTCGACCTTGCCGCTGATTTCAGCCATAGCAGCGGGCTCTTTCGGCTTTCTTGCCTCGAATATTTCCGTCACTCTCGGCAGACCGCCTGTAATATCCTGCGTGCCGCCCGCTCCGCGAGGCTGCCTTGCAAGGAGCTGACCTGCCTGTATTTTTTGTCCTTCATTGACCTCTATTCTTGCCTTTGAGGGCAGATAGTGGACGTCGAGAATTTTGCCGCTTTCATCTTCAATGATAACCTGAGGATGTTTGTCTCCTTTGTGTTCGATGACGACAGGTCTGCCCTTCTGGCCTTTTCGTTCTTCTTCTACTCGCATCGTTTCGCCGTCTATCACGTCAACAAAGCGAATAATTCCGCCGACTTCCGCCAAAATCGGCACCATATGCGCGTCCCAGCTGAATAGTTTCGTTCCGGCCTTGACCTGCTGATCGTCTTTCACAAGAACTATGGAACCGTACGGCACTTTGAATTTTTCGTATTCTCTGCCCTTATCGTCAATGATAGCCATTTCGCCGCTTCTCTTGAGAGCGATAAGTTGTTCCGTGCCGTCTTCCTGTTTCACCAGCACGGCGTTGATGTCGCGGTATTGAACAACGCCGTCTCTTGGCGATTTCTGGTCGCTTTCGAGAATCGTGTGTGAGGCGATGCCGCCGGTATGGAAAGTACGCATTGTAAGCTGTGTTCCAGGCTCACCGATGGATTGAGCCGCGATGATACCGACTGCCATTCCTTCTTCGACGAGCATACCGGTGCCTAAATCCCAGCCGTAACACTTGGCGCAGATGCCCAGCGGGCTGTCGCAGGTAAGCGAGCTTCTGACGCGGATTGATTCAAGTCCGAGCGCTCCAATCTTTTCAGCCGCATCGGGCGTGATAACCTCATTTTCACGCACAATCATTTCATCGGTTATCGGGTTTCTGACATTGTCTCGCGCTGTTCTTCCGACGATAAGCTCACTCAATGGCACATCGACCTGTTCGCCTTTGTAAAGCGTGGTCTTGGTTATACCCTGCAGCGCCCCGCAGTCGATTTCGTTGATGATAATATTCTGTGCCACATCCGCAAGTTTTCTCGTCAGGTAGCCCGAATCGGCCGTCTTCAAAGCGGTATCGGCAAGACCTTTTCGTGCACCGTGAGTGGAACTGAAATATTCCAGCACGCTGAGGCCTTCGCGGAAGTTCGCCTTGATTGGCGTCTCGATAATCTCGCCGCTCGGTTTTGCCATCAGCGCTCGCATACCTGCAAGCTGCTGTATCTGGTCAACGCTGCCTCTCGCGCCGGAATCGCTCATAAGGTATATCGGGTTAAGATATGGCTTGCCGTCTCGTGTATCGTTTTTCATTCCCTGTATCATCGCGTTTGTTACCGCGACACGTGCGTGTGTCCAGGCATCGATAACCTGGTTGTATCTTTCGCCCTCGGTCAGAACGCCGTCGTTGTAGTTTTTCTGAATACGGTCGACAATCTTCTGTGTCCGGTCGATGATACCCTGTTTTTCCGGCGGTATCCTCAAGTCGATCAGGCCGAAGCTCAACCCTGCCAGCGTGGCGTATTTAAATCCGAGGTCTTTCATATCATCAAGCAGCTTCAGGCTTGTTTTGCCGTCCGACAATTCAAAACAGTTATTGATAACCGTCTTAAGCGTCTTCTGGTTCATTGTGCAATTATAAAACGGCAGTTCTTTCGGCAGCATCTCGTTGAAAATGCATCTTCCCGGTGTTGCTTCTACTATGCCGCTGTGTTCTGTTATGCCTTCTAATGTGGCAAGTTTTTTGTCTTTCGGCAATTTGACCTTTACCTTTGCGTGTATGGAAACCTTTCCCATTTCATAAGCTGTAATTGCCTCAGCGGTATCCCTGAAAATCATACCTTCGCCTTTTTTGCCGGTCCGTTCAACGGTGAGATAGTAATTGCCGAGCACTATATCCTGCGAAGGTCCGACTATTGGCGCACCGTTAGACGGCGAGAAAATGCTGTTCGTTGACATTATCAGTGTATGTGCTTCGACCTGCGCCTCGATGCTCAGCGGCAGATGCACCGCCATCTGGTCGCCGTCGAAATCTGCGTTAAAGCCTTTGCATACCAGCGGATGAAGCATAATAGCGTTTCCTTCAACCAGCACCGGCTCGAAAGCCTGTATGCCCATTCTGTGCAGCGTCGGAGCTCGGTTCAGCATTACGGGGTGCTGATGAATAACTTTTTCGAGAATATCCCATACCTGTTCTTCTTTTCTTTCGAGCATTCTCTTTGCGCTCTTGATGGTATCTGCAAGTCCTCTTTCCTTTAGCTCGCGAATAATAAACGGCTGGAAAAGTTCAAGTGCGATTTTTTTCGGCAGACCGCATTGATGCAGTTTCAGGTACGGCCCAACTACGATTACGGAACGCGCTGAATAATCGACGCGCTTTCCGAGCAGGTTCTCTCTGAATCTTCCCTGCTTGCCTTTTATCATATCGGTAAGGCTCTTCAGCGGCCTGTTATTGCTTCCAAGCACCGGTCTTCTGCATCTGCCGTTGTCGAACAATGCATCTACAGCCTGCTGGAGCATTCTTTTTTCATTGCGTATGATGACCTCAGGCGCGTTGAGGTCCATAAGTTTTTTGAGCCTGTTGTTTCTGTTGATGATTCTCCTGTACAGGTCATTCAGGTCGCTTGTCGCGAAGTTTCCGCTTTCGAGCATAACTAACGGCCGCAAATCCGGCGGAATCACCGGCACTACATCAAGCACCATCCATTCGGGTTTGTTGGGGCTGGCCTTGATAGCGTTGACTATTTTAAGTCTTTTTGTCAGGTCTTTTATCTTTTGTTTGCTGCTGGTTTTGATCATAGCGACCTTAAGGTCGCCGCCCAATTGTTCCAGATTGAGCGAGCTTAGCAGGTCGCGAATGGCTTCGGCGCCCATGACGGCCTTGAACGAGCTTCCATACTTGGCCACAGCATCACGATACTCTTCTTCATTGAGAAGCTGTTTGATTTTCAGAGGGCTTTGCCCGGGGTCTGTAACGATATAATCCTGGAAATAAATGACTTTTTCGAGGTCAACGGTTTTTATCGCAAGCAGCGCGCCGAGCCGCGACGGCATTGCCTTAAAGAACCATATATGCACCGCAGGCGCCGCAAGGTTGATATGTCCCATTCGTTTTCTTCGCACCCTGCTGTGCGTTACTTTTACTCCGCACCGGTCGCAGATGATGCCTTTGAATTTTGTTCCCTTGTATTTTCCGCAGGAGCACTCCCAATCGCGTTCGGGACCGAAGATTCGTTCGCAGAAAAGCCCGTCTTTTTCCGGCCTGTAGGTACGATAGTTTATCGTCTCAGGTTTTCTGACCTCGCCGAACGACCAACTGCGGATGTCATTCGGACCGGCAAGGCTTATCTTTACCGAACCGTAATCATTTATCTTATCGTAAATACTTTCGTTCATTTAAGCTCACTCCTGAGTTTCAGGTTTATAAAGCTTTTTCATCGATTCTTTTAAAACGTCTTTACGCCTACTTTTTTCTTTTCGAGCTGGATATTTAATCCGAGCCCGCGTATTTCGCTGCACAGCACATCGAATGAAATTGGTGTGCCTGCTTCGAGTGTATTTTTACCCTTGACCATCGACTCATAGATTTTGGTCCTTCCCTCGATGTCATCGCTTTTGACCGTAAGAAGTTCCTGCAGCGTATAAGCGGCTCCGTAAGCCTCAAGTGCCCAGACTTCCATTTCGCCGAATCTTTGTCCGCCGGTCCTTGCCTTTCCGCCCAATGGCTGCTGGGTAATAAGACTGTAAGGGCCTGTGGAACGGGCATGAATCTTGTCGTCCACAAGGTGATGCAGTTTCATCATATATATATAGCCGATGGTAACTGTCTGCTCGAATGGTTCACCGGTTCTTCCGTCATACAGTGTCGTCTTCATATACGGGCCGATTTGAGCGAAAATCTCATCCACAGGCGGAACAGTATTATTTTGCGCCAGTTCTTTGCCGCGCTTGAGCACGTGCTCATTTGATTCGACCAGCAGTTGTTTAATCTCTTCTTCTTTTGCGCCGGCAAAAACGGGGGTAAGTGCATCGAAGCCGAGTACTTTCGCGGCCCATCCGAGATGGGTTTCGAGGATTTGACCGACGTTCATTCTGCTCGGCACACCGAGCGGGTTAAGGCATATATCCACCGGCGTCCCGTCTTCGAGATACGGCATATCTTCAACAGGCATAATTCTCGCGATAACGCCCTTGTTTCCGTGACGTCCCGCCATTTTATCGCCGACGGATAGCGTGCGCTTCGTGGCAACATAAATCTTAACCATTTCCAGAACGCCGCTCGGCAGTTCGTCGCCGTGTTTCATTCTTTCCTGTTTTGCCTTCGACTCCTGACCAATTTCTACAATCTTCGGCATATATTTATCAGCGATGGCCTGCGCCTGCGGACGCATATTTGCCGGCTTTATCCACGAAATATCGAAATTTTCAATCTGCTCTGAAATCACTTCTATTTCATCGCTTACGCCGACTTTTTGTCGGGTTGACGAGTCCACGATGGAAATCTCCGATTTTTTGGATATTTCATCTATCATCTGTTTGAAGAGGGTGCTCTGCCGATGCTTCATCTCAGTCTCATAATCCTTCATTTTTTGCTTGCGGGCCTTTTTCTGTTCTTCACTGTCGGCCCCTTTTCTGGTGAATCGGCTTGTCTTGATGACGATGCCGTTATATCCGCTGGGCAGTTCGAGCGAGTCATTTTTGACATCTTCGCCGGCTCTGCCGAAAATCGCATGCAGCAACTTTTCTTCCGGCGTCAGTTCCGTCTTGCTCTTCGGCGAAACCTTGCCGACAAGTATATCACCTGCGTCAACACGTGTGCCTTCACGCACTATTCCGCTTTCATCAAGATTCCTGAGCGCCTTTTCGCCGACATTAGGAATATCTCGCGTGAATTCCTCTCGGCCGAGTTTGGTCTCGCGGACCTCGATGCTGCATTCATCAATATGAATGCTGGTAAATGTATCGTTTCTTACAAGTTTTTCGCTTATGAGAATAGCGTCCTCGAAATTGAATCCGTCGAACGGTATAAAGGCCACAAGCACGTTTTTCCCCAGCGACAGCACGCCCTGTTCGCTTCCGCCGCCGTCCGCGATAATCTCGTTCTTCTTGACCTTTTGGCCGACGGAAACTATCGGCACCTGGTTAAGGCAGGTTCTTTCATTTAGTCCCACAAATTTCTCAAGTTCGTAAATGTCCGTATCGTCGATGACGATTTTCATCGCATCGACGGCGGTTATAACGCCTGCGTCTCCGGCACGAACAACCATACTCGAATTTTTCGCAACATGCTCTTCCATTCCCGTCAGCACAAGCGGCGGTTCCGTCGCCAGCAGCGGCACTGCCTGTCGCATCATATTCGAGCCCATCAACGCCCTGTTGGCATCGTCATGCTCAAGAAAAGGAATTAACGCTGCAGAGACACCGACTGTCTGCTCGCTTGATATATCTACATAGTCCACTTCTTTGCTGTCAACCTGGCTCAGTTCGCCCTGCTTTCTGGCCAGCACTATACCTTCATGCAGTTTATCGGTCCCGCTTTTTATCGCTCCAGGCGGCGCAAACGTCAGTTCCATTTCCTCGTCCGCCCTTAAATAAACTACTTCGCCGGTTATTTTACCCTTTTCTGCTTTTCGATAAGGCGTCAGCAGAAAGCCGTATGCGTCGATTTTTGAAAAGATTGCCAGCGATGCTATAAGCCCGATATTTGTGCCTTCCGGCGTTTCAATCGGACATATTCTGCCGTAATGACTGATATGAACGTCTCGAACTTCAAATCCCGCTCTTTTCCTGTTAAGGCCTCCGGGACCCAGAGCTGACAGCCTGCGCTCATGAGTAAGCTGGCTCAGCGCATTGGTCTGGTCAACAACCTGGCTCAGTTCGCCTCTTCCGAAGAAATACTCTATGCTGCTGGACACGCTTTTCGAATTGACAAGGTCGGCTATCCGGATAACCTGCTGCGGGTCTTTCATACTCATCCGTTCCTGAACGGTTCGGCGGAGCTTCAGCAGCCCTTTTCTGATTTCATCGGACGCAAGTTCATCGATAGTTCTCAGTCTTCTGTTGCCCAGATGGTCGATGTCGTCAATAACGCCCTGATTATTGCGCAGCCCGACGATATACTTCATTGTATTGAGTAAATCCTCCGGCCGAAGTGTCATTTCATTTTCATCGATTTGTTGTTTGAATTTCCTGTTCAGTCTGAATCTGCCGACCCTGCCGAGCCGATACCTGTTGGTGTCGAAAAACTTTTCATTGAAGAGCGTTTTGGCCTTTTCGATGTTCGGCGGATTGCCCGGACGCAGTCTTGCGTAAAGTTTCAGCAACGCCTCCTGACTGCTTTCGCAGTCGTCTTCGGCAAGAGTATTTAATATCAAAGGGTCAACCACTTTTGTTATGACTTCCAGCTTTTTAATGGAGCCTCTCTGTATCTGTCCGACCCTGTCGCCAATTTGAGTGCCTGCCTCGACAATAATCTCACCTGACTCCGTATCGACAACAGGCCCGACCGACCACATCAGCGGGTCGAGTTTATCGACCGAGATGGTTTTTGTCTCGAAAAACAGTCTTATAATCGCCTCGCTGCTGCCGTATTCTTCGCCCATTGCCCGCAGGAACATCGTGGCGGGTATCTTGCTCGACTGGTCGATTCTGACAATAAGAACGTCTTTTCTCGTAACCGAAATTTCTATCCAGCTTCCGCGCTCAGGTATGATTCTTCCGCCGTGCAGAACTCTGTCGCCTTCCTTGCTTTCGATAAGAAAATCCACGCCAGGCGAGCGGTGAAGCTGATTGACGATGACGCGTTCGGCCCCGTTTATGACGAACTCGCCGCCGCCTATCATTATTGGCATTTCCCCGATATAAACGACCTGTTCGGAAATATCCGCTGTATCGTTCCGTTTAAGCCTGCATGATATCTTTAGCGGATACCCGTAAGTCAGTCTCAGCTCCCTGCACTCATTCGGCGAATACCTCGCCCTGTCGAACTCATAGCCGAGGTACTCAAGAATCATTGTCTTGTCGTAGCTCTCGATGGGAAAAATTTCCCTGAAGATCGCTTCCAGTCCGATATTTTTCCTTTTCTGCGGTGAGATTTCGGCCTGCAGAAATCTTCCATAGCTGTCCAGCCTGAAAAATGTGTTAAATTTTTCGACCCGCTGGTTAGCCCCGCCATCACTATGGCGGGGTCATTTAGCCCCCGGTTTCACCGGGGGTTTTTCTTTTTATTTTATTTCAACAGTAGCGCCGGCCGCTTCAAGCTGCTTCTTGGCTGCTTCTGCTTCGTCTTTGCTGACACCCTGTTTCACAGGCTTTGGCGCCCCGTCCACGAGGTCTTTGGCCTCTTTCAGTCCAAGGGCTGTAAGCGCTCTTACTTCCTTTATAACCTGGATTTTCTTCTCTCCGACCGATTTGAGTATAACGTCGAAGGTGGTCTGTTCTTCTGCCGCGGCTGCTCCGGCTCCTGCCGCGCCCGCTGCAGGGCCTGCCATCATAACGCCGCCGCCCGCAGGTTCGATACCATGAACTTCTTTCAGGTAGTCGCCGAGCTCCTTTGCCTGCATAAGTGTCAACTTGACAATCTTGTCTCCTAATTCTTTTGCTTCTGCACTAAACTGCTTTGCTGTTTCATCTGCCATTTTATTACTCCTGTTATCTATTGCCCTGCGCCAGCCGGAACTACACCGTCCCGTTTAACCCTTTCAGGACTCTCGCCAAAGCATGTTATTTAATTTTCAATTTTTTTACGCTGCTGCTTTTTCAGCCTTTTCTGCAATCGCTTTTATGCAGCCTGCGATAATACCGGCAGGTGCTGCGATAGCGCCGGCCAGCCGTCTGCCCGGCGAATTTGCAAGCATAACAACTTCGCCCTGAAGCTCCGCTCTGCTTTTCATATTTACAAGTTGCGAAGCCCCGGCTGCATCGAGAGCCGCTCCATCAACATAAGCGCCTCTGAACTTTATCCCTGTCTTTCCGATATTAAGAGCCTTGAGTTCTTTTGCCAGGTCAACAACGCTGTCGCCGCCATAAACAACGGTGCAGGAACCCGTTTCAAAAAGTCCTGCCGCGCCGTCTTTGCCCATTGCCGACATCGCCCGCCGCATCGTAGCGTTCTTTACCATTGTCAGCTTGATTCCTTTATCGCCCAGTTTCCCGCGAATCTGGTTGTTTGTTATGCCGTCGATGCCCATCATATCGACAATGACAAATTCGCTGACGTCTGTGAATTTCTTTTGCAGTTCATTTGCAAGAGCCTGTTTTACGTATTTACTCATATCTTCACCTTTCGTAATATTTAGCCCCCGCCGCTTGAGGCGGGGATTAGCCCCTTAGGGGCGCTGAATACATTGAATCTTTATTTTTCCGTCGTATCTATTTGAACACCCGGGCTCATTGTCGCGGAAATCGTCAGTTTCTTGATATACGTTCCTTTTGAGCTTACAGGTTTCATCTTTTTTATCAGAGCAACAAACGCCTGAATATTTTCTACAAGTTTATTTTCATCGAAGCTTAGTTTCCCGACGACAGCATGGACATTTCCGCCGGCATCGTTCTTGAATTCTATTTTCCCTGCTGCGAATTCCTTGATTGCCGTAAAAATGTCCTGAGTAACCGTTCCGTTTTTCGGCGAGGGCATCTTGCCCTGTGGTCCGAGCACCTTGCCGAGTCTGCCGACCTTGCCCATTACCTTGGGCGAAGCGATTGCGACATCGAAGTCTGCCCAGCCGCCGGTAATTTTCTTAACCAGCTCATCGATTCCTGCCTCAATTGCGCCGGCCTGTTTTGCGGCCTCGACATCGGAATCTTCGCAGAAAGCGACGACTTTTTTGCTTTTTCCGACGCCATTCGGCAGTGAAACAGAGCCTCTTATAATCTGGTCGGACTGCTTGGGGTCTATCCCGAGCCATACGACACAATTAACTGTCTGGTCGAACTTGATCGGCGGAAAAGATTTTACCTTCTTCACTGCCTCAGAAAGGCTCACCGGTCCGCTTGGCAAATCCTTTGCCGCTGCTATATATCTCTTGCCTCTTTTTCTCATAACTTTACTCCGCGAAATTTAATTAATGTTTCGCTCCCACTCTCACAGCCGTGGTAAGCTTTTAAAAATTTAACATTTAAAATTGAAGATTTAATATTTCGTTATCTGAAATTTGAAATCTCAAATCTTCTATTTTATTTCCTTACTTCCTTATTTTTTACAAGAACTGATAATTTAAAAATATTAAATTTTAAATACCTGTCCTGAGCGAAGTCGAAGGATTAAATCTTAAATTATCTCGATTCCCATACTTCTTGCCGTGCCTTCGACGATTTTGCACGCCTGCTCGACACTAAAGGCGTTAAGGTCTTTCATCTTTCTTTCTGCTATCTTCTTTACTTGTTCTTTGGTAACTTTTCCGACCTTTTCTTTGTTCGGCGAACCGCTTCCCTTGGCAACCTGTGCTTCCTGTTTCAGCAGCACCGCTGCGGGAGGACTTTTTACGATAAACTCGAATGTCTTGTCTTTATATACAGTTATCTCTACCGGCACTGTCGTGCCGTTAAGCTCCTTTGTTCGTTCATTGAACTGCTGAACAAACTGTCCGATATTGACGCCGTGCTGTCCCAGTGCAGGGCCGATTGGCGGGGCCGGCGTCGCCTGGCCGCCGGGCGCCTGTAACTTTATTTTCGTCGCTATTTGTTTCTTCGCCATCTTTTTTACCTTCTGTGCAAATCCGAATTCAAAACTTAAAAACACAATTAAAAATTAAAACATCTTATCCGCCGAGCTTATAGCGAAGGCGGATACCATAATTTTTATTTTTTATTTTTGATTTTCTTCTTATATCTTTTCTATCTGCCAATACTCTATATCCAGCGGCGTACTTCTTCCGAAAATTGTAACGATTACCCTGACTACGCCGCGTTCGTTGTCGATTGAGTCAACGGTTCCTTCGAAATTCTCGAAAGCGCCTTCTCTGATTTTTACGACATCGCCTTTTGCGAAATCGACTTTTATATTTGCCGTTGCCTGTTCCGTTGCCTTTTCGACTTCGACCAGTATTTTTGCGACATCGGTATCGCTCATGGGAACGGGCAGGCCTTCCGTGCCGACGAAATCGCCGACCCCGATGGTTTCTTTTATCAAAAACCACGCCTTTTCGCTGATTTTCTTGTCCGGGTCCGGTTCAATCTCCATAAAAACGTAACCCGGATAGAGTTTTCGCTTCAGAACTCTTTGTTTTCCGCCGCGGATACGCTTGACCTGTTCGACAGGAACAACGACTCTGCCGACAACATCGCTAAGGCCTTCGAGCGTTATCTTTCTCGTAAGGGCTTCTTTAACCTGTTCCTCCCTGTTGGAGGCTACTCTTAAAACATACCACCGCATAAAAGTTCATTTATTCCGTTTAACAATTTTACCCGCTGAAGCTTGCCCGCCGTAGGCGGGCCTTGGCGAAGGCGGGTCCTCCTGCCGCAGGCAGAGTTTATATCCCTAAGACATCCGTGAAAAACAGATTGAAGCAGAAATCCGCTGCTCCCAGCATTAACGCTGTCAGGAAAACGACTACGATAACGACAAAGGTGGATACCATTATTTCACGTTTTGAGCTGAAGCTGACTTTTTTTAGTTCGCCTTCTGCCGCAATCAGGAAATCTGCTGCCGTCGGTCTGTTCGAAAGCCAGTACAGCAGCAATGAAATCAGGACGAAGATTCCCAGCGGAACTGTAACGGTCAGCCACAATCCTATCGGCGTGGTAACATCCATTGAAGCCGACAGTTTTTGATAGACTCTCCAGCACCCGATTGCCGCCAGAGCTGCTACCGTCATGGCTGTATACATCCGTGTAGTTTTCCCTTGGCCCCATTTATATTTTTCTATCAGCATTCAATACCTTGTCAGACAACAATTAAATATTCAACCGAAATCCCGACTTGTCGGGGTCTATCTCAACTTGCTTCCTTATTCTTATTACCTTGCTTCCTTTTCAAGAACAGCAGGCCAGGGAGGGATCGAACCCCCAACCTGCGGTTTTGGAGACCGCCGCTCTGCCAATTGAGCTACTGGCCTGTTTTTATATTTCATCTGTGTTTCCAGGTACATTTTTGTTCGGTCAGAACAGCCGGTTATTTACGCCTTACCTTGTGAACAGTGCGTTTCCGCTCATATTTGCAGAATTTTTTGAGCTCTATCTTCGGAGTTCCCTGCGCAACATTAATCTGTGTGCGGTAATTTCTCTGCCCGCACTCGGAACATTCGAGCCACGCATATTCTCTCTTTTTCGCCTTAGCCATATTAGTCCTATGCTAAAATTCGGTCTGAGGTTGCTATTTTAGAATCTTCGTAACAACGCCTGCACCAACAGTTCTTCCGCCTTCACGGATAGCAAACCTAAGGCCTTCTTCCATAGCGATAGGGTTGATGATTTCAACTTCCATACCGATGTTATCGCCGGGCATACACATTTCAGCAGGCTTGCCTTCACGACTCTTGATGGCCAAAACGGCGCCGGTAACGTCGGTAGTCCTGAAATAAAACTGCGGTTTATAGCCGGCAAAAAACGGCGAATGCCTTCCGCCTTCATCCTTTGTAAGTACGTAAACCTCAGCTTCAAACTTGGTATGAGGAGTAATCGAACCGGGAGCAGCAATAACCTGTCCGCGCTGCAGTTCGTCTTTCTCAACGCCTCGGAGCAATATACCGATATTATCGCCGGCCTGTCCTTCATTGAGCGTTTTGTTGAACATTTCGACGCCGGTAACAATCGATTTGCGGGTTTCTTTGTTAAGGCCGATGATTGCGATTTCGTCGCCCACATGGACTTTACCGCGGTCAACTCTTCCTGTGCCTACTATTCCTCGTCCCTTAATACTGAACACATCTTCGACCGGCATAAGGAAAGGCTTATCAACCTCTCTAACGGGAATAGGAATATATTCGTCCATTGCCTTGAGCAGCTCTTCAATGGGCTTGCAGGCGGGGTCGTCAAGTTTTGTAGCATTCATTGCCTTAATTGCGCAGCCGCGAATAACCGGCGTGTCATCTCCGGAAAATTTATACTTCTCCAGCAGCTCACGAATTTCCATTTCTACCAGTTCCAGAAGTTCCGGGTCATCAACGAGGTCAACTTTGTTCAGGAACACTACAATTTTGGGTACGTTAACCTGTCTTGCCAAGAGGATGTGCTCCCTCGTTTGCGGCATAGGGCCGTCGGCAGCGGAAACCACCAGGACTGCTCCATCCATCTGAGCGGCGCCGGTAATCATATTCTTAACATAGTCAGCGTGTCCGGGGCAATCAACGTGCGCATAGTGCCGCTTTTCGGTTTCATATTCCACGTGTGCCGTGGATATTGTAAGAATTTTGGTTGGATCGCGGCGTCCCTGCGATTCAGAAGCCTTTGCGATGTCATCGTAGCTTTTAAACTTCGACAGACCTTTAAATTCCATTACCTTTGTCATTGCTGCCGTTAAGGTTGTCTTGCCATGGTCAACGTGTCCAATGGTTCCAACGTTAACGTGCGGTTTCGTCCTTTCAAATACTGCCTTAGCCATTTTTTGCTAACCTCCAATTTGTCTCTGGATATTTTTCAAATACCTTTATTTTTATTTTAACAAATCCCAATTGGGACTATTGACCAAATCAAGCCTGCAAATCAGCAGGTCATATATGTCAACTTAGCTGCTGATGGGATTTGGACCCATGACCTCGTCCTTACCAAGGACGCGCTCTACCAACTGAGCTACAGCAGCGACACTCCGACACTGACAAACATATATTGCCTTTGCCGAAATATAGTCAAAATTCCGTTTAGAAAAATATATATTTAAACGCTGATAACAGCACTGAAAACGCTTAAAATCCCCGCCTTCGCGAGGACAAGCTTATCTGCCTTTGCCGGAAAATGCAAAGGGATTCCCTGTAAGGATTTCGCCAAAAACGAATCAATGAGTATATTCAAAGAGCTATAGAAAGCAATTGGTAAAATAAAATTTTTTAAAAATTTTTTATTTTCGATAAAAATCTTACCTATTTTATACAGGAATTAAGGAGTCTTTTTTGCTTGTTTTGTAAATTCCTATAATATAAATGATATCAGTTTAAAAAAGAGGTTATCGGTTATCCGTAAATAAAAGTTTACGGTTAACAGTAAACAGTTCGCAGAAACAGAAAGAAGCCGAAAACATCGCCGTGCCCTTCGACCCTGCTCAGGACAGGCCGGCGACGGCTAAACGAGAAATTGGGCCCGCAAGGATTCGAACCTTGGACCAATGGATTATGAGTCCACTGCTCTACCGGACTGAGCTACGAGCCCGAAAGGCTAAATTTACCCTGCATCGAGGAGAAATTCAAGGTTTATTGAAGAATGAAGATTTGAGGAGTCCGCCGGGGACGGAAGTGATTTTTATTGACCCTGCCAAGGTGTTGGCAGGGCTAACCACGGATTTTTCACTACCGAGGACACAGAGAAAATAAAATATAATCCTCCTTCGCTAAAGCTATGGAGGACGCTGACGCGAAATTATTTAGCAGGAAACGGTGTCTGACCTTTAATTTTTTCTGAACATCGAACATTCAACGTCCACTATTTAATTTCGTGGCTTTGCAACAAGGAATAGATGTCAAACATGTCTGACCCTACGCATCCGTCCTGCTTGATCCAGCGTTCATAATCCTGTTTTATGACACGGAACAAACCACCAGCACATTCAAGAACATTCCAAAACGATATATTTACGGCCATTATTACCTTTTCTCTACCATACTGACGCACAAGTCCAGATAGTCTATTTCTGTTTTCTAGATTTCTATCACATGGTGAATGAACCATTCCCGTTCCATATAAGAAAGCCTCAAATAGCTGCTTTACGGTACATCCCTGTAGTAAATGGAAGAAACCCGGCTCGCTATCTATAATCTGCTTAAAATTGTTTAGACAATGATCAATCCAACTTTTTTTAGTAATGTTGCTGGAGTGCTCCTTGTATACTTCACAAGCTTTCTCCATTAGTTTATCAGATGCATATAGTTGCCTAAAAAGAATCAGGATTGCAGACATATTTTCTACTGTTGGAAAATCGCAATCAAGTGCCTCTGTTTTGTCTTTACGGTAGGTTGTTATTGAGGATTTCTTTTGTGCCCAACTACTGCCCAAAATTAGCCTTACGACTTGTATAAAGTTGAAAAGCGTATTTGCTTTATCAATAGTCCACGTTTCTCTCGCAGATATTGTACATGAACCAAGCTGAACGATACCCTCAACATCGAAAGTTATATAATTGCTGCCATGTGTAATTTGTATTATTTCTCGCATAGATATTTCGCGGCCTGTTTCATCCTCATAATACTCGCGATTGAGATTAACATTTTCGAACACGCTATGACGTTTTCCAACACTGTTTGCCTTCTTACTTATTTCCTCGACAGGCTTTTCTACAAACATACGACGGAATCGAAGCATCCTTTCATCTGGCTTAGTAGCACCTACACTGAAAGTTTCGCTCTTTGTCCACATTTCATTAGATTTTTGTTTTGGTGGAGCACTGGAAATTCCTAGTATATTCATTATCTCTATTTGCTCATTTTCTGAAGCTTTTGTCCAATCAAGTATATAATGGCGTGCCGAAAGCTGTCCTTTTAACTGACGATCGAAAGTTGAGATTGTCCAATGTACACATATGTCATCTACGTTCATGAAATCTCCTATATCGCTATTATATTATTTGCTTAGATTGAAGAAGTTTCATATTGGCACCTGAATAATAGATAGCTATCTATTTACAGACTACCACGCAATGAAACTACTCCGCAAAATATTTCTTTAAACTTGTGTCCCGAAAATTTAAGTCTATTATTAATAAGGTATTACAAACCTAAGAAATCTTAGATTAGTGATTTGATTTTATGCTAACTTGTAGGCGATTTGTTCTTCCAAAATATCTTTGACGGTAAGTGCAATAATGCTCTTGCCGGTCTTTTTGAAAAACGCCTGTATCTCGCTCATCGCATCAGATGAAAAATCGAACGAAACAAAAAAGCCTTTTGTGCGGTCGTTGCGCATCATAGCCGCCTCAAAAGAATCTATGTCCGGTCTGCCAACCTTGTCCTTCTGCTTGACCTGAATAGGACCTGCGCTTTATTGGGTCTGCCGCCAAGTGCAATAACGGCCCAGTTTTCAAATTCAAAGGGCGGGATTTTCTTTAAACTGTTTTTCACGTCCAAGTCAATTCTTCAGACAAAACGGACAAAGAGGTTTCTGCAATTGCCACCATGATGCCCACCATCTCCTCACGTGTCCACTCCTCACTCCGAGCGTATATTGACGCAGCCTGAAGCATTATCTCCTTGTCGTCTACCTCTACAATGATGTTCTTACAGTGATTCTCGTTTATCTTCATGCAATAATTCGCCGCCGTAACTCGATCAATGCGATTCATATTACCCTTATCGTGGCCGATCGTCACCGCCCGCCCATCGGGCCGCAACACCTCGAATGTACTCGTTGCAAAATTGGAACCTTGAAGAAATACAACGTATGGGAAATGAAACTCCCCAATCATCGCATTCCTTATTTCGTTGATATTCTTATGTACTCTTTCAATCGCATTTCCCGCAACCATCAAATCCTGATCTTTATCTTTTCCCACCAGTATTCCGGCCTTTACATTCTCAACGTCCTTTCCTTGGTGCTTGGCTTCAGAAACAAGGATGATTCTCCAATTGCCCGATTTATCCAAAACCGCTATCAATCCCCCATCCGGCTTGATGCTTGCCTCTTTCACAAAAAGGATCTCGCCAAGTCGCGCATCGATTGACTTCAACCTGCTATTGATCTCGCTCTTTGCAATGAAATCCCGCATCTGAAACTTGAGTTCTGTATATGTCTTGACCAAAAGACTAAATGTGAGCGCACTTGCGTCCGCAACTGCATCGTCATGTAATCTCGCCACTTCCCCGAAAATTTCTTTAGGACCGCCTCCGCGAATTTGTTGTTCCGTCAGTCGATTTGCTTGCCTCTTGCTCATATGGATAGCCTCGCTGTAGACATAGAAGGTACATGATCAGCAGATAGTGCAACACATCGCGCGTCACTTACCAGCTCTACAAATTTATTCACGTCGAGATCTTTGACGATTTCGTATGGCCGGTTAAAAAACGAAGGCGCCGAATTTTCCAAATGCAGCTTGAAATAGTCCACCGTACCTGCGGAAGAATCCACCAAGATGGAATGGCGGCCTTCTTCAATGCAGACCCTCCCTGTAGTTCCTGATCCAGCGAAGAAATCGAGCACTAACGATCCTTCGTACGACAATGCCTTCACAAATCTCCTGACTATTTCTAGCGGTTTCTGTGTCGGATGGCCGACCCGTTCTTTTGAATTGGCATTCAGCCGGCTGATTTCCCATACATTTGTAGGATTCTTGCCCTTTTCGATACTAGCCGGGTTTAGTCGTTTGTCTCTTCTGTATAACCGTTTCGTCTCCTCGTCGAATGGTACGCGAACTGAATCCAAGTCGAAAAAGTATTGTTTTGTTTTCGCGAGCCATACTGCTTCCTCGTGTCGGTTTGCAAAGAATCGGTGTGCGCTCATTCCATTCTTGTAATGCCAGATGATAAGATTGACGAAGAGCAGGTCTGTATTGTGCCTTATGTGATGCATAAGTTCTAATAGATCTCCGTGTTTTAGATCTTGGTATTGAAATCCACCAAATATGACACAATTCCCAGTGTCAGAAAGAACCCGATATATTTGGTCAAGCCATGCTCTAGCCCAATCCAGATAATTGGTGAAACTGTCCCACACATCCATATCCAAATTGTATGGTGGGTCCACAATAATCAGTTGAATTGAGGAATCCGGAACTCTCTTAAGAAACGATACCGCATCTTCAATATAAACAGTGTGAAATGTTTTCTCGATGTGTTGTATAGGTGCGGTACCGTTCGGCTTCTTGCCCATCCGATTGAGTCTATTAAGAGTCATGTGCCCGCTATTGAAATGTGACCTATTTGGCATTTTAGGCATTCCTTTCAAATCTGGGGACACCATACTTATTTCTTTTCATTTTTAACCTCGTTTTGTGTATTAACTGACATTTTCCATATTTATCCTTTAGGGATTAAATGCTTGGATGCGCAACCAAGCTTTCCTTTTCAACATAATACCACAATCTTCATCTGATTAAAACAATCGTAAGCATTTTTTGCAAAATAATATCAGAACAGTCAAAATGGTAATAAAATGAGCCGGTTTTTTTCAGGACACGGTGGAGTTCGACGCAGCGGGGGCGCATAAATTCGATATAAGCCTGTGTTGAGGCGTGGCGGTCTTCGAATGCGCGTTTTTCCTTTGTCTCGCCCCAGAAGACCTCATAGTTGCGGTTGGAGTTAAAAGGCGGGTCGATATAAATAAGGTCAATGCTGTTTTCGGGCAGTTTTTTTAATTGTTCGAGGTTGTCGCCGCAGTAGATTACCCGTGTATCGAGCAGTGATGACGGCTTGCCTGCCTGCGATTGTTTCTTAGAATTCGATTCCTTCTTTTTTCTCATATCAGGATAAATTATAGCCTTAAAATGGTGGGAAGGGAATACGATTTAAAAATGAAAATTGAAAATTTAAGACGAACCCACTCGGCAGGCCGAGGGGCTAAATACTTTTGGATGAACCCTGCTAAATACCCCCTCCATAATCCGCCGTCGCAGAGCTATGGCGGGACAGGCTGTCGGGGCTCTGTTGCGTTGTGAATGATTGGGGCGGCATAAAGATAACACCAAAAAGAGAACCCCCAGTATCCTTCGACTGCGCTCAGGACGGGCAACTGGGGGCTAAACAAACTATACTAATCTTGTCCACATAGACAAAAATGCGCAACAAAAAAGTTGCGCGCTTTGAAAAAATAAAAAAATTTATCTCCTTCTTTAACAGGCACTTACAAAATCGACCCTCCAAAAATTTGCTCAAATTTCGACAAAAACGCCCCGATGAGATAAGTCTCGCCTGCGGGCGGACATCTCACGGGGTAAACTCCACTTTTAAACTAAAATAAATAAAGAAATATTCCAAAAAAATCTTTTTTTGTTTGACTTTTATTAAAAATATGGTAAAATACCCACATAGTTAGACAAAAAGTTAATATTTCACGTAACCCCTTATTCTTACGTAGAATAAGCGAATAATCGCACTCCTGATTATTCCATTCCTTAATTCAAATCTGCAATTTTAAGAAGGAGAATTATTATGTCCAAAATTAAAATCACTTTCCAAATCCCGTATCCGACATTCATCGAATCCATAATCGTTTATTTTGTTTTGCGATATAGAAAAAAACGTTACGGATATCCGTTAAGAAATATTTAAAAATGAAAATTGAAGATTGAAAATTTGAGGAATCCGCTATGAGCGGATGGATTTTTTTATTCCATAGGAGTTAAGTCAATGTATTACAATGTTAATGTCAGAATTTATGTGCCTAACCTATTAAACAAATTGGGAATTATAATTTTACTTTGGCTGAGAAAAAAGATTTACGGTTATTCTTTCCGCAGAATCAAACTTACACAAAACAAGTTCGCAATCGTTGACCCGGAAGACTATGGGAAATTAAACAGGCACAAATGGTTTGCCAAAAATGATAAAAACACCTACTACGCGGCAAGAATAGAGGGCGAAAGAAAAATATATATGCATCGACAAATCAAGCCGCCATTACCGGGCTTCGTCGTTGACCATATAAACCATAAAGGATTCGATAACCGAAAAGATAATCTTCAAGTCGTTACCATCGCGGAAAATAACTATAACAGCAGAAAGACAAGGAAAGAGACAAGCTCAAAATACAAGGGAGTAAGCAGATGCAAAAGGACCAATAAATGGCGAGCGGTTATATGCGTAAACGGATTAGATATGCACTTGGGCTACTACGACGAAGAAAACGAGGCGGCAAAGGCTTATGATGAGGCGGCGAAAAAATACAGGGGGGAATTCGCGTTTCTGAATTTTAATTAGCCACTAAGACATCCGCCATTGGCGAGGTCTCGCTCGGCGGACGAAACTTTTTATCGCTGATTCCTTCGGCAAAGCTCAGGACAGGTACGCTGATTCAAATGATTTTTAATTAACCACGAATGAACCCACCTCCGCTAAAGCTACGGAGGAACCAGGCTATGGCGGGACAAGCCAAGATACGAAGAAAACATGAGATAAGGAAACAAAAAACCCTCCTTGACAAGAGGCTGCTGTAAACGTTCTAATATAAAGGCGTTAGACAAAGGGCGATTAGCTCAGCTGGTTAGAGCGCACGGATCACACCCGTGAGGTCACAGGTTCGAATCCTGTACCGCCCAGTAAGCACCAAGAAACAAAGATGTTTATAGTTTCGTATTTTGAACTCTTTTATCCTTTGCGGCCATATCTTCTATGCGAAAAACACAAGGCCAAAGTGCTTACCGATACAGCCAAGGCAATCCTTGTAGAGGAGATTTAACCACTTATCTGTGAGCAACCTCGGAACCGAACGAGCAGTAAAATTTACGTCCGAAAGTCTTAGGCAGCCTCTAAAAATTCAATTTGGCTTCGAATTGCCGCGATTTTTTCTGACTTTGTTGTCACAGGCAAAATCGTCCTCAAAGTCGGTTTAACAGCTACACTTTAGGCGATTTTGGGTCTGCATCCTCTCTGACAAAAATTTCGTTCATTCTCGCGGCGAAAGTAATTTCGAGAAAGCGCCTTAAAAGCAAAAATTTAAAAAATTTTTCACAAAATTACTTATAAAAACTTTACCACACTGCCGATACCTCTTATATTATTGTCGTGTTCACCATCAAACGAACGTTCCAGTCGATGGCGGAAGGATTCAGGAACATATTTAACGGATTACACAGATGACCAGTCAGCCGAGAGCAGCAAGGATTTTGATTTGCCTGGTAGTTGCTATGACCTTTGTCGCCGCTGTTCTTATGGCTCTCGACCACCAATCAATCTCAGCCGGGGCTTTCAGCCTCGCAAGTTACTCATCATTAGGGCCAATCTCTGATATTATCGCCACAAGAGAGGCGGCAAAAAGCGACAGGTGGAATAAAATCGAGGTTTTCTACAGCAATACCAAGGGCGGAAACCTTAATCAGCTCGCCTCCCTGAACGGTCTGGCCAGCGCAGAGGACCTTAACTTCCACTTTTTAGTCTGTAACAGCCTCGGCGGAATCGACGGCCAGATTCAAACAGCTGAAAAATGGCTCAATCAATGGTCTGCTATTCCCGGCGGCATCTGGTATGGAAGCAGCGATACTATAAGAATATGTGTCATCGGGGAAGGTAAAAAAGCAGCTTCTGACTACCAGATAAGCAGAACAGAAGAGCTAATCCAGGCACTAAGCAGAAAATTCAATATCAGCACATCAAATATCGCCTACCCTAAAGGCTGGCAACTGTAAGAAAACAAAAATTCTTAAAGCAAATCACCGCTGACTTAGCGGTTTTTTTATGTCAATTTAAAAAGGGGACTTATCGCGTCCTTTAATTTTTATAAAAATTTTTCTTATAAACATCCGATAAAAACATTTTTATTTTTCAGACATGCACTTAATCCAAGAAATATTACCCATTTTTGGTAATTTTGCTATTTTTGCTATTTTATCTAAATTAACATTGCCGATAAAACTTCATATATAAGGAAGACAGTTCTTTGTTAATGGAGTACGAATTATGGCACAAGTAATGGAACAAACAGTAGAAACCGCAGTAGAAAACCGCAGGGCAATGCGAACAATGCTTTCCTGGCCGGTGAGCATCTGGCTGCCGGAAGCAAACAGATTCTTTAACGGCAAAACCATCAACGTGGCAAAAGGCGGAGTGCTCCTGTCTATGCCGATGACGACACCAATACGGCCGGGACACGTCGTTGAGATAAACTTTCCGCGGACAATGAACCTTGCCAAAAAGAAAGGACAGTTTGCCCGCATAAAGGCTGGAAAGGTAATCCGCGTCGAGCGCGACACAATAACAGCCGATGCCACTATCGGTGTTGCCGTTCAGTTCGCATAATTGGCTGCTAAGACACAAAGTTAAGAGAAGTAAGGATGTAAAGAGGTAAGGAAGTAAGGAAAAACTGCCGAAAGCGTTCCTTACATCCCTGCTTCTGCCGTAAGGCATCCCTAAGCGGACTTATTTCCTTACTTCTTTTTCTATTTTCCACATCAGCTTGAAAAACGCAACAACTCCGATTATCATACGGCAATGAGCAAGGACGGGAAAAAAAGCGGTGCAGCACGCGTTCCAAAGATGGAGAACAAGCGGGCTTTTTTCGATTATGAAATCATCGAAAAAATAGAAGCCGGGATGGCACTTTTCGGCAGCGAAGTAAAATCACTCAGAGACGGCGGAGCCGACCTGTCAGGCGCTTACGCAAGGATTGACGATAATGAATGCTGGCTCGTCGGCTGTAATATCTCGCCATATAAACAGGCAGGCGTTCGAAATCACGAGCCGCTGCGAAAAAGAAAATTGCTGCTGCACAAAAGACAAATCAAAAAAATATACGGCAAACTGCAGCAGAAAGGTTTTACACTTGTGCCGCTGCGGATATATTTTAGCGATAAAGGATTGGCAAAAATAGAACTGGCAATAGCGAGAGGAAAACGGCAATATGATAAACGCGACAAAATTACAAAGAGACAGCAAAAAAGCGATATCGACAAGAGTATGAGAAAATACAGGAAATAGTCATTAGTTGATAGTTGTTAGTCGCCAGTAAAAAATGTCAAAAATCAAGGTGCAAAAATAAAAATGATATATCAAAAAAGAGATAAAAAAATGAAAAAGATTTTTGCAATTTCGATAATTTTTTTGATTTGTACAATCGGGAAAACGGTAACAGATTCTAATAATACAATAGTGCCGGACTTCAATAACACAGCAGTGCCGGACACTAACACCACAGCCGATTGTCTGGAAAAGATTAAACAATTAGAACGAGTTATAGAATCGCAGGAAAAAAGACTTGCGAAAACCACAGACGCTTTTAACAATCTCAAAAAACAATTAGACGAGCAAATTAAAGAAAATGAAAAATTGAAAGCCTTGCTACCAAAAGACAAAATAAACTCTGTTGTGCCTGCAGCAAGTTTTGACTCAAATGATGGCATAGTTTATCACGGCAAAAAACGAGACCGATTATGGTTTTATAGAATGTATAAAGAATTTCAAAATAAAATAGCTTTCGTGGACGGCAAATATATATACATCAAGAATAAGGCAATAGATTCTATTCCCAAAGAGCTTGTCCCAGAAGGTACTTTAATCAAGAATCCATCGGGCAAGGTGCTTCAGGTTCTTCGCCCAGGCGAAGCTATAATTTGGCAAAAAGGAACTAGCATCTCTTTTTCGCCAATAGGTGGCGGCGCAGCTCCAGATGATTTATGGCACAGAATAGCAACCTCAGTTGCATCTACACCTGACATATTTTATCACGTAAAAGGATATAAAGACAAACTGGTTGATGACCAATCATTTTCGTATAATGGTTGTCTTGTTAGTGCTGGAACTTTTGAATATACTGATATATCAGGAGCGAAAAGAACTATACAAAGTTTCGCAGTCTACGAACCGCTAACAAGAGAACAATTTGCAGATGCAATAAATAGCGGATTCATACTGACTAAACAAAGCAAGGTGGGAGATAAGACAATTGAGCAACCTATACTATAGTTTATTCATAGATTTTTTCACCTTCTTCGTTTTAAAAGAAAAGGCAGGTGATTTATGAGTTTGTTCAGGGCAGAATATAAGTATCGAAAAACAAATAAAAATTGTTGAGGAACCCAAAGATGCCTAATAATTCAGACGGTGGGCAAAATGTATGCGTAATACTACTTTAATAATGACTGTAATAGCAGGTCTAATAGTAGGTTTCATATTATGGTTGATACTCCCAGAGCAGAAACCTAAAACATATTTGTTTCTGCAGAAGATGTGGCGATGGATTAAACTTCATCTACGTCATAAAGAAACTCCGGAGGAAGCTGCTGAACGGCACCGTCACGAAAGGCTTGAGAGCGATGACCCTGATGTGTGGAAATCATAATAAGGCTAAAGAAAAAAGGTGTTAAGAATATTGAAATAAGGTTAATTTGGTGGTCATTATGGCAGAAGAAAAAAAACAGGAAAAGAAAATCATAATTGATGAAGACTGGAAGACAAAGGCGCAAAAAGAAAAAGAGGTCCTTAAGACAGAGGGAAAAACCGGAAAGGAGAATAAGGACTCCGAACAGCAGCAGTATCAACTGCCGCCGGGCGATTTCGGCGCCCTTGTCAGCCTGCTTGCAACACAGGCAATGTTCGCGATGGGCATAATTACAACTGAAAAAGACAAAGAGCCGAAAAAAGACCTGCGGCTGGCAAAATTTCATATAGATATGCTCGAAGCACTCGAAGAAAAAACCAAGGGAAACCTGACGGAGCAGGAACAAAAATTTCTTTCAGACACATTGAGCCAGCTTCGTATGGGATTTGTCAATATGGCAGGATAAAGATAAGGAAGTAAGGAAGCAAAGAAGTAAGGATGTAAGGAATTCGTTTAGCGGCCGCCGCTTGAGGCGGCCAACCCCCGGCAAAGCCGGGGGCTAATTGTCCAATCAACGAAAGACGCATATGTCCGATATCCTAAAACAAATACTGGCAGATAAACGAATCGAAGTCGAACGGCAGAAAAAGCTGGTTTCGCTCGAACAGCTCAAAGAGCAGATAAAAAATCTGCCTAAATGCCGAAATTTTCATAAGGCTGTAACAAAGCCGAACAAACGCGGCATAAATGTTATCGCTGAAGTCAAAAAGGCTTCGCCTTCAGCGGGCATTATCCGAAAAGATTTTCAGCCGATAGAGATTGCAAAAATTTATGAACAATGCGGCGCAGACGCCATAAGCGTTCTGACGGATGAAAAGTATTTTCAAGGCAAACTTGAATATCTAACGGCGGTTAAAAAAGCTGTAAGTGTGCCTGTGCTGCGCAAGGATTTTATCATTGATGAATATCAGATATATGAAGCACGCGCGGCCGGGGCCGATGCGATACTGCTCATTGCCGAGGCGTTTGAGCCGAATGAGGGAAAAATTATCGATTTGATGATTCTGGCGGCGGAACTATCGCTGACGACTCTGCTTGAAGTTCATAGCGCAGAAGAACTTCTGCGGGTAAGAGGCCTGATTGATTTTCCAAAGGCACATTACAGCGTTCTGGGCATAAACAACCGCGATTTAACGACAATGAAAGTGGATTTGAATACGACAATCCGACTTGCGGAACTTGCCGGTTTGATAAACGGCCTGGTCGCTGAAAGTGGAATAAAAACAAAAGCCGATGTTGAAAAGATAAAAAAAGCCGGTGTAACGGCTGTGCTTGTCGGCGAAACTCTCTGTAAGACTGGCGATATCGCCGAAAAGTTCAAGGAACTTTTTGAATAGCCGGAAATAATAAAAAACAAAGGAGTCAAGATGACAAATATTCTTCTTTATATTCTGGTGGGTCTTGCCGCAGGGATATTAAGCGGGCTAATCGGTATCGGCGGCGGCATAATTGTTGTCCCCGCACTTGTTCTTTTGTTCGGCATGACTCAACATACGGCACAAGGCACAACTCTTGCTATGATGCTTCCGCCGATAGGGGCATTAGCCGTCTGGGCATATTACCAGAAGGGTCATATAGATTTTAAAGTTGCCGGTCTTTTGTGCATCGGTTTTCTCATCGGCGGTTTTTTCGGCGCAAACTTTGCGATGAAGATTGGCGAACAGATGCTAAGAAGAATTTTCGGAATAGTTTTCCTGGTAGTTTCGCTGAAGATGATTTTCAAATAGCCTGGATGATTATCCCCGCCAAAACGCTTATGGCCACCAGAAGGCCGATGACAAAAAGCGTATTTTTGAAACTTTTGTTTTCCCTGACAAGCACTAATAACCCCAGTCCCGCACTTGCAGACAATCCCGCAACCAATGAGCCGAAACTGATTGCACCGTCAGCGAACAGTTTAGCCAAAAGAACAGAGGCGAAACAATTGGGTATAAGTCCAATCAGCGACGCCAAAAACGGCTGAAATACTGTTCCGCCAAGGAGTATTTGTGCGATTCTTTTTTCGCCGATTTTTTCAACAATCAGATTCAATATGACCGAGAGAACTAACAAATAGATAAAAATTTTGATTGTATGCAGCAGCGGATGATAGACAAGAGCCTCAAATTTCGAATGCTTTTCGTCTAAATGGTGAGAACAACAGCCTGAATGCCCCTTGGCATCATCACTGTGATTATCCGCATCAATCGGCTTGGCCGGTTTTGATGTCGGCAGACGCCGCAGGAGCAAATCAACGCCGATACCAGCGACTGTCGCGATACCTACTTTGATTGCGATAAGTGTCCAGACCATATGCGCTTTGCCCGGCATAGACAAAAGCACCGGCACGGCCTCATCCGATGTTGAAATAAAAACAGCAAGTAATGTCCCGATGGATATCAGCCGTTTGACGTATAACGCCGAGCCTACCACTGAAAAACCGCATTGCGGTATGCATCCGAATAACGCGCCAATGACGGGATTAAATATACCGAATCTCGTCAGAACAGACCCCATCCGCTCACCGTAGCGGTATTCGAGAAACGAAACCAGAAAATAAATAACCACCAGCAGCGGCAGCAGCTTTAACGTATCAACCAAGGCTTCTGTCAGAAAATTCACTTTTTACCTTTTCAGTATCTATCTGTAGTTTACTTTATACACCGGTTATATACCGGCGTTTTTAATTTTTGCCCATTCATCGCGGAGGGTCGCAGTGCGATTGAAAATCAGTTTGCCGTCTTTACTGTCGGAATCGAGACAGAAATAGCCTAATCTTTCAAACTGCCATCTGCTCAAAGGCTTTGCGTCTTTTAAATAAGGCTCAATCTTGCAGCCGTTAAGGACTTTGAGTGAATTGGGGTTTATAAAAGCAGTGAAATCCTGACCTTCTCCGGTTTCGTCGGGGTTTTCCTTTGTAAAAAGATGTTCGTAGATTCTTGCCTCGGCGTCAATAGCGTTTTTGGCGCAGACCCAGTGCAGCGTTGATTTTACTTTTCTGCCGTCGGGCGCATCGCCGCCGCGGGTGGCGGGGTCGTAAGTGCATCGCAACTCAGTTATATTTCCCGCTGAATCTTTTATTACGTTTGTGCAGGTTATAAAATAAGCGTAGCGGAGGCGGACTTCCCTGCCGGGGGCGAGGCGATAAAACTTTTTCGGCGCTTCTTCCATAAAATCGTCGCGCTCAATATAAATTTCCCGTGAGAACGGGATTTGTCTTGTGCCTGCCGACGGGTCTTCGGGATTATTTATCGCATCAAGATATTCAACTTTCCCTTCCGGATAATTTTCTACTATTACCTTTAAAGGATTTAGAATTGCCATTACGCGAGGACTTGATTTATTTAATTCTTCGCGCAGGCAGTGCTGAAGAAGAGCAAAATCGACCGTGCTGTTGAATTTATTTACACTTATTTTATCGCAGAAGTTTCTAACGGCCTGCGGTGAATATCCTCTTCGCCTCATACCGCAGATTGTCGGCATTCTTGGGTCGTCCCAGCCCCAAACGCGGCCATCCTGCACAAGTTTGAGCAATTTGCGTTTGCTCATAACGGTATATGTAAGGTTTAGCCTTGCAAATTCGATTTGCTGCGGATGATAAATTTCAAGTGCATCGAGAAACCAGTCGTAAAGCGGGCGGTGATTTTCAAATTCGAGTGTGCAGATTGAGTGCGTAATTTTTTCGATTGAATCCTCAATGCCGTGCGCCCAGTCATACATCGGGTATATGCACCATTTATCGGCCGTGCGGTGATGTGATGCGTGGACAATCCTATACATCACGGGGTCGCGCATATTAAAGTTTGGATGAGCCATATCTATTTTCGCGCGGAGCGTTTTTGAACCGTCTGGAAATTCGCCTTTTCGCATTCTCTCAAACAGGTCGAGATTTTCCTCAACACTGCGATTGCGGTATGGACTATCCTTGCCGTTCTGCGTCGGCGTCCCCCGGCTCTGACGAATCTGTTCCGCGTTAAGGTCGCAGACATAGGCCTTGCCTTTTTTTATCAGGTTAATCGCCCGGTCGAACATCTGCTGAAAATAATCCGAGCCGAAGAAAAGATTTTTGCCCCAGTCCCAGCCGAGCCATTTGACATCTTCGATAATCGAATCGACATATTCCTGCTCTTCTTTTTCAGGATTGGTATCGTCGAAACGCAGATGGCATTTTCCGCCGAACTCGGCGGCTATTCCGAAATTCAGGCAGATGCTCTTTGCGTGGCCGATATGCAGATAGCCGTTGGGTTCGGGCGGAAAGCGTGTAACGACCCTGCCGTCCCATTTGCCGCTCTTGCGGTCATCGGCGACAATTTGTCTTACAAAATCAAGTTTCTGCTGATTTTCATTTACCGAGGCCATATAAACCTTTAGTCTTTAACGCCTTAGAGTTAAAAAGGAAATTATAAACTCCCCTATTATTATAGTCAAGAATGTAAAATTTAGCGGATTTACAGTCTTTCGTATTTTATGACAGCCCTGTAGAGGCCGTTGATTCTTGAGCCTTCGACAATCAAGGGGGCGTATTTGTCATTTCGCGGCTGGAGCCTGATATTGTCCTGCGGTTCAAAAAAGACTCTTTTGAATGTTGTTTCGTGCGGCGTTGAAAGGCGAATGAAACAATCATCGCCGCTTCGCACTTCTGCGCCCGGCGAGAAAATAACGATATCGCCTTCAATA
>JAPLMW010000016.1 GCA_026386845.1 Phycisphaerae bacterium
CCAGTAATCGGACTGTATTCTGTGTAACTGGGGTTATAACTTGCGTTCCGCAGGTTCACATAACCTGTGAAAGCCGGCCCCATATCACTTGACCAGCTCCAACCGTAATTATTATTAAAGTTGCTTTGGGATGTTTTCATAAAATCGCCGATGCAGTCATTTGCGTGGGGGTTGCGTCCAGTAGGGGGTGGATTTACAAGATAATCGTCGGGTAGGAGCGGACCAGGGTCGTCTTCCGGCCGCGCATAATCTTCATAATGTTTCTCGGAACCGGCAGGATTTGGATTACCCGCATCTCCACCCGATGCCATTGCCTGATTTACATCATTGGTTTGCGTATTGGCGTCGCCTGTGATGAGGTCATAGTAGCCTTGAGTGTCGTGATAGCCCACAACATTACCTAATGCCGTAGGTCCGCAGCCGTGCCGCCAAATATAATCAGGCACTCCGGATATGGTTACAGGACTGACCGTGGGTGCTCCCATTAGCATAAACTCTTTTTCGGCATCTCTCATCAAAACTGCTTTCGGAGGCGTCGGCCCGGTTGTGCTTTGCTGTGGTTCGGCCGCGTATAGCCCGGGTGCCATAAAGCAAACCGCAGCAATAAAAACAATCAGTAATTTAATTCTTACTTCTTTCATAATATAATCTCCTTAAACGATTTTTTTTAACGAAAATATATTTTTAACTAGCCGCTGGCGATGTCTGTGTTTGTATATTGACAGACCGGCAGACAAGAAAGTTCAACTGATTAGAATAAGAAACTGCCCCCTTGCTGATACTCAAGCAATCCTCACATATTCTCGCCTTAATCTTCGACCCCCTCATCGTCATTTTCCTTTTATCCTTAAACCTCACTCGCTCGACTTTAGTCTCCAACAGAAGTCATTAGATATGATATACCTGTTAATGGGGAAAATCAAGTCCTAAAATTAAATTTTAGCAAATTAGGTGGTTGTTATAAGACCTTGTATTTGAAGTGGTTACGGTTTTTTCTTACCGCTAATGCTCTTGTCCGACTAAAAGCCGTTAAGGTAGTCCGGCTTGCCGTCGTCGCTGTCGTAGCTGACTGAGTCTGCCTTTTCGTCTTTAAGCTCAAATCGGCAGATTTTTTCAGCTCTTTTTGTGTTACTGTCAACGCATACTATAATGCCGTTTATACGCGGATCCTCAGTTGCGATTTCGAACGGACAGGGCATTTGTGTTCTGAAATTTTTCAGGACGGATTCAATTTTTCTCCCCAAAACCGAGTGATGCGCTCCGGTCATTCCTATATCGGTTATATACGCGGTGCCTTTCGGCAGGATTTTTTCATCTGCCGTAGCGATATGTGTATGTGTGCCGAAGACGCAGGAAACTTTTCCATCGAGGTAATAGCCCATAGAAACTTTTTCGCTTGTCGCCTCGGCGTGTATATCGACGAAGATAATGTCTGCCTGATTTTCGAGTTTCGCCAATTGCGCGTCGATGCAGTCATAAGGGCTGTCGGCAGGCTTCATAAAAATTCTGCCGATAAGCGGAACAGCAGCGATGACAGGACCTTTTTCCGTTTTATATAACGCGAAACTTTTACCGGCGGCGTGGGCTGACAGATTTGCCGGTCTTGCAATATTATCGTTGCTTTCGAGAACTGTTATTATCGCCTTCTTTTTGTAAACATGGTCACCCAGCGTAATCAGATTAACGCCGTATTTGACGAGTTTGTCGTAGATTTGCGGAGTAAGCCCCGAACCGCCCGCGGCGTTTTCTGCGTTGGCGATAACGCAGTCTATTTCGTGTTCGTCTATAATCGCGCCGAGATTATCAGCCAGGATTCTCTTTCCCGGTCTGCCCACAATATCGCCTATACATAAAATATTTAATTTCACTGTTGGATCTTCAATTTTCAATATTCAATTCGTTTATTTCGCATACTCAACGCATCTCAATTCCCGCAGCAGTGTAACCTTTATTTCGCCCGGATAGGTTAATTCTTCTTCAACTTTGTTGGCTATGTCGCGGGCCATTTTTGTAGCACTGCCGTCGTCTATGTTCTGTGCGTTTACTATAACGCGTATCTCTCTGCCCGCCTGAATCGCGTAGCAGTTTTCGACACCTTGGAATTGTTTTGCGATTTCTTCAAGTTTTTCGAGCCGCTTGATATATCTTTCGAGAGTTTCCCGTCTTGCTCCCGGCCTTGATGCGCTGATTGCGTCTGCCGCGGCGATAAGCGGCGTATAAGGATTATCTGCCGGTATATCGCCGTGATGTCCCGCGACGGCATTGAGCACTATGGACGATTCGCCGAATCTCTTGAGGTAATTGGCTCCGATTTCCGGATGTCCGCCTTCAACTTCGTGGTCCATTGCCTTGCCGATGTCGTGCAGGAATCCTGCTCGTCTCGCTATTGACCCGTCGAGTCCGAGTTCATCCGCCATCACCTGTGCCAGAAACGCCACTTCGATGCTGTGCCGCAGAACATTCTGACCGTAGCTGGTCCGGTAGTTCAGTGTGCCTATCTCCATAAGAATTTTGTTGTTGAGGCCTCTTATATCGGCTTCGACCGAAGCTTCCTTACCAATCTGGAAGACTTTCTGCACGACGTCTTTTTTGGTTTGTGCGACAAGCTCTTCAATCCTGCTCGGATGTATTCTGCCGTCCTGGATAAGTTTTTCCATTGATTGTCTTGCGACTTCTCTTCTTATAGGGTTAAAGCTGCTGACGACAATAACCCCAGGCGTATCATCGACAATGACATCGACGCCCGTTGCCTTTTCGAACGAGCGGATATTTCTGCCTTCTCTTCCGATGATTCTGCCCTTCATATCGTCGCTGGGTATATCTATTGTCGAGACTGTTACCTCGCAGGTCTGTTCGGCGGCGTATCTCTGGATTGCCGAGCTTATGATTTCCCTGCTCTTTTCTTCGGAAATCTCCTGTGCTTCTTCGGTTTTCCGCTGGATGATTGCGTTCATCTCGTGTTCGCATTCGTCTTCGAGTTTTTTCAGCAGAAGCTGTTTCGCATCCTCGGCGCTCATCGCGCTGATTTTTAGAAGCTGGTTCTTCTGCTGGGCGATGATGATGCCGATTTCTTTTTCACGCTCGTCAAGCTGATGAGAACGTTGTTTAAGATTATTTTCCGTCTGTTGAAGGGTTTTTTCTCGTTGGCCCAGCAGTTCGTTTTGCCTGTCGATGGCGTCCTCGTGTTTGGTTAATCGCCGTTCTGCTTCGCGGAGTTCTGCCTTTGCCTGGTTGATTTCCGCCGTGAATTCTTCTTTTTTCTTTAAGGCCTCTGCCGTTGCCTCTATCTGGGCGGTCTTGATTATTTTTTCCGCGTCCCTCTTGACCTGCTCCATCTGCAGGGAAAGTCTTTTATTGAGGCTGCTTTGTTTTAGAGCCCCGAAAATCTTGCCGGCCGCAAATGCAAGAACTGCTCCCACCACGACACCAATTGCCGCTATGACAGTGCTCGTTTGACCGGAAAGCTCTGCTATTGTAAACATCTTTCGTGCCTTTCCTGTTCGTTCTCTGTAGAGAATATCAATTCTGGTATAGAACGGATAACGCAGGAAGAGCTTGGGAAGCTACAAAAGAAATGATAAGAACTGAAATCCTTTTCAGAAAGTTAGGGTTTTTGACTGCCCGTTAAATGGGTTTTTTGCGCATCCTCAGGAGCAATCGTCTTTTTTCGAAAAGTTGCTGTAACTTAATTTCCACTTGTTTACAAACCATAGTTTCTGAAAATATAAATTTTTCTCTTATTCACTGATTTGCCTGGCTGTTTCGACTTGAGACTTGTTTACATTCTCTATCGCCGAATCGGCCTGCTCTCAGTGCTTTTGTAACTTTAAAAACTCATAGCAGGACTTTTAACCCTGCCTTTTGCGATTATCCGCTGCAAACCACACAGTTTGCCAATCGCTTATAACTATCTATCATACGTTTATTATCGGTTTTAGGCAAGCCAAAATAACGTATTTTTATATACTTTTTGAGCCAATATTGCGATATTTAAGTCATTATGGGTCGGATATTTATCCTATAACTGACTTTTCTATGGTTTTGTTCTCCTGTGCAGGGTTCATCTTAAAATATTTAGCCCCCACTTTCAGTGGGGGTTTATTCTTTTCGTGGTTAGCCCTGCCATCACTATGGCAGGGTTTGTTTATTCGTGGTTAGCCCCCAGTTTTACTGGGGGTTTTAGGAGTTTACCCCGTGAAGTGTCGCAACTACTTCATCGGGGTGGTTAGCCCTGCCTGCCCTGAGCCTTGTCGAAGGGCCATCACGAAGTTTACCCCGTGAGATGCGCAGCTATCTCATCGGGGGCAGGGTTCGTCATTCGGGGGTTTTCTTTTTAAAACAAACGTTTCTGGCTTGTCTGAATAACAAATCCGCGATGTTATTTAGCCCCTCGGCCTTAATCCTGAGCGACCCGTGGTGAGCATACTTGTCCTGAGTGAAATCGAAGGAGTCGAACCAAGTCGAAGGATGCCGAGTGGGTTCGGGTTAGTTATTCCAAAATCGGCAATCCAAAATCCAAAATGGAATGATCCCAAATTTCTCCTGCTCCCCTTTTTCCCTGCCCCCGGTGGGTTTTGAATATTAGAGGCTTTGTTATTTGAATTTGTTTCGGATTTCGATATTCGAATTTCGGATTTTATTCTGTCTACTGTGTTCTGTGTTCTGAGTTCTGTGTTTCACTCCGTTGGACTTGTTTTTGTATTTACGAAGTAGATAAGGTTTTCAAATTCTGTTTCGAGGTTGAGATTATGGACTGTAACGTTGTCATCGCTTTTTAATCTTATCGGCGCAAAGTTTAGAACGCCTTTTATACCGGCCTTTATCAGTTTTTCAAAAACTCCCTGCGCCGCAAAATCCGGCACGGCTATGATTGCCAGTTCTACTTCATTCGCCTTCGCAAAGCCCGCCAATTCGTCAATCGGCAGTATTGGCGCATCAGCTTTACGATTGTATTTAGCAGGATCTATATCGAAGCCGGCGACTATTCTGATTTCACTTTTTCCAAAGCCCGGGTAGTTAATCAGGGCTCTGCCCAAATTGCCCACGCCGACGACGATAAATTTCTGCGGCTTGTCTTTTCCAAGCACCTTATTCAACTGTACTAATAATTCGTCAACCTGATACCCGCCGCGGCGGTTGCCCGATATGCCGAATATCGAAAAATCCTTGCGTACCTGGGAGGCAGTGACGCCCGTAGCGTCGCCAAGGTTGTCGGAAAAAACCTTCACAAAATTTAAGGATTTGAGCCTTATAGCTGCGTTTTTGTACCGCGACAGCCGCAATATCCTGCTGCGAGTGGACATTTTTTACGCCTTTCAAAAAAAATTAAGAACAAACCTTTGGTTTAACAAGCTCACTAAACATTCGATTTTTGAGAAAAAAGCTAAATTAAATACCAAAGAGATGTCAATTTTATGGATAATATATATTTTTGTAGTAATTGTCAAGCTTTATTTTGTGATTTTATTCACGAAAAAACCAAAATCAACCGCTGATTTCGCGGATTTTGCTAATTTCTTTATTAAATCTGTTTAATCCGTGTAATCCGTGGTTCGATGAGCCTATATATTCGTTAAAGTCGTTAAAGTTTGCGCAGATTAACATATAGTCGTTGGTATATAGTATTTGGTATGTGATAGGCGGTATTTAGCAACAGACAACCCCGGTGATTCCTGCTCCCTGATCGCGGTCGAGAACAGGCTTGGCGGAGACAGCTAAAACACCTAACGGGTCAGGCGAACGCTTGTCATTGGCACAAGTCAGCGGGGATTTTATTGCAGACGAGCCATTCGGAGGCCATTATGGCAAAATCCTGCATATCAACTTTGCAGTCGCCGTTAAGGTCGCTTAAGGCTAATTCCGAACAGGCCCCGGCATTAACGGCCAATTCGAAATTTCCATCCTCGCCCTCGTAGCCGGCAACGCGGATATAGTAGCGTTTGCCCTTTATCATATTGTAGCTTATCTGAGAATCGGTAGTCATATAGTAATCGTCATTACAGGCGAGCTCGCCTCCGCCGCAGGCGTTATAGAGGGCAAGAGTCGTATCAAATTCTTCGCTGCCAACAGTGATTGTATATTGCCCGGCCATCTGCGGCTGGTAATAATACCAGACATCCGCATAATCGCCAAAAGCACAGCTTGACCCGGTTTCTCCTTCGGCACCATAATTCGAACCATAATAAGTCTGGCCTGAATAGACCTTCAGACTGGCCTGACAATCATCGTTCAATAGATACATCCATAACTCATAGCCGTATGTGCCGTCGTTGGCTATGAAAAAAAGCAGGTTATTTACATTTGCCAGGTATGCAGGGTTTGAGCTTGGCGAGCCTGGATTTATATCCTTAACTATTACCGTGCCGGCTTCAGTGCCATCGCTTTTCCATAGTTCATTGCCGTTTGTGCTGCCGTCGTAGGCGGTGAAAAACAGAGTGCCGTTAACATTCGTCAGGTTATCAGGGAATGAGTCTTCCGTCGGATTTATATCCTTTACCAACATAACGGTTCCTGTGGGTGAGCCGTCACATTTCCATAGTTCAACACCGTGTGTGCCGTCGTCGGCCCTGAAAAATAATGTGCCGTTGACATTTGTCAGGTACTGAGGATTTGAACCCGGTGCTCCCGGATTTATATTCTTAACCATAATGGTGCCTGCCGGGGTGCCGTCGCTTTTCCATAACTCCTGACCGTTAGTGCCGTCGTCGGCTCTGAAAAATAGTATACCGTTCACATTCGCCAGGTAATTAGGATATGAGTCTGACGATGGATTAATATCCTTTACCATAACGGTGCCGTCCGAAGTGCCGTCGCTTTTCCATAGTTCAGTGCCGTTTGTGCCGTCATCGGCGGCGAAAAATAACGTGCCGTTGACATTTATCAGCGGCACAGGGTATGAATCCGGCGCCCCCGGATTTATATTCTTTACCATAACTGTACCGTCCGAAGTGCCATCGCTTTTCCATAATTCAAAGCCGTTTGCGCCGTCATTGGCCGGGAAAAACAGGGTGCCGTTTACATTCGTCAGGAACTGAGGGCTTGAATCCGGCGCCCCCGGATTTATATCCTTTACTATTACAGTGCCTTCTTCAGTGCCGTCGCTTTGCCATAGTTCTGTGCCGTTAGTGTCGTTATTGGCCGAGAAAAACAGAACGCCGTTGACATTCGTCAGGTTGGCAGGATTTGAGCTTGACGAACCCGGATTTATATCCTTTACCATAATGGTTCCGGCCGAAGTGCCGTCGCTTTTCCATAGTTCAGTGCCGTTTGTGCCGTCATCGGCCTGGAAAAATAATGTGCCGTTGACATTCGTCATGGAATTAGAATATGAGCCTGCCGAGCCCGGATTTATATCCTTTACAATTACAGTGCCCCCGAAGGTGCCGTCACTTTTCCATAGTTCAGCGCCGTTTGTGCCGTCATCGGCATTGAAGAATACAGTGCCGTTTACATCTGTCAGGTAATCAGCGTATGGACTGTCCGCTCCCGGATATATATCCTTCAACAGAAAAGGGTCACCCGCCAGCGCGGCGGCGGCAAACGATAGTAACAGCGCAGATATTATTGGTGTGAATAATTGCCTCTTCATCTCTTAGCCCTCCTAAGACTTATAGATTGTTTCCCGGATTCTTCCTGAGCGCGGATTTTATACATTCCCTCCTTAGAAGAAAGATTTATTATATGCCTATATTTCCAAGAAATCAAGATAATTTTCACCTGCTTTTGGGTTAAAAATTATACACTCTTTTTGTCCAGATAAGCAAAAATGCGCAACTTTTTTGTTGCGCGCTTTGAAAAAATTAAAATTTTCTTCTCCTTATTCCACAAGCACTTACAAAATCGACCCTCCAAAAATTTGCTCAAATTTCGACAAAAACGCGCAACTTCTCAGGTAATACGGAGGGACATATATATTGAAGATTGAAGAATGAAGATTGAAAATTTGAGGAATCCGCCAAGGGCGAGTGAGTTATATTTATCAGGAGAAAAGGACGATGTATTTTAGTTTTCAAATCAAAGTACCGGCTTTTATCGAATCCATCGTTGTTTATTTTTTGCTGCGCTATCGAAAAAAACACTTCGGCTTTGCGTTCAGGCGAATCAGATTAACGAAAGGCAAGTTCGCCATTGTTGACCCTGACGATTACCAGAAATTAATCGAGTATGACTGGCAGCTTTATAAAAACAATAGTGATAATTATTATGCAGCCCGACTCGATGGCATGAAAATCGTATTTATGCACAGAATGATTATGAATGCCCCTAAAAGGAAAATCGTTGACCATAGAGACCGAGATGGCCTTAATAATACAAAAACCAACTTGCGCCTCGCAACATTTGCAGAAAATAACAGAAATCGAAGGCGATTAAAAGGCAGTTCGAAATATAAAGGCGTTAGCAGGATTAAAAATCGTAATAAATGGGGGGTGTCTATAACTCATAACTACCAGCGCATATATTTGGGATATTTCGATAATGAAGAAGATGCCGCAAGGGCGTATGACGAAGCGGCGAAAATTTATCACGGCGAATTTGCTGTATTAAATTTCCCGCAGGTCGCGGCGAAGACGGAAAAAACAAATTTAGCCCCCGTCACTTGTGGCGGGGTAGGCCGCCGCGAACGGCGGCCGCTAAATAAGACCGATATTCTTAAACATCTCCTACTTGACGTTAAGATATTGTGTTGTATAATTTTACTCTTATGTATTTTCATAAAAGTAACGGCGGAGACTGATATGATAAAGATAAATGAGTTGCGGAAAAGGTTCGGGCCGATAGTTGCGGTTGACGGCGTGTCCTTTGAAGTTGAAAAAGGGCAGGTTCTCGGATTTTTAGGGCCGAACGGTGCGGGCAAAAGCACGGTTATGCGAATGCTGGCCTGTTTTCTTCAGCCTGACAGCGGGACGGCTCAAATCTGCGGATTCGATATCCTCAAAAACCCAATCGAGGTTCGCCAAAATGTCGGATACCTTGCTGAAAACGTGCCTGCGTATAACGAAATGACGGTCGGGGCGTTTTTGAACTTTATCTGCGATGCCAGGGCGCTGGCTGGGCAAAAACGAAAAGAGGCGCTCGATAAAGTCGTTTCAATGTGTCATATCGAATCGGTATATCATCAGACAATCGAAACACTTTCCAAAGGTTACAAGAGAAGAGTCGGGCTTGCACAGGCGCTGATACACGACCCGCTGGTGCTTATTCTCGATGAGCCTACAGATGGATTAGATCCGAATCAGAAGCACGAGGTGCGAAATTTAATAAGCAAAATGGCAAAGGATAAGTGCATTGTTGTTTCGACGCATATACTCGAGGAAGTGGAAGCTGTATGCGATAGGGCGATAATAATCGCAAAGGGGAAAATACTTGTCGATTCAACGCCGGAAAAATTGAAAACCGAATACAACGGCACGCTCGACGAAGTGTTCAGAAAAATTACCAAAGTAGCGTGATAGCAAAAGAAGTAAGGAAGTAAAGATGTAAAGAAGTAAGGAAAAAGTTGCGGTTAGCCCCGCCAACACTTTGGCGGGGTTAGGCCACTGCGAACGACGGCCGTTAAATAAGTTCCTTACATCCTTACTTCCTTATTTCCTTACTTCCATTATAAAGGAACAAAAATGAAGGGTTTTACAGCAGTATTTAAAAGAGAATTCAAGTCGTATTTCACAACGCCTTTGGCGTATGTGTTCCTTGTAGTATTTCTGTTCTTCTCAGGATACCTGACGTTTAAAGAAGGGTTTTTCGAGGCAAGGCAGGCGGATATGTCGGCGTTTTTTGTAAATATGCCGCTGCTGTTTGTGTTCCTCGTTCCCGCGGCGGCGATGAGACTATGGGCGGAAGAACGGAAAACAGGGTCGATAGAACTATTGTTTACGCTGCCGATTACGGTAAGACAGGCGGTTTTGGGAAAATTTTTCGCGGCGTGGGTGTTTCTCATTGTGGCGATGGCGCTGACGTTTCCGATGGCGATAACGGTCTGCTATTTAGGCAGGCCGGATATAGGATTGATTTTGACGGGGTATCTGGCCAGTATTCTTATGGCAGGCGGGTTTCTTGCGGTCGGATGCTTCTTTTCAGCGATAACCAATAATCAAGTCGTAAGTTTTGTTTTGTCGGTTGTCGCGTGCGCGATACTGGTTTTCGCGGGGATGCCGACAACAATGAGTTATTTTTCAACTTTTCTGCCGGCAGGATTGGTTGAGGCCATAGGCACGATGAGCTTTCAGGAACATTTCGATTCTGTGCAAAGAGGTGTGCTCGAATTTAAAGATGTAAGCTATTTTGTCATTCTTATAGCGGGATGGATTGCGGCGTGCGGAATAGTTCTTGATGAAAGGAAGGCGGGCTAATGGGCAGAACCTTCAGGATAATCGCAGGCGTGATATTTGTTTTGATTATCGCTTTCAGTCTTATCAGCATAAGCCAAAACGTCGGCAAAGGCTGGAAGGTCGATGTAACAGGGCAAAGGATTTATACCCTCTCGAACGGGACAAAGGCGATTGTCGCAAAACTTAATCAGCCGATAACGATGAAACTTTATTACGCCCGGACAGCGGCACTGAAAGGGCCGGACCAGATTCGCTATTTTAATAATTATTATGAATTCGTTAAATCGCTGCTTGAAGAATATGTCGCGGTGTCCGGCGGAATGATAAAACTTGAGATAATCGACCCGCGGCCATATTCGGACGATGAGGTTGCGGCTTTGAGATACGGCATCAAACGCTTTCCGATAACGGAAGAGGAAAATTTCTTCTTCGGACTTGTTGTTCAGACACAGTTCGGCGTTGAAAAAGTTATCCCGGTATTCGCGCCGGCGAGGCAGAATTTTGTCGAATACGATATCAGCTATCTGATAGATACCGCAATAACGCGGCAGAAAAAGAAAATAGGAATAATAAGCTCGCTGCCGATGGTGGGCGACGATATAAGCCCGTATATGATGAAGATGATGCAAATGCAGGGGCAGCAGCCGAGGCGGCCGTGGTCGTTTGTCGAGCAGCTCAGGCAGCAATATGAGGTGAAAAATATTCCGACAGATGTAAATAAAATAGAAGGCATAGATATTCTATTAGTCGTTCATCCGAAAGGTTTTTCCGAGCAGACGCTGTTCGTAATCGACCAGTTCGTGGTCGGCGGCGGGAAAACAATAGTTTTTGTCGACCCTTATTGTGTCGTTGACCTGCCGCAGCAATCGCCGGCGCGGATGCAAACCGAACACGACCCAAGCTCCGAGATGAACAAACTGCTTGTAAACTGGGGACTTGAAATGCCGAAAGATACGTTCGCAGGCGACAGGGCGCTGGCACATCAGGCCGAACTCAGGGAAGGGCAGGGACTGCAGAAGATAATCGGTTTTCTGGACCTGACGCCGGAATGCTTCAACCGCGATAATGTCATAACATCACAACTGAATGACGTAAGAGTGCTGTTCAGCGGTGTGCTGCGCGAGGTTGCGATGGACGATAATGAAATTAAGGCAAGAAATATTCAGCGAACGCCATTAGTTATGACGACGACAAAAGGAAACAGCTGGACGGTTGATAATCAGTACGAGCTTATGGCGTTCGACGCCGATAGACTTATGAAAAGGTTCACCGACGGGACCGAGCCGGTCAAGATGGCTTATTTAGTAACCGGCAGGTTCAAAAGCGCTTTTCCGAAGGGTATAGATGTGGAGGCGTATGCGCCGCCGGATGCCAATGAGCCGAATGCGCCGCCGAAGAAAATCAAGGAACATATCGCAGGTCTCGCGGAGGCGAAAAAAGATTGCGCTGTCGTAGTTTTTGCCGATGTCGATTTTATCTGCGATGCGATTGCCTATAACAAAAATATGTTTTTCGGCACGATTATCGTGGGCGATAACAGCGCACTTGCGATAAACGCCGCTGACGATTTGAGCGGGTCAAGCGAGCTGATTTCAATTCGTTCGCGCGGTAATTTCAGGAGGCCTTTCGAGGTAGTCGATAAAATAGAAGCACAGGCAGAAGCCGAGACGGCCGAGCAGGAGGCGAAAATCAACGCTGAAATCACAGGGTTCGAAAACGAGTTGCAGTCGATACTGTCTTCGGCAAAACAGGGTGAAGAAGAAATTATCGGCAGCAGCATACTGCAAAAGAAAAACGAGATTGAGCTGAAAATACGGCAGGCCAAGAAAGAACTGCAGCAGATAAAAAAGACGAGACTGCATCGTATAGAGAACTTGGGCAACGGGCTGAGAAACTTCAATATGCTGACGGCGCCGGCGGTCATCCTTGTAATCGCTATTATCCTGGGCGCTCGCAGAAGCGTAAGAAAGAGACGTTATATCAGTCATGCGAGCGACGCATAATAAAGTGAATAGTGAAAAGTGATAAGTGAAAAGTGAAAACGTCGCCGTGCCGGCGACGGCTAAATAATATGGAGTTGGTAAATGAGCAATAAAAAAATTACGTTTTTGGGAGTTCTCGCGATAGTATCAGTTGTTACCGCAATTTTTGTTTCGCAGATTTCCCACAGGATGAAACCTGCACCGGCAGGGCAGGGCAATCTTATCCAGGGACTCGACCCTGCGGCTATCTGGGAAATTGTAACAGGCAAAGGCAGCGAAACAGTCAATTTGAAACGAAGAGGCAAAGGCTTTGTCGTCGCAAATAAAAGTTTCTATCCCGCCTCGAACAAGGCGATTAACGACCTGCTGGCGGCGTGCCTGGATATTCGAATAGTCGAGGTTTATACCGAAGAGAAGGCAAACTATAAAGACCTCGGCGTCAGCGAAGAAGACGCAAAAGATATTGTTAAATTTCTTGATTCGAACGGAAAGATTATCACGGGCGTTATAATCGGAAATCCGCGGCAGGAAAGAGATATGGCTTACGGCAGACTTGTCAACGACAACAAGGTGTATGTTATTTATAATCCGCCGTGGGTTAAACAATCGCCTCTGGAATATATCGAACAAGAGCTTATATCGGCAGATAAGGCCAATATCGACAGCGTAACGGTTACATCGCCAAATGAGACTTATACCCTGACCGGCGAGGCTAACGGCACTGAAGCAATATTGAAAGAACTGCCTGCCGGTAAACAACAAAAGAAGAATGAATGCGAGGCGGTTTTGGACGTGCTTACCAGTCTGAGAATCGACGATGTAAACGCCGCGGGGGAAAATCCGGATTTGAAGTTCGAGCGTAAGTTTCAATGTCTGCTGAAGGATTCGACTTTATATACCATTGAGATTGCACAGTCCTCCTCCGCCAAGGCTTCGGCGGATAAAAAAGATTCAAAGACTTTTGCAAAGTGCAGCGTTGAATTTACCGACAAAACAGCGGTAAAAAAGGAACAGGGAGTAGAGTCGCAGGAAGAACTCAAAAAGAAAGAGGCCAAACTGCTTGCAAGAGAAAAGAGTATGAAATTTCAGGAAACCTGCGAGGGCTGGATTTACGAGATACCCGACTACAAGGCGAAAAATATGACGAGGCCGATGGCAGAACTTGTGGAAGATGTTAATTCTGAACTGAACGGCGAGGGGAAATTAACCACGAATTGACACGAATTAACACGAATTGATTTAGCCACGGAGCTCACCGAGCGACACAGAGAATTTAGACACGGATTAACACAGATTTACACGGTATATTTGCTTTAAGGCAGTGTTTTTCAAACACTACTAAATTCAAACCGCGTGCCTTACTTGCAAATATATTTGCCGTCGGCACATCGCTTTGAATTTTGCCCTAAGGGCGATACCTTAAAGCAAAAAGAACATCGTTAGTTGTTAGTCATTTTTTCTCTATGCTTGTATGCAGTATACTGCATACAAGCATAGTACATATAGGCAGGGAGGCTGAGGAATTTTTAATTGAGGATTTTAGGCTGAAAACGTATAGTTGATAACTATCAAGCAAAGGTGAGGGAGAGATGCAGAGTTTTTAGTTTTTAATTCCGCCTGAGGCGGATAAATCTTAGTTTTGAGTTAAAAAGCGATACTTGATAACTATCAAGTAAAGGTGAAGGGGAATTCGGGAGTTGAGATTTAATCCTTCGACTTCGCTCAGGACAGGTGGCAGGGCTAACCCCGATGCGAATGTTCCGCCTGAGGCTGGTAAATTTTTCTAGCCATCCCGATAAGTCGGGATCTACCCCCACAGTTTCCTCGAAGCGAGAAAACTAAGCGTGGGGGTCTGCGCTTTGCTCCGACGCTACGCTCCGACGCTTCAGCAGCCCCAACGGCCACTAACTTTTCACCACAGAGGCGCAGAGAACTCAGAGAAAATATAATGTAAAAAAACGGGGCAGGCGTCCCCTATTTATTCCTATTTATTAAATCAAATATCAAAAATAAAAAATAAAAATTACATATAAAAAATAAAAATTGGTAAACACCATTGTGGCTGTCCCCCATTACCCCGACTTCATTTGAGTGTCCAGTTGGTTGCGGATATTTTCGCTAAGTTCGTAGGCGGCACAGATGATCTCGATGCTCTGCTTAAGGTCTTTAAGCATGATGTTACGACCGGCTGGGGTAATCATAGCAACCGCAACCCAATGTTCATAGAAGAAGCGATGCACTACCTCGTTTCGCTTTTCCAGAGCCTTACTAAGCAAATCCTTGCATTTTTCATCAAGGTTAGGAAGTTTCTTCCGAAGCTCCGTGACGAGCATACCAAGAGTACAGTCTAATTTTGAATCCAAAAGCTTCTGAAACGCTTGTAATCGTTCAAGTAAATTGTTTCCTTGTATACTATCTTTTAGGAGATGAAAATCGCAAATAATGTGAGCAAGGGCGATCTCAAGCCGCTGACACTCATAAAGAGCACGTCCTAAATACTCAAACAATTCTTTGTCTTGAAAAATGCTATAAGATGTAGACATAATAAAATTATAACGTTTTGAGCATATATGTCAACGGATCAAAACTCATATAACTGTTCTATGCTGGTTCTTTTTCTAAAAAACAAAATAGTCTAAGCCGAGCAGTAAAAGCGTATCGAGGTGGCGTTTGTTTATTTTCTCAACCAACTACATAGATGTCCTCAAATTATCGTGGGTAGCCAGTGGTTTCAATGTTTTTGTTCCAGATTACTACCTTGATCTGCCGTAATATGTAACAGATTTTAATCCTATTAACATATGCTCTACATAATCATACCTCTTTTCAGTCTCGTCTATGAAAGCCGCCGCACCTTTCATCTCAGGCAAAATAATGCGCACATAACCTGCACCAGATGTCGCAACAAAAGTCAAGAAAACTCCACTTTGGATTCGAATCAACTCTACATTATCTCTACTTGTCCAAAAATACTTATCCCCAATTTTTGTAATGGTACATTTAAACTCTAATGCTCTATCTTCTTTAACGTCCTCCACTACACGACTAACACCACCCTCACTAATCTTAAGAACAGGAATACCACTAAAGACGACTTCTTCGGCCTCTTGCGAATAACCATGAGCTAAAAACACAGATGCTAATAACAGAGCCGAAAGGCAAATTTTCTTTTTCATATCAATCTCCTGTAAAATAGAATGAACAACACCTATTAGGTAAAAGTATATTCTGCGGCATACGAATAATCAAGGAAAAACGGCATTAAGAACCTACCAGTAATCACAGATTTATAGTTGACGTTATGGGCTGTTGGGCGGTAAGATTATGTGAAAAGGCCCTCAGCCGGTAGAAAGAGCCAATAAAGAAGAATAAGTCATCCGGCTTCGTTAAGACTACGCCGCGACAAGCTCTGACACCAAGACACAAAGACGATTTTAACGTCCTCCGTCAGGAGTCTTTAGGACAACGTAGAATTTTTACCACAAGAAATTTTTTACTTCGCTGCAATATTTCGACCTTTTCAGGCGTCTTTAGATGCAAAGACGTTTACTGGAATATTTTAGAAAGGTGGGAATAATGAAAAACTATGTAAAAAGAACCGCTGTCCTGTTCGCGGTCATCGGCCTAATATTCAGCTTCATATCGACCGCTGCTACCGGCCAAAAGCCGCCGCCAAGGGGCAAAACACATCAGGAAGGTCAAAAGCCGAAAAATGAGAACAAATATTCACTTGAGCAAGCTATCAGCGATAATGCCCAATTGCACACTATCGCATTTAGCGGTTTGGCATTTCTGACAGGCGATTTTGGGGCATCCACGTTTATCCCGCCCGGCAAGGTCTGTGATTTCTTCGGGTTCCAGTACATGCGCGATATTGATGCTGCACAAAAAGGACATAACCCAATGTTCCTCAACCGGGTGGCGGGGAATGTGCTATATATCCTGAATGACAAGCAGAAACAGATATTTATTGACCTGGCCGAGCAGCAGGCAACTCAATTGGAAGAGCTGGCAAAAATGCGGCTGCCGCTGATAAAGGCCTTTTGTCTTCAGCGGGATAATCAGATACCCGCCGGCAGCAGTGGGCTTAACAAAGACGCTGTGATTAAGTATGTTGGGGATATTTTTGCCTTCGATGCCGAACTGAGTCTGGCTCGAGCCGAAGCTATGGCAAAGGTATTCTTATCGTTAACTCCTGAACAGAAGGCGTATTTTGCCAAGATGAAATTCGGCGATTTCAATACGTGGCCCGCCCTCGATGAGCGTGATGCGATTAAGAGTCAAGGTCGCGGAAAATCAAAACTTTTCAACGTGGCTTATATGACATATGCCAGTGAATTCTTCAGTTGGACGGCTGGTTCGGTTGAAGCCGATACATATTTCTGTCCCGAACGGCATGGGACTTACTTCGGCGGGTTCTATATGAAAGATATGCCTGCGATGGGCAAGCGAGACTATGATATAAGCACTTCGGTTACAGGTGACAGCGGCAAGGCTTTTCTCGATGATGTCTTGACTGAGCAGCAAAGAGTTCTTATCACAGGAATCGCAGACAAACAGCGAGACTTATTGAAGGAAACAATTACAGTCCGCAAAAGTATCTCGCAGGAATTGCGCAAGCTTTTAGACGGCCAAACGCCGGATAAGGCAAAGGTTATAAGTCTTGGACGCCGTTACGGCGAAATGGACGGAGAAATGTCGTGGTATTATGCGACTGCATTTGCAAAGGTGAATCAGACACTCACTAAAGAGCAGCGGGCGGCTTTAATGAAATTGCGCAATCTTGACGGCTACCAAAGCGCTCCTTATTATATTTATTCGAGTCCAGCTCAGGAACAACCGGTTCTAAATAATGTGGAAACCTTCTTCTTTGGCCCCAAAGGAACAGGTAAATGAGACAAAACATAAACACTGCTATTTTTACCGCCATTTTGTTTCTGGGTTCTGTTATGGTCAGCCATGCCCAGTCGCAGAAAACAGAACAATGCCCGGCTTTATCCTACTGTGTTGTCAGCACTGGCCAGACGAAGTGCTACGACAACCACAGCGAAATCTCGCCACCTAAACTGGGGCAACCGTTCTACGGCCAGGACGCCCAGTTTCAACGCCATCCTTCCAGTTATTCCCTTATCGCCGATGGTCTGACGGTTTACGACCGAAACACCAGACTGACCTGGCAGCGCAGCCCAGATACCGATGGTGACGGCATCCTCACCCGACGCGACAAGCTAACATTGACTCAGGCTTTGGCGCTCCCCGCGAAACTCAGCGCCGCCAAGTTTGGCGGGTTCGACGACTGGCGCCTGCCATCCATCAAAGAACTTTATTCGCTTTTCGACGTCCGCGGCACCGATCCCAGCGGACCCTCCCGAATGGATACTTCCGGACTGACGCCATTCATCGACACGAAGTTCTTCAAGTTCGCATATGGGGATACGCGCACTGGCGAGCGCGTCATTGATTCCCAATACGCGTCGAGCACCAAGTATGTCGGCAAGTCCGCCCGCGGATTCGACAAACTTTTTGGCGTCAATTTCGCAGACGGCCGAATCAAAGGGTACGATCTGCAAATGCCAGGCGGCATGGACAAAACGTTCTTTGTGCAATGCGTACGCGGCAACCCGAAGTACGGCCAGAACGATTTCAAAGACAATACCGACGGTACCATCACCGATCTCGCCACAGGTCTCATCTGGTCCAAGGCTGACAGCGGCAAGGGCATGAACTGGCAGGATGCGCTAGCCTGGGTGCAGAAAAAGAACGCAGAAAAATATCTTGGCTACAATAATTGGCGGATGCCCAGCGTCAAGGAATTGCAGAGCATCGTGGACTATACCCGTTCTCCAGATACGACGCAATCAGCCGCCATCAATCCGCTCTTCGACTGCACACAGATTACCAACGAAGGCGGCAAATCCGATTATCCTTTCTACTGGAGCGGGACGACTCACGGAGGATTTAAAGGGGGCGGGGCTGCGATGTATGTCGCCTTCGGCCGCGCGAGCGGTTGGATGTCGGCACGTGCCTCGGCAGGCGGGCTGCCAGATCGTCGCCAGCCTGGTGGTTTAGGACGTGGTGGTCCCGGCCAAGGCGAACCGCCGCCTGAAGGCGCACAAGAGTCCGATACCGGTAACTACCAGTTTACCGACGTTCACGGCGCAGGCGCCCAGCGCAGTGATCCGAAAGCGGGCGACCCCGCACAGTTCCCGCACGGCCGCGGCCCACAGGGCGACGTTATTCGCATCAACAACTTTATCCGTTTCGTGCGCGGCGGGCTGGACTAAACTAACTAAAAAAAGAAAGAAATGAAAATAAAAACAAGGAATCTGACAATAAAACAAATTTTTAAGATTCTTATCATACTGTTTATAGTTTTATGCATAACCGGACCAACTTTCGCCAAACAAAAGGATAAAATATCTCGAGGCGGTCATAGGAATAATAAAAACTCAGAAGTGATTCTGCCGGCGGAAGCAGAAAAAACGTCTAAACTATCTCTTGTGCTTGGCCGACCAACGGATAAATCTGTTGTGGTAAGTATTCTGTCAGCCGAAGAATTTGACGGATATATAGAGTATGGCACTTCGTCGGGCAACTATACGAATAAAACAGATGCGGTTATAATATCAGCCGGCAAACCAACAGAGATTATTCTAAACAAGCTGCAACCCAATACGCAATATTTTTACAGGCTGAAAAATTCAGCGAAGGCAGAGCCTGAATACAGTTTTCATACACAGCGAGCGGTCGGCAGCACTTTCATTTTTGATATTCAGGGCGATTCGCATCCTGAGCGACCCAGACAGAATGACCCCGAACTATACAGGCGCACGCTGCTCAGCGCCGCGACTGATAAACCGGATTTCTATATGACTATTGGCGACGATTTCAGTGTTGATACATTAAGAGCCGTCAACGCTGAGACGGTTGCCCAATGCTATATCCTGCAACGACCGTTTCTCGGATTAGTCGGCCATTCGGCACCGCTTTTTCTGGTTAACGGGAATCATGAACAGGCAGCGGCGTGCAATCTGGACGGCACAGCAAATAATGTCGCTGTATGGGCGCAGAACGCCCGCAATTCGTATTACCCACAGCCGGGGCCAGATAGCTTCTATACCGGCGATACGAAACCGGTGAAATTTATCGGTCCGCTGAGAGATTATTACGCCTGGACATGGGGCGACGCATTATTTGTCGTCATCGATCCTTACTGGCATTCACAACAGCCGGTAGATAATGTTTTCGGCGGCGGCGACAAGAGACGGGATATGTGGGCAATAACAATCGGCGATGTGCAATACCAATGGCTTAAAAAAACTCTCGAACAGAGCAAGTCTAAATATAAATTTGTTTTTGCGCATCACGTTCTCGGTACCGGCCGAGGCGGTATTGAGGGAGCCGGCCTGTATGAATGGGGCGGCAAAAACAGGCGTGGCGAATGGGAGTTTGACCAGAAACGTCCGGGCTGGAGTTTGCCGATTCATCAGCTAATGGCCAAAAATGGCGTCACAATTTTTTTCCAGGGGCACGATCATATTTTTGTCCGGCAGGAACTTGACGGTGTTATATACCAGACGCTTGCTGACCCTGCCAACCCGAATTACACAGCGGATAACCAGGATAAATACCAATCTGGTGTAAAATTGCCAGGTTCAGGATATCTGCGTGTTACCGTATCGCCACAGCAGGTAAAGGTCGATTACATTCGGGCATATCTTGCTGCTGATGAGACTGCAGAACACAAGAATGGCGAAATCGCCTATAGCTATACAATAACAAGGTGATCAGGAATTATGATGAAACGAAATATCAACATAATATTATTGGTTTGTTTAATATTGACTGCGATAACCAGCGATGCATTTTCAAAAAACAACAATAAATTAAGACACAAATTGAACAAACCGGCTAATGCTGACAATAACAGCAGCAGCCTTATAATGGGGCAAATGCCGCAGGGAGTTTTACTGGGAAGAGCCACCGACCATTCAATAACAGTAAATGTATATGCCCAACAGGATATGCAATTTTTTATAGAATATGGCAATAACAAATCTCAATACAACAGCAAAACCGGCATTGAGAAACTATCAGCCGGTCAAACTCAAAATGCAGTTATTGACGGTCTTAAATCGGATTCAGAATATTATTATAGAATTCTTTCCAAAAAGTCCGGCCAGAACAGTTTCACCTCATCGGCGCAATATTCTTTCCACACACAAAGACCGCCCGGAAGCGATTTTTGCTTTGTGGTGCAGGCAGACTCGCACCTTGACCAGCAATCTGATACAGAAATATATAAACAAACGCTTTTTAATGAGCTTGCCGATAAGCCGGATTTTATGATTGATTTGGGCGATACCTTTATGTCTGACAAGCTTAATGAGCCGAGCCAGGCGAATATCATAAACAGGCATCTTCTGCAGCGAGGATACTTCAGCCTTATCTGCCATTCAGTACCGCTGTATCTGGCCCTTGGAAATCACGAAGGCGAACAGGGCTGGCGATTGAATGGGACAAAAGATAATCTTGCGGTATGGGCGGCACAGACAAGAAAAATATATTTTCCTAATCCCGTGCCGGACGGTTTTTATACCGGCAATACCAAAGCTGAGAATTTTGTCGGCCTTCGCGAAAACTATTATGCCTGGACATGGGGCGATGCTTTATTTGTCATTCTTGACCCATATTGGTACACGGCCAGCAAACCGGGTAAAAACAGCGATAACTGGGGCTGGACGCTGGGCGATAAGCAATACAATTGGTTCAAGGATGTACTCGAAAAAAGTAATACCAAATTCAAGTTTGTTTTCTGCCATCAATTGATTGGAGGAAAAGATTCTCAAGGACGCGGCGGTGCTGAATTTGCGAAATATTATGAACTGGGCGGGCTCAGCGAGGACGGAAGCTGGGGATTCGATAAAAAACGACCGGGCTGGACAAAACCTATACACAAATTAATGGCTGATAATAATGTAACCGTCTTTTTTCACGGCCACGACCACTTCTTCGCCAAACAGGAACTTGACGGTGTTATTTACCAGTTAGTTCCTCAGCCCAGTCATCCGAATTTCAAAAAAGCCGGACAGGCGGGCGACTATGGCTATACAACCGGCGATATTCTGCCCAACTCAGGATATCTTCGCGTGATTGTTTCAGCTGCAAAAGCAACTGTCGATTATGTGCGGCCAAGTCTTGCAAAAAATGATAAAGAGACAGCAGCAACAAGCGATATTTTATTTTCGTATAGTGTTAGATAACCCGCAAGCATCATTCAGCTTACGCTCAGGATTTAAGAAAGGCAGGGTAAATTAAACCTGCAACATAAAAGTTGACATTTCAGGTTGATTGCCGATAATATTGATTAGATAGGTGAGCAGGTGAACAGTTTATAAAAGGAAAATAAAAATGGCAATAAAAGCACATAAAGAAATTAAAAATTACATATTCTGTTTACTGACTACTGTATTCTGTATTCTGCTTTTAGCCGGGTGTCAGGAAAAGGCTAAATCGCCCAAAGCTTCAAAGCCGTTTGTTGGGACTAAACAGGCAGTAAGCGAAATTTCTCTAAAGGGCGAAAATGCCCGGCTGAAAGAACAAAATCAGCAATTGAAAGAACAGCTTGAAACCTTAGCGGGAATTAACAAGCCGGCGAGAATCGAAGCGATTTCAACTATTACAGCAATCGAGCTGACCAACCGCTGCAGCATTTACGACAAAAAGAGCGATGACGGCAATAATACGGATAAAAAGAAAACGCTGATGGTTTACCTGCGGCCGATAGACGATATGGGCGACTGCATCAAAGCGGCAGGGTCGCTAAAAGTTGAACTGTGGAATTTAGATGCCAAGCCGAATGAATCGCTTTTAAAAAGCTGGGAGATTGAGCCCAAAGACCTGAGGGAAAAATGGTCGGGCTCACTCCTTACAAGCTATTATAAATTGCCGTTCGATGTAAATTCAATCCTGACCGGCAAAGAAAAAGAACTTACGTTAAGGGCCGAGTTTACAGATTATCTGACAGGAAAAATCCTCAAGAAACAGCAGGTTATTAATAATAGTCGTTAGTATTTAGTCGCTGGTATTTAGAGAAGTAAAGAAGTAAGGATGTAAGGAAGCAAGGAAATAAGGGGAGAAATGAACGTTGAACATCGAACGTTGAACATCCAACTTTTAATGTTAAAGAGCACGTTATTTTTTCTTGTTTTTTAGCCTAATTCGGGCATAATAATCATTGTTACAGAAATATAAAAAAAATAAACAATTATTAAAGGAGCAATGTAATGAAGATGAAACTATTTTCAGCTGTCTTATTGTTAGTAACTATTCTGCTCGTCTATCCGGTTCAAATCAGGGCGGCAGATGCAAATTCGCCGCCGGCAAAAGACGCTAACACAACATCCGCAAAGGAACTTAAGCCTATTGAGCTTCCCAAGCCGCAGATGGAAGGCGGCAAGCCGTTAATGCAGGCCTTGAAAGACAGAAAGACTTCGCGCGAATTCAGCAGCGAAAAACTGCCGATGCAGGTTCTTTCAAATATGCTCTGGGCGGCAAACGGAATTAACCGGCCGGATGGAAAACACACCGCGCCAACCGCAAAGAATATGCAGGAAATAGATGTTTATGTCGCTCTTGAACAAGGCCTTTATCTTTACGACGCCAAGGAAAATAAGCTTATCGGTGTTCTTGCTCAGGATTTGCGCGAAGCGACAGGTAAACAGCCGTTTGTAAAAGATGCGCCTGTGAATCTTGTTTTTGTAGCAGACTATGCAAAAATGGGAAATACACCGGATGACCAGAAGAATTTCTATGCTGCTACCGATACGTGTTATGTCAGTCAAAATGTTTACCTATACTGCGCATCGGAAGGATTGGCAACCGTAGTTCGCGGAATGGTTGATAAGCCTGCCTGCTCGGCGGCGATGAAACTGCGTGCCGACCAGAAGATTATCCTCGCACAAACCGTAGGGTATCCGAAAAAATAAAACGAAACCGCGGATTACACGGATTACGCTGAAATAATTTTAAAAATAAAAATCTGTGAAATCCGCGAAATCCGTGGTTAAAAATAAATGAACAAATTGCTTAATAAAATCATCTGCGGCGATTGTATAGAGATACTCAACGGAATTGAAACGCCGTTCGCGGATTTAATCTTTGCGGACCCGCCTTTCAATATCGGCTACAAATACGACAAATACCACGACAAAAAAGAAAAACAGCATTACATCGACTGGACAAGACAATGGATGACGGCTTGTGATAAGGTTTTAAAGCCGACAGGCTCATTTTATATTGCCATCGGCGATGATTATGCGGCGTATGTGAAGATAATAGCCGAGGATGAATTGAAACTGTTTGCCCGAAACTGGATTATCTGGCACTACACCTTTGGTCAGCAGACGAAAAACAAATTCGCCCGCTCTCATACCAATATTCTTTATTTCGTCAAAGACAAAAAGAATTTTACGTTCAACGATTTTGCTGTCCGAACGCCGTCCGACAGGCAGCTTGTTTATAAAGACAAAAGAGCAAATTCGGTCGGCAAGATGCCTGACGATGTATGGGATTGTTTTTCGCGTGTGTGCGGCACGTTCAAGGAACGCCAAAACTGGCATCCGTGCCAGATGCCTGAACTTTTGCTTGCCAGAATCATTTCGGCAAGTTCAAATCCGGGCGATTGCGTTCTTGACCCTCTTATCGGCTCAGGCACAACGGCTGTCGTTGCCGCCAAATACGGCAGAAACTATTGCGGAATTGATATTTCGCAAAGTTATGTTGAAAAAACGAAGGAAAGAATCGCTCAAATAAGAAAACAAACTAAATCATCTGAAAACTTGTATTTGAATCCGATGGAAGTTGACGAGATAAAAAGACTTTTTGTCGAGACCGGCCTGAGTATCGTGCAGCTTGTTGAGAATAACAGGAGACTGGAAATTTTCGCAAATCAGTTTGCTGTAAGAATGAATAACCATAAAAAATATGATGCAGGGCAGTTGGCTTCTGTTATTAAGGATTTTATCGGTTGGGACAAGAAAAGCTGAAAAATCTGCAGGTTTCGAGTTGTTTTGCCGCAAGTGCGATTTTACTTACCGTAATTCAGCAGCCGTTTAATCTTTCCTTTCTTGCATGGGTCGCGCTTGTGCCGTTTGTAATCGGGTGCTTGATTAGCGAAAAAATCTGGCCGACGGTTTTATTTGCATATCTTGTTTCGCTTGTTTACTGGCTGGGCAATCTTTACTGGATTATACTTGTAACGATTCCTGGAGGAGTCGCGTTTTGCATTTATATCGCCCTTTACTGGCCGATACTCGCGATATGTCTGCGTTATTGCGTGCAGCGGAAAGTGCCGTTGTGGTTTGCGCTGCCGATTCTTGTTGTCGGCGCCGAGGCGTTTCAAGGTTTGTGTTTCAGGGGTTTCGGCTGGCGGTATCTTGGGCACAGCCAATACGCGAATATTACGATTATCCAGATTGCCGACATTTTCGGCGCAGCGGCAGTGAGTTTTCTTATCGCTATGGTCAACGGTTTCATTGCTGATTTAGCCCCCGCCACTTGGGGCGGGGTTAGGCCGCCGCAAACGGCGGCCGCTAAATTTGTTGGTATTATTCTTACGATTTGCGCTGTATCCGCGGCGATTTTT
>JAPLMW010000074.1 GCA_026386845.1 Phycisphaerae bacterium
GCGGCGGGCGCTTCGATATTCGAGGAATTGAAATTAGACGACGGCTCTTGTATAATAATGCTTCGCGACCCGTGGGGCGTGCCGTTTCAATTGTGTAAAAGAGCAAAACCAATGATTTGATGAAGATTTAAGGTCTGAAAAATGGAAACACGATATTCTGCCGATGCGATACGATTTGAAAGAATGAATACTGAAGAAATCAGGGATACATTTCTGATAAAGACTCTTTTTGCGCCCGGCAAGATAGAATTAATATACTGGTTTGACGACAGGGCGATAGTCGGCTCGGCTGTTCCGGCCAAAGGCGCACTGAAACTGGAGGCGGGCGAGCAATTGGCCAGTCAGTATTTTGCCGAGCGGCGGGAAATCGGCGTTATCAATATCGGCGGGACGGGAATTATTACTGTGGATGGCAAAAAATTTACACTGGCCTGCAAAGATTTGCTTTATATACCAAGAGGCAGCAAAGATATTCAGTTTGAAAGCGCGAGCGCTGAAAAAATCGCAAAGTTTTATATCGTAAGTTATCCTGCGCACGCCGCGTATCCGGCGGCATTGGCGAAACAAACTGATGCTCAGCCTGCTACTATAGGCAGCGATGAAGAGTCAAACAAAAGAACTATATATAAATATGTTCATCCCGATGGAATCAAAAGCTGTCAGCTTGTGATGGGCTGCACGGACCTTGCTCCAAACAGCGTCTGGAATACTATGCCGGGCCATACTCATACAAGAAGAACAGAAGTTTATATGTATTTTGGGATGGAGCCGAAGTCGGTTGTATTTCATTTAATGGGCAAGCCTGAACAGACGCGGCATATTGTCGTTAGGAACGAGCAGGTTGTGCTTTCGCCGAGCTGGTCGATTCACAGCGGAGTCGGTCTGAAGAATTACAGTTTCGTCTGGGCGATGGGCGGCGAGAATCAGGTGTTTACCGATATGCAGGGCTTTTCGCTGGAACAGTTAAAATAAATTTTCGGGAAAGAAAAAATGATACTGGATAAATTCAGACTCGACGGCAAAGTCGCAATAGTAACAGGTTCGGCAAGAGGATTAGGCAGGGCAATGGTGGAAGGTTTGGCCGAGGCCGGCGCCGATATTGCTCTTGTCGATATACTCGATATGAAAGAAACGCAGCAGCAGATAGAAAAACTTGGCCGCCGCTGCGTAACGATAAAAGCGGATTTAAGCTCGAAAGATTGCGTGGAAGAGATTGTAAATACCACAGTTAAAAAACTCGGCGGGATTGACATTCTGGTGAACAACGCGGGCATAATCCGCAGGGCGCCGTTTGTCGAGTTCACTGAAAAGGACTGGGACGATGTGATGAATATCAATATCCGGACGCTTTTCTTTTTGAGCCAGGCGGTTACGAAAATATTTATCAAGCAGGGCAGGGGCGGAAAAATTATCAATACCGCTTCTATGCTGAGCTTTCAGGGCGGTATTCTTGTGCCTTCTTATGCCGCTTCCAAAAGCGCGGTGGCGGGCCTGACAAGACTGATGGCCAATGAACTGGCTAAAAATAATATAAATGTCAACGCCATAGCGCCGGGCTATATGGCCACAGACAACACTGCACCTATTCGCGCAGACGCGCTGCGGAGCAAAACTATCCTCGACAGAATTCCCGCAGGCCGATGGGGCAATCCTGATGACCTTAAGGGTGCGGTTGTTTTTCTCGCTTCTGATGCGTCGTCATATTTATACGGCTCAATAATACCAGTCGATGGCGGCTGGCTGACAAGGTGATAATAAATGGCAACAAATAACAACGGTTCGCAGCAGAAAAGCGAATGGGCGTTAATGCTGCGGGCCTTGAAACATAGGAATTACAGGCTTTTCTTTTTCGGCCAGGGCGTATCGCTTATCGGCACGTGGATGCAAATGGCGGCGTTAGGCTGGCTGGTTTACAGACTGACCGGCTCACCATTTTATCTTGGACTGGTTTCATTTTTCAGTCAGATGCCGGTGCTGTTTGGTTCACTGATTGGGGGCGATTTTGCCGACCGCTGGCCGCGGCGAAGAACAGTTATAATCACACAGATTCTGGCGATGATACAGGCATTTCTGCTGGCCGCGATGGTTGCTTTCGGCAGCGCAACAATAACGCGAATTATTCTGCTTAGCATTTTTATGGGAATTATTAACGCGATTGATATGCCGACCCGGCAGGCGTTTGTTTATGAAATGGTCGATAAAAAAGAAGATTTACCGAATGCCATCGCGCTTAATTCGATGATATTCAATCTGGCAAGACAGATAGGTCCTATGATAGCGGGTTTTTTGATAGGCAAAATCGGCGAAGCATCTTGTTTCTTTATTAACGCTGTAAGTTTTCTGGCGGTTATTTATTCCCTTGCCGCTATGAGACACATTCGCACCAGCGGAGCGAAACATAACGGCGCAATGCTTGCCGGAATTAAAGACGGTTTGAGATATGCGTTCGGCTTTGTGCCTATAAGGTCCATCCTGTTATACACGGCAGCGATGAGTCTTGTGGCGATGCCGTATGCGGTTTTGATGCCTGTTTTCGCAAAAAGTATTTTGAGCGGAGGGCCGCAAACTTATGGTTCTCTTCTGTGGTCTACAGGGATAGGTGCGTTCATCGGCGCAATTTATCTTGCCAGACGCAAAAGTGTGCAGGGTCTTGAAAAAGTCGTGATTGTCGCAGCGGGCGTTTTTGCCGTGGGAGTTATTGGTTTTTCGTTTTCACGAAATCTATGGCTGTCGCTTTTGCTGGTATCCTTACCGGGTTTTGGAGTAATGGTGCAGATGGCCTCGATAAATACAATTCTTCAGACGATAGTTGATGACGACAAACGCGGCAGGGTAATGAGCCTGCACGTAACGGCATTTATAGGTATTGCGCCGCTGGGCAGTTTGCTGGGAGGAATCACAGCCGCCCATATTGGCGCGCCACACACACTATTGCTGAGCGGGCTTTTTAGCATAGCTGTTATGTTCCTTTTTGCGAAAAAGCTGCCTCATATACGCCGGCTGATTCATCCTATATATATCCGCAAGGGGATTATTCCCGAGGTTGCCGCCGGCCTGCAAACAGCGGCGGGAGTTGCTTCACAAACCAAAGATTGACCTGCCCGAATCCGATATAGGGACTGTAAATACTTTGGGCAATTAAAGCATTTTAATTATCAGCCAGAAGCCTCCTACGATGGCAAGTGTAAGAGCCAGACTTCCGATAACACCATAGGTATCTTCCTTGTCCCATTTGCAGAATTCCCAACTGGAATTCGGAAACAGTTTCGTATGGTCAAACCGAGTCGGGTTGGCGTAACTTTTCTCAAGTTCTGCCTTGTCCAGTGCGTGGTCTGGAATGACTTTCGTTTTCATCTTGACATAGAAGCGGGCTATATTTTCTTCCAGACCTTTATCCCTGGTGAGTAAGCTTACCGGAATAAGGATAATAAACGGTAAAAACGAGGCCACAAGGTATCGTATCGTCAGCAGCGTGGCCGGTTTCATATTCTTCAAGTCCAGCCCTATTGCTTTGGCAACCGCCAGTTCGGTATTCAGTCTCCCGATGCCAACCATTGGTGAGTTGGCGTCCTGGGGAATGCTCCTTGCCACTGAACTGAAGAATATGCTTGTGGGAGGAATTACGAATTCTTTCCTTATTTTTTGTCCGACAGCGGAAGCAAGCCCTTTATCAACGTCCCCCTGCGCAGCCGGAGCATTACGCATAACCGTTTGTTCGACGGTTTGCTGGGTGAGCCATTTTGAATGTTTAACTGAGCTGAATGCAGGCAGTATTTCCGGCAGAATCGCGAACAGCAAAGTGCAGACTATTACCTGCGTATATACGGCTTTAAGACTCAGCCGTTTCCAGAACAGCAGCAGCATTACCGGTGCGCCAAAGATAATATTCAGCAGGGGCTGCATCTTAATTATATCCATCAGGCTCTTGTAATGGACCGCGATATAAATAGCGAGCAGCAGAACAGCGGCAATGGCTATTCGCGATACGTTAATATAATGATGGTCGCTTTTATTTTGGACGAACGGTTTATACAGATTTCTAACAAATAGCGCTGAGAGGTAAATAGAATTACAGGCCAATGCAGCCATATTTGCCGCCAGGATACCTGCTATCATAACGCCTTTCAGTCCAACGCCGAGCAGATTGTTGCTCATCACGCCCCATGCGGCATCCGGGTCGGAGATTGAGCTGCCATAGAGTGCGAAAGCAAGCAGGCCGCATATCGCCCACATGATTGTAAGGATTCTTTTGGTATAGTTGCCGCCTAAGCCTCCGACTCTTGCGGTAATTTCATCTTTGGCTGAGCCGTTATGAGCCATATTGCCCTGATGGCCGGTGATGCCGATGATATAATTAGCCAGCAGGAATGCGGCGATTGACCAGATGGAGAATTCGTCCGTACCCGAACCGAAAAAGTGCAGCATACTGGCAGGTACCCTTTCAGAAAATACGCTCCAGCCTCCCAGTTTTACCAGCGCAATCGGTATCATCATTGCCGAGAATGCGAAAACTAAAAGTCCCTGGATTACGTTGTTCCAGACTGTTGCCTTAAGACCTCCCATTATTACATACGCGCCTACGAAGATTGTATAGATTATGTAAAACCATGAGGCCGGAGTATAGGATATGTAAGACCTTATCTGCTCTTTTTTATACATACTATCGAGAGCTTTATATCTTTCCTTCTTTTCCTGCGGGAGCTGTTTTGCTTTGTAGAGATTGTTCAACTGCTCGTATTCCGTGTATAACTCCGTTTTTGTTTTTTCTGCAGCGGTCCATTTTTCGGCGGGCTTGAGTGTCATTGCCTCAAAGGTACGAAATGTGATTTTGTAACTCATACCTGCAAGAATGATAGTCAGCCAAATTCCCACGCAGGCGTAAAAAACGGACAGGAATTTACTTTTAAATCGTTCATCGAAAAGCTCTGCCATTGTAATCAGCCGAACTCGCCTGAACCAGCCGGCGATGAACCAGTAATAAGGCCCTGAAAAGATGGGGGCCAGCATAAGCCATACGCCGCCGATTCCTTTACTGAATGCGAAACTGGCGGTATTTACGGCGTTGCTGGCATCGACAATAGTAGCCATATTCATAAAATACTGGAGAAGTTTGCCCACCGAGCGGCCGGCCATAAAGAAATCTTCCTGACTTTTTACTTTGCCGGAGGTTTTTTTGCCAACATAGGTAATAGCTCCCAGATAGGCCACAATCACCAGCACGTCGATAGGATGGAAACCTAAAATATACATATTGCTCCTTTCATTTCATAGTTACAGTATGACATATTCCGGTTAGATGCGGGAATATAGCAGGAATAGTATTGTATGTCCACTGCAAAACCGCGCAAAAAAAAACGCCGTATCGCGCAAAATGTATGAAATTCTTGACAATCGGGTTACTTAAGAATAAGTTATTGAATTCAGATAAATTATTTTTAAATTTTTAGGAGGTCTAAATATGAAAAGGGTAAGTTTTATTATTAGTGTCATTGTTGTGCTGGTATGGTTTGGCGGCACTGCTTTCTCAGGTCAGGACCAGAATTCAGCTTCATCTGATTCTAATGTGTCAGGCAAAACCGAGGCTGTCAAAAGTGCGGCAGTTGCTCCGCCTCAGCAGTTGATGGTTCCGCCGGCAGGTTTCGATGATTCAAGTATTATAGTAATCTGGGGCAAGCCTTCCGACTATTCAAATGTTGCCAGTTATAATGTTTATGTAAACGGGTCTTTGGCGGGAAATACAAAAAATCTTTTTTTAAATATTACAGAATTGGAAGCCAATAATCCATATTCGCTTATCGTAAAAGCTGTGGATGCTTCTGGAAACGAATCATTGCCCAGCAATAAAATTATACACTTCACTGCCCCCCCGATGAAGGTATTTGATGTTACCAAATATGGCGCAATCGGCGACGGCAACACGCTGAATACTGCCGCGATTCAAAAGGCTATCGATGAATGCACGGCAGGCGGGAAAGTTTTAATTCCTGCCGGAAAATTTTTAAGCGGCGCTCTGTTTTTAAAGAGCGATATGACGATTCAAATCGACGGAACATTGCTCGGCAGTGACGATGCTAATCATTACCCGCTGAAAAGTATGCGTTTTCCGTATTATTTATCCGGTAAAAATTATATGGGGCTGATAAATGCATATACTGAGAAGTATGGCAGTATAACTAATGTCAGGATATGCGGCAGCGGAAATGTTTGCGGAGGGACATGGGCCGGCGGCAATGTCGTCGATACCGTCCTCGGAATGAATGAAAGAACCGCAAGCGGAGGCAACGACAGCGCTCGCGGGGATATGATTGTGGTAAAAGGCGTGACTAATTTTTATATCGGCGGGCTTACTTTAACCAATCCGGCGATGCATACGATATTTATCAGCTATTCGAAAAATATCACGGTAAATGGAATCAACGTAAGCACTTTCGATATACATAATGCGGATGGAATTAATATCTGCACTTCCGATACGGCTTATGTTTTTAATTCTACATTTGATACCGGCGATGACTGTATCAATCTTAATGCAGGTGTCGGCGAACCAGGCGTAAAGGAAAATTTCCCGGATACTAATCTCAGGATTTTTAATTGCACCACCAAACGCGGCCACGGCGGCGTGGTTTTCGGCAGCTTTACCGGTGCATGGATTCAGAATGTTCTGGTTGAAGACTGCGTTTTTGATGGAACGGATATCGGGCTCCGGTTTAAGACCGGCACTAAGCAGGGCGGCGGAGCCAGAAATGTTCTTTGCAGGGATATTACAATTAAGAACATTGCGAAAAATTCCGCGATATTTTTTGACAGCAGTTATTCCTGTGATTATCCATCGGGAGGTCAGGGACAATTTAAGGATATCACAGTAAAGAATATCACTTGTTCCAACCTTAAAAAGTATGGTATTTTTGTTAGCGGATTAGCCGACAAGCCGCATACTAATCTTTCCATCAGTAATGTTTCTATAGACGGCGGCAAATCCGGCGGAGCTTACATCAAAAATTGCACAAATAGTACATTTGATACGATTGACATTAAAAACAGCACGCCGGTTTGGACAATTGATTCCAATTCGACCTCCGGTCTTAGCTTTAAAAATTGCAATCCGAAGCCGTAAACTTTCGATTTTAGAGCATTTAAGGGCTGTCCATCAATAGACAGCCCTTTTTTGTTAAAAGGGGGGATTTTAACTTGAAAAGCACGGAAAAAGGGGATGAACTTTTGACAAAGTATGATTTGTATGCAATACTTCTTTTTTATTTTAAGGGACTATATCGACTGGAAAAACGGCGCGTTGGAAAAAGCGGAAATCAAATCGCTTCTGGGTAATAATCTCAAAATTCGCTGCGGAGATAAAGTGATTGAAACAAAAACCAGAAAAGGCGAAATATACCGTTACGATAAAAATTTGAAAATGCCAAAGGATTGAATATGAAACTTAGATCGATAATCATTGGTTGTTGTTTTTGCGTTATGATGTTATCGACTGCATTTGGCGCTGAACAATCGCAGCAGACAAATATGAATGTCAATATTGCCGTATCGGACGGCAATTCAGGGATTGTCAAAAAGTATGTCGATATCGGCGACGCCTATGTTTATTATGAAATAGCCGGCGAGGGGACACCGATGATTTTGATTCACGCTCACTCGGTCGATTGCCGAATGTGGGACTCTCAATTTTTGGAACTTGCTAAACATTATAAAGTGATTCGTTATGACCTCAGAGGTTACGGCAAAACCGACAGGCCTGTTCCCGGCGAAAAATTTTCGCACGCGGAAGATTTGCACAAATTAATGTATTTTCTGGGCATTCAAAAAGCTCATCTTGTAGGTCTATCACTTGGCGCCGATGTTGCTGTTGATTTTCTCGCACTATATCCCAGGCAAACCCTGTCGTTAACGGTCGCCTCAAGTGATATTCGTGATGCCTTTGTGTCGCAGCCCGTTCAAGTTCAGAACATTGAGTCTTACAAAAAACAATGGCTTGAGTTTCTTTTGAGCATCTGTGGTCCGCACAAAAAAGAAATTGAGCCTAAATTATGGCAGATGATAAACGAGTGGTCCGCGTGGCAGGCTTTGAATGTTGAGCCGGTCTGGCAGCTTGATCCCCAGGTGCCGGTACAGATTAGGCAAAAGAAGCCCAATATACCGGTACTTATAATTATTGGTCAGGACGATATGCAGGGCAGTAAAAATTCTTCTGAGTATCTTGCCAGGATTGCTCCGAAGGCGCAAAAGGTATATCTTAAAAATGCCGGGCATTTCTCAAATATGGAAACGCCCCAGGCGTTTAATAAGGCTCTGATGGATTTTCTTTCATCAGTAAAATAAGATGCTGTTTATAAAAATGCTGTTATAGTGAGTAACATTATACCGACTAAATATCGCGGTTTTTGGATTTGCGCAGCTTTAACGCTTGGCACCATAGCTATTTTTTATCGGGTGCACAGCTTTGGATTCGTTAATTACGATGACTCCGTTTATGTTTTCGCAAACCCGAACATCCAGGCAGGCATCACGCTCAAGGCCGTCAAATGGGCCTTTACTGCCGGTTACGCCAGCAATTGGCATCCATTAACCTGGCTTTCACATATGCTGGACTGGCAGCTTTTCGGCAACAACGCCGGTGGCCATCACCTTATTAATCTTGCTTTTCACATAATAAATACCTTACTTCTTTTTTATGTCCTAAAGCAAATGACAAACGCGATTTGGCCAAGTGCGTTTGTCGCGGCTCTGTTTGCTCTTCATCCATTGCACGTTGAGTCT
>JAPLMW010000076.1 GCA_026386845.1 Phycisphaerae bacterium
TGCCGCCCGCACATTCCAGGCCTTGCGCATACTGGTCAATGATGAACTCGGTTCTTTGAAAGAGCTTTTAAGACTTGCCCCGTACTGCCTGCGTCCGGGCGGCCGAATCGGCATAATTAGTTTTCATAGCGGCGAAGACCGTCTTGTTAAGCAGTCGTTTCGCGATGGTGTTCAAGCCGGCATATACCAGTCGGCGACCAAAGATGCAATCGTGCCGCGAACCAGGGAGATTGTCTCGAATCCGCGCAGCGCATCGGCCAAATTCCGCTGGGCGGTAAAAGGTAATGGTGAAGAACTTGTAATCAGGCGAAAATAATTTCAGAAATGGTGGTTAGATGAAAAGTATTTTTTCTGTTTTTTATTGTGCGATAGTTGTCCTTGGAGGTGTTATGTCGGTATCTGCCAAAAACAAACCTTTGTCTTTTTATGACCCGCAGGTCGAAAAATTACTTTCACAAATGACCCTCGAAGAAAAAATCGGGCAGATGATCCAGGCTGAACACGGGGGGCTTAAGGATATAACAGATGTAGAGAAATATTATCTTGGTTCCCTTCTCAGCGGCGGCAGTTCCGACCCTGAAAATGGTAATAGTCTCCAGGCCTGGACAGACCTCTACGATAATTACCAAAAGCATGCGTTGAAAACCCGGCTCGGTATTCCGCTTCTCTATGGTATAGATGCAGTTCACGGACATAATAATGTGTTTGGTGCGGTAATATTTCCTCACAACATAGGTCTGGGCTGCACAAGAGACCCTAAGCTTGTTGAACAAATTGCCCGCATTACTGCAATAGAAGTCCGTGCTACCGGTATAGAAGCCGCCGTTCGCGGCTATCAAAGTTCTGACCTGAAAAATCCGCTTTCCATTCTTGCCTGTGCCAAACATTATGCCGGCGATGGCGGAACTGTCTTTGGTTCATCGGAGCTAACCAAGATGCTTGACCAGGGGGATACGCGTCTTGATGAGGCAACGCTGCGGAAAATTCATATTTTTCCATATGTTGCGGCTGTTCAGGCGGGCGTCGGTTCCATTATGCCTTCATACAGCAGTTGGAACGGCGTAAAATGTTCGGCGAGTAAACGTCTGCTTACTGAAATACTTAAAGAAGAGTTGGGTTTCGAGGGCTTTTTGATTTCTGATTATACCGCGATTAAGCGAATAAATCCTGATTACAAGACCGCTGTCGAAATCTCAATCAACGCAGGTATGGATATGGCTATGGAGCCAAAGGAGTACCGTCGGTTTTTCACGACTCTTAAGGAACTGGTTGAAGAAGGCAAAGTGCCGATGTCGCGCATCGATGATGCGGCAACTCGAATCCTGCGGGTGAAGTTTGCTATGGGACTTATGGACAAAAACAAATCTGTTTTTGCTGACAGGGGTTTGCATAAAAAGTTCGGCTCAGCCGAACACAGAGAAATCGCACGTCAGGCTGTCAGGCAGTCGCTTGTGCTGCTTAAGAATGAGAGAAATACTCTGCCGATTTCGAAAAAAGTTGCACATGTTCACGTCAGTGGAAAGAGTGCCGACGATATAGGTAATCAGTGCGGCGGCTGGACGATTGATTGGCAGGGAAAAAGCGGCGATGTAACAACAGGCGGCACTACGATTTTACAGGCCGTAAAAAATACTGTTTCAAAAGATACGAAAGTTACTTTTTCCAAAGACGGTACAGGTGCAGACGGCGCGGATATCGGTGTTGTAGTAATTGGCGAGGTGCCTTACGCCGAAGGCAAAGGTGATGTTGTTGAACCGATACTTGCCCAAGAGGACATTGAGGCTGTTAATAATATGAAAAAGGCCGGCATTCCTGTAGTTGTAATTCTAATTTCCGGCAGGCCTTTGATTATCAATGATGTGCTTGAGCGGGCAGATGCGTTTATTGCAGCCTGGCTGCCGGGAACAGAAGGTCAGGGTGTAGCGGATGTTCTATTCGGCGATTATAGGCCGACCGGCAAACTTTCGTTTTCCTGGCCGCGGTCAGTTTCGCAGATTGGGGCTGGTGCCGCTAAAAAAGACCCGCTTTTTGCGTATGGTTACGGTCTGACATACTAAAAGCCGCAACAAAAAGTCGTTGACTTATAAGGAGTTATGTATTAAGCTCTACTAATAAATAAATATATTGGGGAATAGTGTAACGGTAGCACGAGTGGCTCTGAACCATTTAGTCTAGGTTCGAATCCTAGTTCCCCAGTGGTTCGACGCGGCGGAGGGTTTTACCCTCCGCCTTGCTCACCATTTTTAGCGTCGAACCATCCCGAGCAAACGAATGAAATGAGTGCGTCGAGGGATAAATGTGGTATTTGTATATTGTTGAATGTCGAAATAAATCATTATATACTGGCATCACCGGTAATATAGAACGTCGGTTTAAAAAACATCAAATGGGCGATGGGGGTCATTATACGTATTGTCATAGGCGGAAAGAATTTTATATACCGAAAAATTTAACAATAAATCAGATGCAGAAAATAGAGAACGACAAATTAAACGGTGGGGTAGGGGTAAGAAATTAGCATTAATCAAAGGCGACCAGGTAGAGTTAATCAACTTGAGCAAATCGCGGGATTAATAATCTGCCAATATTGATATGGATAGCGATAATAAAACTAAAACAAATGGCGGCAGGAAATCCCAGGCCTGGGATTTTGATTATATAAGTTCTCCAGCTGAAATTATTTTTGAGGGATTAAAAACCTCAGAAAAAGGGCTTGCTGAGCAGGAGGCGGAAAACCGTCTTTTGGAATATGGCTTTAACGAGCCTGCCAGAAAAAAGAAACGCACCATTATTTTTCAGATTTTTTCCAAACTTGTAAACCCTCTGGTAATTGTGCTCTTAATTATTGCGGGGTTTTCTTTGTTCTTTGGAGAAAAGGTCAGCGCAGTTCTGATTATATTAATGGCGGTTATGAGCGTGTTCCTGTCTTTTATACAGGAATACCGCGCAGGCAAAGAGGCAGAGCGGCTCAGTGAAATGGTGCGCGCCACAGCGACTGTTTGGCGTAACGGCAAATCCCATGAGGTAAAAATCAGAGAAATTGTCCCCGGAGATGTTGTTGATTTGTTTGCAGGCGATATGATTCCCGCGGATTTGAGAATTATTTCCTGTAAGGATTTGTCTATTAATCAGGCTTCTCTGACCGGCGAATCCTTTCCTGCGGATAAGGTTTCAACTCCGATACAGCCGAAGAGCAATTCGGCATCGGAATTAACAAACATTGCTTTTATGGGTTCGAGCGTGGTAAGCGGGACAGGTTTTGGCGTAGTTGTAAAGACCGGTCTTGAAACCCAGTTTGGCGCACTTTCACGCAGGCTCGCCACAATGCCGGTAGAAACCGGTTTTGATAAGGGGATACGCAAGTTTACCTGGCTGATGATTCGCATTATGATTATTTTAGTAATAGTTATCTTTGCCATAAATGCCTTGACCAAGGGTAATTTTATTGAGGCACTTCTTTTCTCACTGGCAGTGGCGGTGGGAGTTACGCCTGAAATGCTGCCTATGCTGGTCGCGATAAATCTTTCCAAGGGCGCAATCGCGATGTCGAAGAAAAAAGTTATAGTAAAGCGTCTGAATTCCATCCAGAACTTTGGCGCTATGGACGTGCTTTGCACCGATAAAACCGGGACTCTCACATTGGATAAAATTGTCCTGGAGCATCATTGCGATGTTGTAAGAGAGGAGAATGATGAGGTATTAAAACTTGCTTATATCGTCAGCTTTTATCAAACCGGTCTAAAAAACATATTGGACAAGGCTATTCTCAAGCATGAGGAATTGCAGATAAAGCAGTACAAAAAGATTGATGAGATACCGTTTGATTTTTCCAGAAAAATAATGTCGGTGGTCGTTGAGGAAGACGGCAGACACAGGGTTATTGTCAAAGGTGCCCCGGAAGAAATTTTTAAGAGATGCACAAAGTATGAATTAGACGGCGAGATATTTGACTCAAACGATATGATATTTACCGATTTAAAAGAGGAATATGACAACTTAAGTATGGATGGCTTCCGGGTTTTGGCGGTGGCATACAAGGATATGAAAGACAATAAAGAGGTATATTCGAGAGATGACGAATGCGACCTGATTCTTAAGGGATACATCGCTTTTCTTGACCCTCCCAAGCCGACAGCCAGGGAAACAATAGAAGCCTTAAGGGCTTTGGGAATAGAATTTAAGGTTTTAACCGGCGACAACGAGCTGGTAGCGAAGAAAATATGCGGCGATGTCGGCATTGACGTTAAAGGGTTGGTTACCGGCGAGCAGATAGAAAAGGCAAGCGACAAAGAGCTTAAGGAGTTGGTAAAATCCGCATCTGTTTTTGCCAGGCTTTCACCTTTGCAGAAGGAGCAGGTAATTCACGCTTTGCATGAAAATAAACATATTGTGGGTTATCTGGGAGACGGAATAAACGATGCACCAGCGTTAAAAGCTTCAGATGTCGGAATATCGGTCAATAACGCGGTAGATATTGCCAAAGAATCCGCTGATGTAATTCTTTTGAAGAAGAGTCTTATGGTTCTCAGGGATGGCGTGATGGAAGGAAGAAAAACTTTTGGCAATATTCTCAAATATATCAAAATGGGCGCGAGTTCGAATTTTGGCAATATGTTTAGTATGACCGGAGCAAGTCTGTTTCTGCCATTTCTGCCTATGCTGCCCATACAGATACTTTTGAATAATTTTCTTTATGACCTTTCGCAGGTAGCCATTCCATCAGATGAGGTTGACAAGGAATATCTTTTAAAGGCAAGACCCTGGAACGTGGACTATATCAGAAAGTTCATTTTTGTTATTGGTCCAATCAGCTCCATATTTGATTTTATAACATTCGGCGTATTGTGGTATATTTTTCATGCTTCCCCGGCTCTTTTTCATACCGGCTGGTTTTTGGAATCTCTTTGCACTCAGACGCTGGTTATACATATTATCCGCACAGGTAAAATTCCTTTCATTGAAAGTAAGCCCAGCCAGTTTTTGTTATTTACTTCTATTTATATAGTTACTATAGGATTAGTAATACCATTTACCCCATTGGGCGGATATTTTAAGTTTGTTGCTCCGCCGCCTTTATATTTTCTGGCTCTTTTCGTTATTGTTGCTGCCTATTTGTTCACGGTACAGGTTGTAAAGAAATGGTTTATGAACAAATACGGCTATGAGTAATCTTCAGGTAAAAGCAGCCAAAAAGAGGTTACAATTTACCCTTGCCCGACAGGTTTATTTTTTGTATCATCTTATGTTTTCAGCATTTATTACCGTTTTTCAGGAGTTTTATTGTGGCTAATATCGATGATTTTCGCAATATAGTGTTACTTGGACACGGCAGTGCGGGCAAAACCAGTCTGGCTGAAGCCATATTACATAAGACCGGAAAAACAAACAGGTTAGGCACGATTGAGGAAAAAAATACCGTTGCGGATTTTGACGAGGAAGAGAAGGAAAGAGGCCATTCCATACATTCCGCCCTGCTCCATACAACACATAACAGCAAAACCATAAATCTTATTGACACCCCCGGCTATCCTGATTTCGCAGGAGCTGCACTTACTTCAATACCGGCTGTTGATTGTTGTGCGGTTGTTATCAGCGCTTCAGCAGGCATTGAAATGAATACCAGAAGGCTCTTTCAGGCTGCGATTGACGCCGGTAAATCAAGACTTATTATCGTGAATAAAATCGATGCTGAAACCGCAGACCTGCCGGAACTGATTAAGAATATTCAACTGACTTTCGGAACGCAGTGCAGATGCGCAAATCTGCCCACTGAGGATAAATCAGCGGTAATCGATTGCATCAAAAATACCAGCGGCAAGTCGCAGGTTTTAGATGTTGCGCAGGCTCATACCGAATTAATCGAAAGCGCAATTGAGGCTGACGATGCCCTGATGGAGGCGTATCTCGGCGGCGAGCAGATTCCGCAGGAAAAAATTACTTCTGTATTTGCCAAGGCCCTTATCGAAGGAACAATTGTGCCGATTCTCTTTACCAATGCGAGAAAAGAAGTCGGTGTAGCGGAATTGCTGAATTTTATAACTGATTATGCGCCATCACCGGCCCAGGTAAAACCAGCAAAACTTATTGCGGGAGAAAATAAGGTTGAGATTAAGCCAGACCCTGCCGGACATCTGACAGGGCTTGTGTTCAGAATCGGACTTGACCCGCGCACGAATATGAAATACTCCTCTATGAGAATTTTCAGCGGAACACTCAAAAGTGATACCGCAATGTTCAGAAGTGCCGATAAAAAAGCAATTCGACCCGGCCACGTCCTCAAAACACAGGGGGCCGAAATCGGTGAAATCAACGCCGGTGTCGCGGGAGATATTGTAACTCTTGCTAAAATTGAAGAACTTCGGATAGGAGACCTCATCCACGATGGAAAAGCAGCGGGAACATTTGAGATGCCCAAGCTTCCTTCGCCGATGTTCAGTCTTGCTCTGGAGCCCGCATCAAAGGGAGATGAGCAGAAAATAGGCTCAGCGATGGAAAAGCTTACAGAAGAAGATGTTTGCTTCAAGGTCAGCCGCGATCGGCAGACCAGGGAACTTATTATCAGCGGATTGGGAGACCTGCATCTGCGCATTATGCTTTCAAAGATGGTGAAGAGATTCAAACTGGCGGTTAATACCAAACCTCCGAAGATACCATATCGCGAGACGATTACCGCAAAGGCTGACGGACACTACCGCCACAAAAAACAGACCGGCGGAGCGGGACAGTTCGGCGAAGTATATTTGAGAGTTGAGCCTGCACCGCGAGGTTCAGAACCGCCTATGCAGTATAGCTGGGATGTTTTTGGTGGTTCAATCCCCGGCCAATATGAGGCGCCGATTGTCAAAGGTATTCAGGAAGTTATGGAAAATGGCGTCGTTGCCGGCTTTCCACTGCAGGATGTCAAGGTTTCTATCTATGACGGAAAACATCATCCTGTAGATTCCAAGGAAGTGGCGTTTCGTGCCGCAGGAAAAGGCGCATTCATCGACGCGATAGAAAAGGCAAGACCTTGTCTTCTTGAGCCGATTGTTAATATAGAAATTACCATACCGGCTGAATACGTCGGCGATATCGCCGGGGATTTGTCCGGCAAAAGAGGACGAGTCCAGGGACAGGATATGCTGCCGGGCAATATGATGGTTATAAAGGCACAGGTTCCACTGGCTGAAATCGCCAATTACGACAGTCAGCTCAAAAGCGTTACCGGCGGCCAAGGCAGTTATTCTATGACATTGAGCCATTATGAAGTTGTTCCGCCGAATGTCCAGCAGATGGTTATTGCCCAATACGCAAAACAGAAACAAACAGCGGAAGAATAATCAGGCTAAAAAGTGCAGGATAATCCTCTTGTAAAGGTCAATCCCTTTTCGCAGGTCTTTTATTTCCACATATTCATTACGCTTGTGACAAAGTTTCGGATTGCCTGGACCGAGAATAACTATCGGCGTCTTTAATATTGTTAGAAACGGCGCATCAGTTGTAAAAGGCACTGTCTTGAGATTCTTTATTTTTAAGAGCTGTTTTAAGTGCCTTACAAATCCGCAGTTTTCATCGGTTTGTAATGCCCCTAAATCACGGAAAACTTTCAAGTCGGCACGGAAGCGAGGAATATGTTTTGAGAGACGGGCAAATATTCTGTTAATGTCTTTAATTATCTGTTTGTGATTTTGTCCTGGTAAAGTGCGGATATCAATACAGGCACAGCACGAATCAGGTATGATATTAGCCACACAGCCGCCTGTTATTTTATTTACGCTCAGGGTTGTCCTGCCGAGCAGTTTGTTCCGGGGAGCAATTATTTTATAATCCGCAAGTTCGTTCAAAAATATTCTCATTGAGTCTATGGCGTTTATTCCAAGCTGGGGCATTGAGCTGTGTGCGGATTTACCTTTTGTGGTAATTTCCAGCCATAGCAATCCGCGGTGAGCTGTAACAAGGTCGAAATTAGTCGGCTCCGGCACAACTATTCCGATAAGCCGCGGTATGCTTTTGACGGATTTCAGGAATTTTTTGACTCCGATACTGTCGGTTTCCTCACCTGCCGTAGCGGCAAAAATTATATCGCCTTTAAGTTTAACATTGGACTGGAATATCTCAGTTATTGCGACCGCTGCTGCCGTAATGCCGGCCTTCATATCACAGGAGCCTCTGCCGAATATTCTGCCGTTGCGCTCGGTCGGCTTGAAATCGCGGGGGCCGTCTGCCGGCACAACATCAAGATGGCTGACAAACAACAGGGCTGGTTTACTGCCTGCGGATTTAAGCCTGGCGGTGATATTTGCGCGGGTTTTATTCCATACCTCAACCTTTGGTTTTATGCCCGCCGCGCGAAAGAAATCAGCCAGCACCTTGGCGCATTTGGTTTCGCCGACATCAAGAGTGGATTTTGCCGTAATTAGTTTTTTCAAAAGCTCTTTCATAATCCGGTTATCAGAAATTCAGTTATCGGTTATCAGAGCATTGTAATCCGGCCTGTTCAAAAGAACAAGATTTGATTTTCTTGAATAATTATTGAAATGATATAAAGTATTGAATATGACTCAATCGAAAGTATCGTTGATAAAATGCGATGATTATGAACCTGTCAATGTTCGCGCTGCATTGCTGAGACATTTTGAACTTCTTGGCGGCATAGGTGCGTTTATAGCCAGAGGTGATAAGGTTCTTATAAAGCCGAATATGATAGCCCCCAAACCTGCCGAATGTGCCACCCAGACCGACCCTGTTGTGATTGTAGAGCTTGCAAAAATTCTTCTCGATTTCGGTGCAAAACCAATAGTCGCTGATTCTCCTGCCTGGGCAGACGCCGCCGCCTGCGCAGAGGCACTCGGTATTGTCGAACCTTTGAATAAACTTGGTGTGCCGATAAAGCAGCTTCGCAAACCTGTGAAACGGACGCTTGAACATTCAGGAACAAAAATAGGTATAAGTTCTGTTGCTCTTGAAGCTGATAAGATTATAAACCTGCCGAAACTCAAGACCCATCAGCAGCTTGTGATGACTATCGCGGTCAAAAATATATTTGGCTGCGTCAGCGGAAAAGCCAAGGCAATCTGGCATTACAGAAAAGGTGCGACGTTTGACGATTTTTGCACAATGCTTATAGATATTTACAAGCTGCTTGCTCCCGTGCTGACAATTGTCGATGCAGTTGTTGCGATGGAAGGTCCCGGCCCGATAAACGGCAGTCCCAGAAAACTCGGCTGGCTAATCGCATCTGCTGACCCGATAGCTGCGGAAGTTGTATGTTGTGATTTAATAGGTATCTCTCCTGAACAATTGCCATTAGTCAAAACGGCTCAGAAAATAGGTTTTGGCTGCATAAATAAACAAGATATTCAGATTATCGGCGACTCACTGCCGGCCGGTATGCCTATAAGACTTGTTCCTGCAGAGTTAACGCCGCTGAGATTTACGCCGGCCAGAATTGTTAAAAGCATATTGAAGCAGATTTTTATGCTTGTAAAATCAGGACGTCGCTCTTAAAATTCCGGCGGCATCAGGGGTTATTATTTTATTGTTATTTTATCCGATGCGAACAGATGTAAATATCCTTGGTATCGAAACAAGCTGTGATGAAACTGCTGCTGCGGTAGTCCGCAATGGAACAGAGGTGCTCTCAAACGTCGTTTCTTCACAGATAGAGCTTCACCAGAAATACGGCGGCGTCGTGCCGGAAATCGCATCGCGGGCTCATATCGAAAAGATTTACCCGATTATTGACCAGGCAATCCGGCAATCGAAACTTAACAGCGGTGATATAGATGCGGTAGCCGTCGCAAACCAGCCGGGCCTTACGGTTGCGCTTATCATCGGAATAACCGCTGCAAAGACGCTTGCCCTTGTCTGGGAAAAACCTTTAATAGCGATTAACCATATTCACGCGCATCTTCAGTCGGCAATGATGGATACAAAAGATTTGCAGCACCGTCAAGTGTCCTGTGGACTTCCCGCCGTAGCTCTTGTTGTCTCAGGCGGACATACAAGCCTGTATGATTGCGAGAATACTCTCGAACTTAAATTACTCGGCTCCACCATCGATGATGCGGCAGGAGAAGCATTCGACAAGGTGGCGTCAATTTTAAATCTGCCTTACCCCGGCGGACCAAGCATTGAAAAGGCTGCAAAAAATGGAAATCCTGACGCGATTAATTTTCCCAGGACAATGCTTGCGAAGGACTCCCTTGATTTTTCATTCAGCGGTCTTAAAACTGCGGTTCTTTATCACTGCTGCGGCAAGGATATGAAGGGAGAAAATCGCGTCGGCAAAATGGGCCAGAAGGAAATTGCTGATATTGCTGCATCTTTTCAGGCTGCGGTTGTAGATGTGCTTGTAAGGAAAACTCAAATGGCTGCCGGCAGAATTGGAGCGCGAACAATCCTTCTCGGCGGCGGCGTCGCGGCCAATACTGTTTTGAGAAACGAACTTGAAAAAATGGCGCAGCAAACCGGCAGAAAAATGCTGGTAGCGCCCAGGAAATATTGCACGGACAATGCCGTTATGATAGCATCTCTTGCTTATTATAAGTATAAAGCGGGCCTTTTTGCCGATATGACGCTTGAGGCAAAAGCGGCTTGTGATGATTGAAAGGCAGATTATGCAAAAAATAACAGAGAAGTTGCTGCAATAGAGCCTTGTTATACGACAATTCCGCTTGCCGAGGATTCTTCCGGGAAAATCAGCGCAAAAGCGGTTGATACGGTTCTAAAGGCCGTTGAGGAAAATGATATTGTTGCCTTCGGACCAGGAGTAGGCGTGTCCGGCGGCGTAAAAACTATTCTCGAAAATCTTTTGCGGCTCGATGGGCTTAGACTTGTTATAGATGCTGATGGCTTAAATAATCTTGCCCTCCTGAAAAACTGGTCTGACATAAATAAAGCCAATCTAATTCTTACTCCTCATCCCGGGGAAATGAAAAGGCTTTGGACAAGTCTTTTAAGAAAACCTATGCCGAGCGATAGACAAACTATTGCCGTTGAATTTGCCAATGCCGCAAAGATTGTTTTAGTGCTGAAAGGTCACGGCACAGTTGTTGCCGATGCTGAAAAAGTCTATGTCAATACTACCGGCAATCCCGGTATGGCTACGGCAGGCTGCGGCGATGTGCTTACAGGAGTAATTACTGCTTTGTGCGGACAGGGTCTTGATAATTTTGACGCCTCGGTGTTAGCAGTTTATATTCACGGTCTTGCGGGAGATTTGGCTGCGAAAGATAAAGGGCAGATAAGTCTGATTGCCACGGATATTCTTGATTATTTGCCGCAGGCTTTCAGGAGCACTTGTTAAGTATTTAAAATGCGGCAGCTATTGTCTTCGCGTTATTTATGGCTGCATCTTGTGCTTTTTTAACAGTATTTTCGTCGGCAAGCATTGGCTGGCAAAAGACATTTTTTATATCTGTAAAACCTATAAACCCCAGAATAAATTCGAGATATTTTTTCTGAAAAGCTATTGGTGAATCGTTATCATAACTTGCTCCGCGGGCGAGTATCAGGCATATCGGTTTGCCGCCGGCAAGACCTTTATAACCTGTATCGGTTACCGTGAAGGTATAACTCGGCTGGACTATAATATCGATGTAATGTTTGAGTTTGTAGGGAATACTGAAGTTCCACATCGGTGTTGAAATCAGGTATTTGTCGGCAGACTTGAACTGTTCGATTATTTTTTCAATTTCAGACCATTTTTTCACCTTGTCCCTTGGCGAGGCCTTTATGTAAAGAAGCGTTTTCGTAAAAATCCTTTTTATGTAAGTTCGACCGACCAGTATGCGTGGTCGAGAAACTGCTTCCAGCTATAATATCTTTCACTGCTTAAGTGAAGATGAATTGTCGGATTGCGTTTCGGCTTGATTGGCTGTCGTATAAGCGATAGACCGGCCTGTTTCGGCAGTCTGCCGCCTTTTTTGGCGTTGCAATTAGTGCAGGCACAAACGAGATTTTCCCAGCTTGCCGTTCCGCCGCAGCTTTTCGGTACGACATGGTCGAGAGACAACTCTGTAGTCGGGAATTTTTTCCCGCAATACTGGCACCTATTGCCGTCGCGGGCGAATATGTTGCGCCTGTTGAATTTTACGTCGGTTCTCGGAAGCCGGTCATAAAACAAAAGTCTGACAATCCGCGGCACGGCTATGTGAAGATTTACGGTCGAAATCCAGTCATGCTCATCCGGCTCGAATGACTTTTTCAGCTTGCTGATGTCCAGCCAGCTTTCAAAATCGTAATTATAATATTGACCCTGTTCGTATGATATGACTTCTGCAAGTTCCATGCACAGCATACACAGGGCTCTTTTAACGTTGATGATGCGCAGCGGCATATAATGCTTGTTCAGTACGAGCACGCTGCAATTCAGACCTGATTGTAATTCGGTTAAAGCCATTTCCTCCCCGCTTAAACCATTAGCAATTTAACACCGGAAAAAAATATTCTTACAAATTATTTCAAAAGAACAACTGATTCTGCGCGAGGACCTTTTTCGCCCTGGACTACCTCATAACTTACCTTGTCGCCCTGATTGAGTGTTCTAAGACCTTTTGTCTGAAAATTCGTATGGTGTACAAATATATCGGGCTGTCCTGGCGATTCGATAAAGCCGTAGCCCTTTTTAGGGTCAAACCATTTAACAACTCCCTCTGGCATTCGAGTACTCCTTAAATAACTTTGCCTTTCCGCCGGATTCCAATAGACAAGTTTATTTAATATTTTTTTATGATGCCATAGCAATTGATGCTGGAAATATATCTATTTATTGAACTTACGCCGGGGCAGTAGTGTTGTTGCTTAATTTTTCCTTCATCAACCGGCCCATCTTGAATTTTACCGTCCGTTTGGCAGGAACCTTTACCCTTTCGAGGGTCTTGGGGTTCTGCGCGACTCGGGCCTCACGTGTGCGGACCTCAAACACGCCAAAGTCCCGGAATTCAAGCCGGTTGTTTTTGCTCAGCTCAGAAACGATTTCATCAAGGAAGGACTGAACAACTCGCTTTACTACAACCCTTTTGGCCTGTGTCTGTTCCGCAATTCGGTCGATTAATTCTTTCTTCGTTATTGTTGTCATAGTTTACCTCGTATCAACAGAGAGTTTCAGGAATTGGTTCGTTATGCTATATACTTTAAATACGTCTTTCTTCAGCTATTATCAAGTTATAAATGCCGCCTTTTATCTGCGGTTGAGTCAATTTTAAAAAACCACAAATCACTATACAGCAAAGACTTCTATACAGCAAGCACTTTTTTTCAGGATTTTTTAAGTCAAAAAGTTGGAAAAACCAGGTTTTCTGTGATAGGGTATAAAAAGGCGGTATAATTGCTTGACCAATACCAGAAAATCAGCAATAATCCCACTTTTTAAATAAAACTCTGATAAAAGGCGATTAAGTTGTCTCATAACATATTGTCAAAAAAGCAGTTATGTTCTAATGTCTTTATGGCCGATATTGAGGCTCCGTTGGTTGCGGCAGCCGCAAAACCGGGCCAGTTTGTTATTGTTTGTCTGTCAACGGCTTACAGCGAAAGAATCCCTCTGACAATAGCAGGGGTGGATGCAAAAAAAGGGACAATCCGCCTTGTCTGGCAGGCTGTCGGCAAAAGTACCGCCGAACTTGCCGAGCTGCGGGTTGGCGACAAGGTGGAAAATATCCTGGGGCCCCTTGGCAAGCCGACCCATATCGAAAAATTCGGCACGGTTGTCTGTGTTGGCGGCGGAATCGGTAACGCTCCGCTTCTGCCGATAGCGACCGCTATGAAAAAGGCCGGCAACAAAGTAATCAGCATCCTTGGTGCAAGAATGAAAGAACTTTTAATCCTTGAGGAGGAATTTAAGACCATAAGTGATGAATTAATCGTTGTTACAGATGACGGCTCTTACGGCAAAAAAGCGCTTGTAACAGAACCCCTCGAAGAAATTTGTAAAAGAACACCGAAGCCTAATCTCACTGTTGCAATAGGCCCTGCGATAATGATGAAATTCTGCAGTGAAGTTACGAAAAAATTCGATGTCCCGACCGTTGTTTCGCTTAATACGATTATGATTGACGGCACCGGAATGTGCGGCGGATGTCGAGTCGAAGTCGGCGGACAGACAAAATTCGTCTGTGTTGATGGACCGGAATTTGACGGCCATAAGGTTAATTTCGATTTGATGATGAAAAGAATGAACGCCTATAAAAAGCAGGAAGCCCAGGCGCTTGAAGAATATAAAAAACACAAATGCAAGATTGGTCTTGATGGTTGACAAGGAGAAATAGTTGGACGAACAGCAATTACTTGATGAGCTTTTGAAAAAACATAAGGCGGGAACATTAAAGCCTTCGGATAGATACACTATACCTCCGCAGCCAATGCCGCTGCAGGATTCTGTCAAGAGGCGGTCGAATGTCAACGAAGTTGCGCTTGGATATACAAAAACGCAGGCTCAGCTTGAAGCCTTGCGTTGTCTGCAATGTAAAAACGCGCCCTGCGTCGAGGGTTGTCCTGTAAGGATAAAAATAAAAGATTTTATCGCTCCAATTGTCGAAGGCGATTTTAAAAAAGCTCTTGATATTATAAAAGAAAACTCACTTCTGCCTGCCGTCTGCGGTCGCGTTTGTCCGCAGGAAGTGCAGTGCCAGCTTCCCTGCACGGTCGGAAAAAAATTTAAGGCGGTCGATATGTCTGTCTCAATAGGCAGGCTCGAAAGATTCGTTGCAGACTGGGGCAAAAAATTCCACGATGAGTCAACTCCGGCCGTTGCGGCCGAAACAGGAAAAAAAGTCGCAATCATAGGTTCAGGCCCCGGCGGAATCGTCGTTGCCACCGACCTTCGCAGAATGGGTTATGATGTTACAATATTCGAAGCCTTTCACAAACCCGGCGGCGTAATGGTTTACGGCATTCCGGAATTCAGACTGCCGAAGGCGATTGTGCAGGAGGAAATCGACCAGCTCAAAACGATGGGCGTTAATATCATCTGCAATTTTGTCGTCGGCAGAACCAAAACCATAAAACAGCTTATGGAGGAAGATGGCTTCCAGGCCGTTTATATCGGCGTTGGTGCAGGACTGCCGGTGTTTATGGGTATCGAAGGCGAACACCTCGTCGGCGTTTACAGCGCAAATGAATATCTGACAAGAGCAAATCTGATGAAGGCTTACCAGTTCGGCAAAGGCGCGGATACGCCGATTGCAAGGTTGAAAAAGGTAGCCGTTATCGGCGGCGGGAACGTCGCGATGGATTCTGCCAGAACCGCTGTCAGGCTTGGCGCTGAAAAAGTTTATCTTGTCTATCGCCGGAGCGAAAAGGAAATGCCTGCCCGTGTTGAGGAAGTCCACAACGCAAAAGAAGAAGGTATTGAATTTCATCTTTTGCAAAATCCTAAACGCATTATCGGTAATAGCGATGGTCTGGTTGCAGCAATTGAATGTCTCAAATACGAGCTTGGCGAGCCCGATTCTTCCGGCAGACGCAGACCTGTGCCGATAGAAGGCTCTGAATTTACGATAGATGTCGATACTGTGGTTGTCGCAATCGGCAATGGCGCAAATCCGCTCATTGGTCAGACAACGCCGGGCTTAAATTTGAACAAATGGGGCAATATTATTGTCGATGAGAATTGTAAGACTTCTCTCCAAGGCGTTTACGCCGGCGGCGATATTGTTTTGGGCGCCGCAACAGTAATTCTCGCTATGGGTCAGGGCCGCACCGCCGCCGCCGCTATCAACGAGTATCTTAAAAATAAATAAAATAAAGCATTTAATTCGAAGCAGCTTCAGTAATGTTGGCAATTAAAATATCAGAGATATCCCATTGCATATCTTTTCTTTGTTGATTGTTTGCATCGTGCGGCATAGGCATTATGATACCCGCTGAACCGGCAAGTAAAAATTCATTATCTTTGGTCAATAGCAATTCTACGAATGTAGTCGGGTTTTTAGTGCCAATCAAATGGCTCCACAACTGTTTGCCGTTCTGGTCTATTTTCCACAGACAAAGGCCTTCCATGAATTTTGACCCTGCAATTATAAAGTTATTTCTGTTATCTGTTTCAATTTTGTACATTCCAACGCCGTTTCCTTTATAGAGAAGCTGAGGTTCCCATATTTTGTTGAGTTTACTGTCAAGGCCGACAACATACGATTCTACAGCAGGGAAATCTGCGATATTATAAGATACTGCATAAATATTGTTTGCTGTCCTTGCAATAGTCGGATGTCTGCCTGGAAATAAAGTCTCTGCTAAAATAGTGCCTGTGCTGTCGCATTTGATAATCCAGACATTGGATGGTCCACCGCCAAATTTGTTATATTCGCCGCAATCCGCTGCAAGTATAAAACTGCCGTCCTCTGTTGCTACCATTGATGTGGCATCTTCAGCTTTTCCTTTGTCATAGGTTTTCTGCCACAATATATTTCCATCAGAATCAATTTTCATTATCCATGCATCAGGATTGTTATCGCCTAATTCCTGGCCGGATATGAGATATCCATCTTTTATCTTGGCGATATTTCGCAATACATAAGACTGTCTGCCCATCGCCAGTTCTTTAGCAAAAGAAATATCTCCTTCTTCATTGAACCTTATCAGCCATGTCCCTGTTTTTGGCTGGCTTTCACGAACAATAATCAAACGTTCATTGTTCAGACACAACAGTTTGTCCCAAATGTGTTTTTCATCTTCTTTTGTGTTTGGCAAAACAACCTTCTTGCTCCAAATTCGATTGCCCTGTAAATCAAGTTTCCAAATCCAAAGCCTGTAATCATAAGATGTCTCTGCGTTGCGAAAACTGGATAACCCGACCGCATAGTATCCGGCGGAAGCAATATTGATTAATTTGGGGTCTCTATCTGTCCAGTTATCTTCACTGTATAGCTTTATCCACTGAGTTTTTGGAATTAATTGTTGTGAAGAGGCAGGATTTTGACTATAAGCAGTTTCAGCTAAAATTAGAATGACATAGACAAAAAGATAAATTTGCCTAGTTCGCATGTCAATCTCCTTTAACGCAATCCTTATTTTTAAATACAAATAACTATTATATTCTTTATATATAATTTGTCAAGATTTGCAGATTTCCAATTGCTGGCTTTCTGCTGTATCGGAAAGTCTGAATCTACCTTTGGAAATTCTTCCATTGAATATCAATTCTATACAGCAATTACTTTCAGAGACTAATTCGTATTCTCCGCTGTCGACTATTTCCACTGTTCCTTTACCGTTATTGACAGGGCCTTGATATGTGAGGAATTTTTTGTCGTGGTCGAAAATGGGCGTTGCTTTTGTTTTCTCTGTCGCTAATTTTTCCGGCGGGGTTTCCAATCGCCAGGTTTTGAGAATATCACCTTGCTCAATCATCAAATCCCAATGAGTTTGTCCCTCTTGCGTGTGTTTATGAATGACAAATCGTGTTTTGTTTACGATTTCCGCCACAATTTTTTAGCCTGAGGCTTGTATGGCTGTTATTGCCACCGCAGCAACAATATCATCGCTATTGCAGCCGCGGGATAAATCATTTACCGGCTTTGCCAAGCCCTGCAAAATCGGGCCGTAAGCGTTGAATCCTGCCAGTCTTTCCGTAACTTTATAACAGATATTGCCTGCTCCCAGTTCTGGGAAGATGAATACATTGGCCTGGCCTTTTAGAGGGCTGTCCGGGCATTTTTTCGCAGCGACTTTCGGCACAAAAGCGGCATCGAACTGCAATTCGCCGTCAATTATGTATTCGCCATCGAAATCTTTTGCCAGTTTTTCCTTCGCAAGCTCGGTTGCTTTAATCATTTTTGAAGGTACGCTGCCTTGCGCGGAGCCTTTTGTCGAGTAGGACAGCATTGCGATTTTTGGCAGGATGTCGAATTGTTTTGCCGTCCTTGCGGTAGAGAGCGTGATATCTGCAATCTGCTCGGCATCCGGTTCTTCGACAAGGCCGCAGTCTGCGTAAAGGATTGTCATTTTGTCGTTTGTCATAAAGAACATACTCGAAACGGTTTTGATGCCTTTGGCTGCTTTTATGACTTGCAGTGCCGGCCTGACAGTATCGGCGGTTGAGTGTGTCGCTCCGGAAACAAGACCATCAGCCTCGCCGTTTTTTATCATCATCGTGCCGAAATAGACCCTACCCTTGATGGTTTTAATGGCTGATTCAGGAGTTACACCTTTGTTTTTACGAAGCTGGTAAAATTGTTCAGCATAATCTTTCAGCTTTTCGCTGGTAAAATTATTTATGATATTGATGTCGTTTGTTTTTGCCCCTATATTTTTAAGAGCGCTGCTGATTTGTTTTTCATCGCCGAGAATGGTTATTTTTGCCATTTTTCGCTCGGTGATTTTTTTTGCTGCCTCGATTGTTCTTTCATCGTGGCCTTCCGGCAGGACGATATGCTTGTAAAGGGCCGTTGCTTTTTCAATAATCTGTTGAGAAAAATCTTTATTCGTTTCCATATATTTTCATCTCAAATTTTTAATTTCATATTTTTTTATACAAACGCGTCTGACAGGACTCGAACCTGTAACCTTTGGTTCCGTAGACCAATGCTCTATCCAATTGAGCTACAGACGCAAGTCTTTATTTTACAACAACTTACAAAATAACTTGTTTCCCATTCCGGTCTTGATTTACTTTACATTTACAGGGGTTGTTTTGCAAGAATTAACATTGCAGGTTCTCCGTGCTTTTTTTAAGTACCTGTTCGACAGTATCATCATTGTTTATATCGAGCCAGTTGACATTTTTGAAAGTCTTGAACCATGTTCGCTGGGCCTTTGCGAATCTGCGGGTATTGATTTTTATCTTCTCAAAGGCTTTTTCGAGAGTCTCTTTGCCTGCAAGATAATCAATAATTTCAGCGTAGCCTATAGCGCTGCGAGCCTGCAGGCTTAACGGTTTTTCTTCAGCAAGCAAACTTTTGACCTCGTCAATAAGGCCGGCTTCAATCATTTTTTTTACTCTTGCGTTTATTCGTTTATTTTCTTCATCTTTTTCTCTTCGCAGCCCCAAAATTATCCAGTTGCCTTTTGGCTGCGGCAAATCGAACTGCTGCTGGAAGCTGGAAATCGGTTTTCCTGTAAGCTGATAGACTTCGAACGCTCTTATTATTCGTTTTTCATCATTGCGATGGATTTTCTCTGCGGCAGGGGGGTCGATAGCGGAAAGTTCCTTATGCAATTCTTCGAGAGATGTTTTTTCGATTCGTTCTTTTAGCTGTTTGCGGATTTGTTCATTTGTGCCGGGGCCTTCGAAAATTCCATAGAGCATCGCTTTTATATACATCGCACTTCCGCCGACGGCGACGACAGGTTTATTTTTAGATTCTATTTGTTTAACGGCCTGGTCAGCGAGATTCAGAAATCTGTCAACACTGAACGACTCGCTCGGTTCAACAATGTCAATAAGGTGATAATTGAGCTGCTTTTGGGCGTCTTTTGATGGTTTCGCAGTGCCGATGTCCATCCTGCGATAGACTTTCATTGAGTCGATGCTGAGTATTTCGGCATCGAGTTTTTTCGCTAACTCAAAGGCCAATCTGCCTTTGCCGCCGGCGGTTACGCCCAGAATTAGTATCCTTTGTTTGTCCATAATCAATAATTGGCTGTATGAAGTCTGGAAAATATGTATAATAACAGGTTTGTGAAAAAACTCCAATAGCGGGTTAAAGTGGCTGAAAAAACGGAAAAAATAGATATTAAAATAGAACTTGAACAGAAGGCTAGTCTTGTCAATGAAGTGATTGCCGCGGTGATTAAGGGTTTTGTCGGTATTCCTGACAGGCTAAGAGAGGCTATAGAATATACTCTTTCCGCACCGGGCAAAAGGGTGAGGGCAGCGGTTGTATTATTGTGCTGTGAATCTGTGGCAGGCAATATTAATAAGGATGCTGAAATTGCTGCGGCGGCGATTGAAATGGTTCATACCTATTCTCTTGTCCACGATGATTTGCCTGCGATGGATGACGATGATTTTCGCAGGGGCAAGCCGAGCTGTCATAAGGCCTTTGACGAAGCGACGGCAATTCTTACCGGCGATGCGCTTTTGACAATGGCATTTGAACTTTTATCGACGAAAATCAGCGAGCCTTCGAAGGCAGTTGAAATGATAAAGACCCTTGCCGAGGCGGCGGGACCTGCGGGTATGATTGCCGGGCAGGTTGACGACCTGCTGGCTCAAAACGGAACGGGCAGCAGTGACAATTTGCATAATATTCATATAAACAAAACGGCAAAAATGTTTGCCGCCTCCGCTCTTTTGGGTGCGATAGCGGGCGGCGCATCGCGGCAGCAAAAGGATTTGCTCGGCCGATTCGGCCTTAAATTAGGACTGGGATTCCAGATTGCGGACGACATTCTTGATGTTTCTTCGACAAGCACGCAGCTCGGCAAGACCGCGGGCAAGGACGCAGAGCAGGGAAAGCTTACGTATCCGGCAGTTTTCGGCCTTGAGCAGTCGAGAAAAAAAGCTGATGAGTTAGCAAATCAGGCGGCAGAAATTCTTGAGCCTTTCGAAGAAAAAGCGAATATGCTGAAAGGGCTTGTCCTTGCACTTTTAAACAGGACAAAATAAAAAATGCAATACGAAATACTTGATAAAATTAATTCACCGGCGGATTTAAAACTGCTTTCAGTCGCACAGCTGAACAAACTTGCTTCTGAATTGAGGGATTATATTACACAGTCTGTCAGTCAGACAGGCGGGCATCTGGCGAGCAATCTCGGAGTGGTTGAGCTGACGATTGCGATGCATTATGTTTTTGATTTCAGCGCCGACAGACTTCTTTGGGATGTAGGACATCAGTGTTACGCGCATAAGATACTTACCGGCAGGAGAGAGCTTTTCAAGAAATTGAGACAGAAGGACGGTGTCAGCGGTTTTCCGAATCCGGCAGAAAGCCCGTACGACCAGTTTGTTGTAGGTCATGCGGGCAGTTCGATTCCGACCGCACTTGGTCTTGCGCTTGCGTCTCAGAAGCTCGGTACGAAGGAAAAAATCATCGCCTTTGTCGGCGACGCGAGCATTGTGAACGGCCTTAGTTTCGAGGCGCTGAATAATCTCGGCCTGGTTAAGAGACAGCTTCTTGTTGTGCTTAACGACAATTCAATGGCGATAGATTCTACACAGGGCGCCATTGCGCAGTTTCTTGCCAAGGTAAGACTGAGCCATACTTATGAGGATTTGCGCAGGAGAACCGACAGGATACTTGAATATCTGCCGGTATTTGGGAAAAAGATGGAAGACGCACTGAAAAATTTCAAAAGAACTGTGCGTATGGCGATTACGCCGAACAGGCTTTTTGAAAGTTTAAATATTCCATATTTCGGGCCGGTTGACGGTCATGATACTGCATCGCTGATACAGCTTTTTAAGGCCGTTTCGCATCTTGAAACTCCCGCGGTACTGCATGTCTATACCAAAAAGGGCAGAGGGTTCAGTCCTGCCGATGACAACCCGACGCGTTTTCATTCGACGGGGCCGTTTGAAATCAACGGCGAGGAGTTCAAAAAGGACGAACAGAAAAAAACATTTACCGAATGTTTTTCGGATTGCATAGTTGAACTTGCGAAAGAGAATGAAAAAATAACCGCAATTACCGCGGCGATGTCGGACGGCACGGGACTGGCGGCATTCAGAGAACAATTCAAAGACCGTTATTATGACGTGGGCATTGCGGAATCGGCGGCGGTGGATATCGCGGCAGGCCAGGCGAAACTGGGGTTAAAACCTTTTGTTTGTATTTATTCAACATTTCTACAGAGAAGTTTCGACCAGATATTTCAGGAAGTCGCGCTGCAGAATCTGCCGGTGGTTTTCTGTATCGACAGGGCAGGTCTTGTCGGGGCAGACGGGCCTACCCATCACGGTCTGATGGATATCGGATTTTTGCGGATGATGCCGAATATGGTGCTGATTTCTCCGGCAAACGGCGTCGAGCTTAAAGGTGCCCTGAAGTTTGCCGCGGAAAGTAATTGTCCGGTTGCAATACGGTATCCGAAAGATTATGTTGACGACAGCTTATGTCCTGAGATTTTTTCACGTCCCTTTGAAATGGGCAAGAGTATTGTATTAAGGCAGGGCAGAAATAAACTGGCTTTGGTGGCGTATGGCAGTATGGCTATCGAGGCATTAAAGGCGGCCCAAGCCCTTACATCCGATAATATCGATATAACCGTTATAAACGCGCGGTTTGCCAAGCCCATTGACGAAAAAATTGTTTCATTATTGGCTGGTGGTTTATGTATAATAACCATTGAAGACCATGCGGCTGCAGGCGGCTTTGGTTCGGCAGTCCTTGAGGCAGCGGCAAATGCCGGTCTTGATACGGCAAAAATTACGGTGCTCGGCGCTGGTGATAAGTTTATACAAGCCGACAAAAGAGCAGAGCAGCTTAAGCAATGCGGCATGAGCGCTCAAAAAATTGTCGAAGCAGTGAGAAAAATAGTAAATGCAGGCTGAACAAATATGGTTAAAAAAGGACAAAAACCAAGACTGATTATTTTCGGTGATGCCCGGCGGGATTTTGTGGCTGAAGCAATCGGCGATTTTACAAAATTTGCTGCAGGAAAGGCCGAGATACTTGCCAATTGTTTTCATGGCGATTGCATCAAGGGCGTTGTCGAAAATGCGGATTTTGCGATTGTTTTCGGCGGAGACGGAACAATACTTTCGGCTGCCAGAGAATTAAGTCAGACTAGCGTGCCCGTCATAGGCGTGAATGTCGGCAGACTCGGTTTTCTTGCCGAGTTCAGCATTGAGGAACTAAAAGAGCTTTTCGACAGAGTTACCACTGATGCCGAACTCATAGAAAAACGGATGGTGCTCAGATGTACCATTACGGGCGGCGGCGGGGAAAAGTTAAGCTCAACAGCGATAAATGATGTTGTGATAAATGCAGGTCCAAGTTACCAAATGGTGGATTTGAAGATAACCGTTGACGGCCGGAGCCTTGCCGGTTGCGTGAGTGATGGTCTTATTATATCGACGCCTACCGGCTCGACGGCTTATAATCTTTCTGCCGGCGGCCCGATATTAGCGGCTGATTTATCGGCAATTGTTATTACCCCGTTATGTCCGCATACTTTGAGTTTCAGGCCTATTGTGATAAGCGCCGACAGCAGGATTGAGATTTATCCGCAGAGAATAAACGAGGGTACAACGGTAACGCTTGATGGTCAGGCCTTTCGTTCGCTCAAAAATGGTGATGTCGTTACGGTAGAGAGGCATAACGGCGCATTTCTTGTTGTTAACAATCCGCTCCGTACTCAATGGGACACGCTTGCGGGCAAATTAAGCTGGGCACAGAAGCCGAAATATAAAGGAAAATGATGAAGAGGTTACGGTGAAAAAGCGAAAGAATAAAAATATTATTGTTTTTCTGATTATTGCAATTTTAAGTTCGAGTTGTTTGGCTCTTAATGACGAGATAGGCAATCCGACAGTTCCGCCAAGCAGTGTCAGGAGCGGACTTCGAAGGTCTCCAAATCCTATAGATAACACAAGTGATCTTGCGGTAACCGGCAATGTCAGCGGTATGGGGTATTTTCACGGGCCTGTACCTTATCGGTCAACATCAGAATTCGGTGCGCCTATGGGGACTTCAGATATAGGTTCGTTTTTAAGACGTTCTGCGCCGATTAGCTCGGCAAGGTCGGGGTACTCACCTCAGCCTTATTATCTTCCTTCGAGCACTGTGAGTTCGGCAGCGGCGAGCGGGACGGGCGGAGTTTTGACATATCCGAAAATTCGGGACAACAAAGGAACCGGCGAATTTGTGATTCCACCGATATCGAGAGTTGAGAAAAGGGCTGAAATACCGGCTGCATCGCCTTTGTATGATTACAGCAGAGCCAGACCGTTGAGTTATGAATCGACGGACCTGGAAAGGATGATAACTTATGACCGTATACGCGAGAAAAACAAAAAAGATTTGAGTGGCGCCCTGCAGAAGGCAAGTGAGAGTATGTACAAAATTCCTGCCCAGGACCAGCAAACCGGGCGGGAAGCAGAAAGTACATTTTCAATACCCCAGCCGAATGAGCCGATTAAGCAGTCATTCAAGCCGCTTGAACCTTTGCAGCCCGGCAAAATTCCGGCAGCCCAGGCCCAAACGCCTGCCGGTAAAGATATTTATGAGCAAATGCTTGAGCAGGTTATGAAGACACCGCAGGGGCAGGAAGTTTCTCAACCCCCCCAGGGGCAGGTTGCCGAGCAGAACCAGCCTGAAGAAAAACGTCCTTCCGGTATGAGAAGCGAACTGGGTGAGATAGACGAAAAAACTGCTGAGGCTATTGTCGGCGTGCACAAGAGTTTTGCGTCACAGGCAAAGAATAAATTTAATTATTATATGCGAACGGCTGAGGAATTTTTAAAGCAGGGCAAATATTATAGTGCTGTCGATGCTTATACCCTTGCCAGCATATATAAGCCCGACGACCCGCTTGCTTACGCAGGCAGGTCGCACGCCCTGTTTGCCTCCGGGGAGTATGTGAGCAGCGCATATTTTCTCGCAAGGGCGATAAATATCTTCCCACAGTATGTCAATTTCAAAGTCGACATCAATGCAATGATACCCGACAAGGACCGCCTCGAAAGCAGGATTGCGGATGTGAAACAATGGGCATCAAAGACAGAGTCGGCAGAACTCAGGTTTTTGCTGGCATACATATATTATCAGCTTGATAAAACTGATTTGGCACTGGAGGCGATAAAATTTTCCGCTGAGAAGATGCCTAACAGTGCCCCGATAGAGACATTGAAGCAGGCAATAGAAAAAAAGTCACGGTGAGGTATCGTTGATTGACTTTAAGCGGCAGGATGGTTTCAACGAAGAATGGATTTTTGGTCCTGCGGGGCTTTTAGCAAAGAATTGGCCTGGATACGAGGACAGGCCTCAGCAGAGGCAAATGGCAAAAGCGGTGCAGAACGCCTTAAAAGAGCGTTTTCATCTTGCGGTTGAGGCGGGAACGGGGGTCGGTAAAAGTTTTGCATATCTGATACCTGCAATAGAAGCGGCAAAACAGCAAAAGTGCAGGATTCTTATAAGTACCTATACAATTACCCTTCAGGAACAGTTGATAAACAAAGACATTCCATTTCTGGCTCGCCTGCTGGAAGACTGTTTTACCGCCTGTCTTGCAAAGGGACGGAATAACTTTATCTGCCTGAGAAGACTTGAGTTTGCCGTAAGGATGCAGCAGGGTCTTTTTGACAGCGATGCCGCTGTGCTTGTGCACCTGAGCAGCTGGGCAAAACAGAGCGCCGACGGCTCGCTCAGCGATATAGGTTTTGTGCCGCCCTGGCAGGTATGGCATTCGGTTATGAGCGAACACGGCAATTGCCGCGGCAGAAAATGCCCCCACTTCGATAAGTGTTTTTATTGGCGCAGCCGCAGACGGCTCGAAACCGCCGATATTATCGTAGCGAACCACGCGCTGCTGTTCAGCGATCTGTTATTAAGGCAGGAGGGTGTTTCAATACTGCCTGATTATCGTTTTGTAATTATTGATGAGGCACATAATATTGAACATGTTGCCGAAGAGCACTTTGGACTGGATATAAGCGACAGGCGGGTATCGTTTCTTCTGCAGGGCTTGTATAATCAGAAGACAAAAAGGGGCCTTCTCGCGAACCCGCAGCACAGCGAAACGGTGAGTCTTGTAAATTCCTGCCGAAATGCCGCGGACGATTTTTTCAAATCAGTCGGACGGTGGCTTGCGACAGACAAAGGCAACGGCAGGACAAGACCGGGTTTTGTGGCTGATTGTCTTACCGAGCCGGTTAAAAAGCTCAGGCTTGCCCTTACAAAAATCGCCAATCAAATCAAAGATTTTGACGAGCAATTCGAGTTTTTGCGTTTTGCCGGCCTGCTGACAGCGGTTGAAGCTGACCTGCAGGATTTTCTTGCGCACAAAAACGACAATGACATTTACTGGGTCGAATCGGAAGAAAACAGGAGAAAAACGTTAATGCTCAAAAGCGCCCCGATAAACCCCGCGGAACACATAAAAAAGTATCTGCTTGATAATTTTGAATCTATAATATTTACAAGCGCGACTCTTTGTATCGCTTCATCCTGTGGTGAGCCGGGTCGAACCACCCCGGACGATGAAGGGTTCGGTTTTTTTGCCGAACGTATCGGACTCGAAAAATTTGAGCGGTTAAAACTTGGTTCGCCTTTCGATTATCAAAGGCAGGTAACGATGTATATCGAGCCGGACCTGCCCGAGCCGAACGATAAAGGTTTTGCAGAAGCGGCGGCGGAAAAATTAAAGAAATACATAAAACTGACTAACGGCAGGGCATTTGTGCTGTTTACCAGCTACCAGATGCTCGATGAATTTGCCGGATTGCTTTCCGACTGGTTTGATGAAAACAATATCGAGCTGCTTATGCACGGCTCAGGGACGGACAGAGCCGAGCTTTTGAGACGGTTTAAAAGCAGTGTGGTTCGACCCGGCTTACCACAGGCAGGCAGCGTGCTTTTCGGTACGGACAGTTTCTGGCAGGGGGTGGATGTGCCGGGAGAAGCCTTGAGCAATGTTATTATTGTCAGATTGCCGTTTGCCGTTCCGACGCATCCTCTTGTTCAGGGCAGGATTGAATATATAAAGTCGCAGGGGCATAATCCTTTTTTCAGTTATCAATTGCCGACTGCGGTTATAAAATTCAAACAGGGTTTCGGCAGACTCATAAGAAACAAAACAGATACCGGCATTGTGGTTGTGCTTGACAGCAGGATTATACGCAAGAACTATGGCAGAGAATTCCTGGCCGCAATCGAAAAGTGCAGAGTAGAAATAGCGTGGCAATAAGGGTTAAATCTTTTTTATTTTTTTTAGTAATTGTTCAAGTTTGATTCTAAGCAGCCCAAGTTCCTTTGATTTAAAGGAGCTTTTTGTTTTTTCGAGGGCTCTTACCGTCTCTAAAAGGCCTTCGGTCAGCTCTTCCAGCCGGGGGCAGTTTAAAAGATTGCAGACAGTCGATTCGGGCTGCTCATCAGTAAGTATGTATGTAAGGTTTTTGACATCGCCCATAGCAGCACTTATGTTTCCAAGCGTGAGGTCCAGAAAACTTTTTACGGAAACCGAAAACGTTTCGTGACTTTTTTCTTTCATTACTTCTTCGATATCCTGCATTTGTTTCTGCCAGGCGTCAAGTCGCTGTTTTGTGTCGGAAACAGCCTGAAAAATATTTTTTCGCCGGATTGCTTCAGCAACTTTTTTCTTAAGTTCTTCAAAATCAATAGGTTTCACCATATAAGCAGCTACAGGAAGATTGATAGCCTCTATTGCTGATTTCTGGGATGGAAATGCTGTAACAAGGATAGTAGGCGTTCCTTTTGCCAGTTTCGGCAGGTCTTTAGTCAGTTCGAGATTTGAATTGCCCGGCATTTTAATATCAGCAATGAGCAAATCGTATGATTGCTGTCCGAGTTTTTCGATTGCAGAATAAGCGTCTTTGACGCAGTCGCACTGATAGCCCTCTTTGCGGAGCAATTCGCCTGTAGATTCTCGGAAAGTTTGTTCATCATCGGCCAGCAAAATTCGTCCGGCAGCGGCCATAGCAATCTCCTTTATTAATATTCAGGCTTAAAATTCGCTGTAATTTATCCTCTATTATAACACATAACCTTGAATATTTGGAGTCATCTTTTTTAAAAAATAGCAGGATGACTTAAAAAGCATTCTGCAGCTGCGAGTTTTCTGATTTCAGCAATTCGGCGTATGACCTGGCGGTGCAGACAGACTCGAAGCCCAGCAGTTGGCACAGTTGGGTGTCGCTGGCGCCGTTTGATATAAGTTTTTGAGCAAAGCTGTGCCTTAAATCGAAAGGAGTAACTGATTTATCAAAGCCGGCCTGCAGAATGTATTTTTCAATTCTGCGGTCTGCACTTCTTGTGTCAAGTCTTTTGCCGAATTTATTGATAAACAACGCAGTCCTGTCAGACTTTTCCTGAGAACCAATTTGTTTTTGTACTAATTGCAGATAATGCCTGATTGTTTCAATCGCTGTTAACGGCAGGTTGAGCTGTCTTTGTTTGCCGCTGCCGGATGTTACCCGAAGCGATTGCTTATCGAAATCAACATCATCTATATCAAGGTTTACCAGTTCACTGACGCGAATGCCGGTATTACAGAGCAGTTCCAGCATAGCCTTGTCTCTTGCACCAAGCCAGTTAATAATGTCAGGCAGATGCGGCAATTTGTGGATTTGTTCTTCTGTCAGAATGCCGGGCTTGCGTTTTTCGACTCTTGGAACTTCTACGCCGACAATCGGATTGAAATCAAGACGATGATGCGAACAGAGGAAATTATAAAAACAGATAAGCGTTGCCAGCTTGCGCCTTGTAGATGCCTGACTATAATTCTTGTTCCGTAAATATTTCATAAAGGCTCGAACTTTATCAGAATCAACATTCGGCAAAACAGAAGACTGGTCGGTTTTATGAGGTTGTTGGATTTTCTCGGAAAAATATGCAGCATGCTCCCCCTGTCCGGTAAGACTTTCGGATATAAGAAAGTCCACAAATTGCTCGAGGTCGCTTCTGTAACTCGTTATGGTTCTTTCCGCCCGACGTTTGCCGTATCTTATAAAATCAGCAAATACATTTATAAGGTCACAATCTCGCACATTACACCCCCGCATGCTTCTATCGTATATCCTTAGCTATATACGCTATCAGCAGCGAGCATTGTACCCGAACTCTGGCACTACATTGTTATTATAAAAGTATTATCGGCGATTCCAATAAAAAATGTTAATCTTTTTGGATATTATTTAAGAGTTTTTCCAGTTTTTCCCGGATTATTGCAAGCTGTTTAGATTTATGCGATTCTCTGCTTTTTTTCAGGGAATTTATGGATAATTCAATGCTTTTAGTGAGTTCGGCAAGTGTGGGGCATTGCATAATCCGGCATATCTGCGTTTGTGGTTTTAATGTATCAAGCAAATTGATTGTCTGTTGTATGCCTTTGAGAATATCATTTATTTTAATAGTGGTGATTTCGAGAAAACTTCTTAATGCGGTCTTGAACTCATCGCATTTGCCGTTCTGCAGAGAAAGTTCTATGGTTTCAAGCTCGCCGGTCCACTGTTGCAGATTTTTTCTGATAGAAGTGACGGTTCTATAAAGCCGGCTCATTTTTACGGCATCTCTTGTTTTTTGCAGCAACAGGGGAAACTCGACAGGTTTCACTAAATATGCTGCAACCGGCAGGCCAATTGCATCTATGGCCGTCTGCTGCGACGGGTATCCGGTTACAAGAATAATGCTTGCCGCAGGGGCGTCGCGGGATAACTCTCTGATAAGTTCCAGATTAGAGTTGCCTGGCATTTTTATGTCGGCAATCAGCAAGTCGTAAATTTTTGCGGATAGTTCCCTCAAAGCCTCTGTCGCATCTTCGGCACAGTCGCATTCAAAACCTTCATTGCGTAATAGTTGCGCCGTTGCTTTTAGAAATGTCTTCTCATCATCCGCTATTAAGATTCTGCCAAGCGAATTTTTATTTTGCTGGTTCATCCCACACCTTCTTTATATTTAATCTTCTTTAAACCTTTTATAATTCCATTGTCCTTTCGACTTTTAAAAAGATACATACAAATCCTTGAATATTTAGAAGGTGCGGGATTTATTTCCAATCGGGATAGAAATATTAAAAACAGTTCCTTTGTCTTTTTTGCTCGTAAAGTCGATAGTCCCATCCATTGCGCTGATGATATCTTTTGTTATAGACAGCCCAAGGCCGATGCCGCTTCCTGGGCCGCCGCTGCCGGTTGTAAAAAATGGCTCGAAGATTTTATCCCTGATTTTTTCATCTATGCCGTGACCTTCATCGCTTACCTGAATATCAAGCCTCGAATCGTCTATAAGGGCTGTGATTTTAACTATGCCCTGCGGCGGAGAAGCCTGTATGGCATTTTGGACGATGTTGTAAATCACCTGTCTGAAAAGCGCCTCCGATAGTATGATAGTTACATTATGCGGGCAGTCGATTTCGATGTGTATTTGTTTTTCCTGACTGGCGATTTTCAGAAGTTCGGTGATATCCTTGATTGCCTCACAAACTTTGAATTTGTCTGCGGAACGCGTATCAGGCCTGTAAAGATCGAACATCTGCCTGACAATCTGCGAAACCCTGTCGATTTCCTTTTCGATTCTGCCGACATATTCGAAATACGGATGATTTTTGTCAACAGCGTCTTTTACAAGCAGAAATGAATTTTTAATTCCTGCTATCGGGTTGTTGATTTCGTGAGCAATCTGCGCCGCCAGCTTGCCTGCCCCCGCGAGTTTTTCAGTTTCCTGCAGTATTTTCTGAATGCGGTCTCTTTCCTCGATTGTCTTTACGAGCTGAGCGTTTATTTGCTGTAATGCGGCAGTTCGCTGTATGACCCTTTGCTCAAGCTCAGAATGGGCTTTCTTGATTTCTTCTTCCGCCCGCTTGCGCTCGGTGATATCACGAAAACTGCCCATAAGATATTTTCTGCCACCTAAGGTAATTGGCGATGCAGTAATATCTGCGTAAAAAACGCTGCCGTCTTTCCTTTTTACAGGCAGACTGTCCGCAAGCTTGATTTTTCCCCGCGCCTGGCTCTCAAAAATCTCTATGACTCGCGGCAGGTCCTTTTTAGGATGGATGTCGTTTACACTAATGCGCGTTATTTCTTCTTCGGTGTATCCTAACATCTTGCATATCATTTTGTTGTGCATTTGGAATTTTCTGGTCTCTGTGTCTGCCAAAACTATCCCGTCAAAGGAATCTTCAAATATAGTCTTTAATCTTATCTCAGAGTCCTTTAGCTCTTGTTCGGCCTTTAATCTTTCAGTAATATCTTGGCCGGTTGAAAGCAGACCCGTTACGTTTCCTTTTTCATCTTGCAGCGTTTTATCAAACCACTCGATATATCTGAGGTGTCCGTCCTTTGTTACGATGGGATTAACATTACCCCTTGTAGAGGTGTTGGTTATAGCTGTCGCGAAGAGTTTGCGGATTTTTTGCCTGTCTTCTTCAGGCAGCAAGGTGTCAATCCAGTTTTTGCCTTTTACTTCCTTGAACTGATAGCCGGATAGTTTTTCAAAATATGGATTAAAGGTTACAATATTTGCATCTGTGTCGAGAACCAGAACAATAGTCTGAGCGGTTTCAATCAGTTTTTGCGCAAAATCTCTTTGTTTCTTTAATTCTTCTTTGATTTCCAGACGTTTTATTGCAAAAGCCAGGTCAGCAGCCGCTGTACGGAGAAATTCAATTTCTGATTCTGTCCATTGGCGGGTTTCTGTGCAGTTGTCGAAACTCATAAAGCCGTTTAACTGGTTATCTATCAATACTGGAACGATAAGCAGCGCTTTTATCCGCAGCGATTCCCAGAAGTCAAGTTGCTGGGGCGGAAAGCTTTTGGTGCAGAGGCATATAGTTTTGCCGACTGCCAGCATCTTGTGCCAGTCAGGGAAAATTTCTCCGAAAAAACGTTTTTCTGTCAGTTCTGTCGGCACAGGCGATATTTTTTCATTACGGCACCATTGTGTTTTTCGCCGGAGGGGTATGCGGAGATTTTCATCGGCGACCTTTAAAAATATGTGCACTCTGTCGGCGTCGGAGGCAGGTCCTAAAACGGCAAGAAATTCATCATATTTTATTTCTTCGATTGAGTGTAAAAGTATGCCTGAGGTGGCATCAAGGGCTTCGAGATAACGTTTATGTTTTAGAAGTTCCCGCTCGCGTTCTTTTCTTTCTGTTATATCTCTTGATACGCCGCATAGCCCTGTCGGGTTGCCGTCTTTATCTTTCATCAGCCAGGTTTGACATTCGACAATGATTTTACTGCCGTCGGATACCGTGTTGCAAATTTCTCCGGACCATCTGCCTTTTTCAAGAGTGGTTTGAATTATCTCTTCCTGAGTTGCGCCTAAAAAAGGGTCCTGACCATAAATTTCGACTGATTGTCCGATGAGTTTGTCTTTACTTATTTTTATTCGGTTGCATTGAGCCTGATTTACATAAGTGATAGTTCCTTTAAAGTCGGTAGCTGTAACGCCGTCGCCGATTTCGTCCAGAAGCGTAGCCTGAAAACGAAGTTGCTCCTCGGACTGAGTCAGTTTTTTGTATGTCCTTCGTAATTCGAACCATCTTCTGAATGCAAAGACGGCTATTGCTGCCGCGAAAAAACCTGCCCCTGTCAGGATAACATCGAATGTATAATGTTGTGAGCCCAGAAACTCGTAGAATTTGTCAGAAAGCCTCAAAGAAATTGCTATTGAAAATAAAATCGCAGCGGTAAGAATTAAAATTGCGAATTCTGTGGTTGCCTTGCTTGCCGCTGACGGTTTTCCGGTTTTTTTTGTCTTCATATCTTAGAAAGTTCCATTTCGTGAAGCGCAAGGTAAAATACGCTTCCGGAGCTGTTTCCGATGGATGTTAATCGATGTGAGAAAAGTTTTCTTTACCACCTCAGGCGGATTGTCCTTGGTTCTTAAACTATGAAATGGTTAGGTTAGCTTGCGTTTATTCTATTGTCAATCCTCAATTGTGCGGACATAAGATTTTTTATAGAGGCATAACTGTAGTAAGATACGATATCAATAGATAAAAAAGCCCCCGCTTTTTGCGGGGGCTTTTGAATTTGCGCATTAACATATCTGACGTGGAACAACTTTACGGTGGGGTGGTCTCCAAGCTTGTAGATTCTACGTAATTTCCTGCGGCATCTGTGATACGAACCCGGTAATAGGCAAGATTTGCACCACCCCACGCTCCATCGATATAAGTAACCGTGACACCGCCTGGGGTTGTTGTGGTCCAATCGCTGCCGGAGCCGGAAACACATTCGAAAAAGTAAGTGAGCGGCAGGCTGGTATCAGTTGCAGCGACGGCCGTCATCGAATGATAATAGAAGCCAGTGTTACCATCGTAGTAAGCGTGCGGCACAAATGCCCACAGGCCGTTTGCAGTCGGAGTGTATGTTGGCGGAGTAATATCAGGTCCATTCGGCTCGTTCGGTTCATTTGGTTCCGTGCTGCCTTCCGCCAGCGTAGTAGCCCAGTTCGGCTCAGAGAATTGAGTTGTGTTTTGGGCAGGCGATTTATCACGAGCCTGCACCCGATAAGCGTATGTCGTGTTGGGTTCAAGACCGGTATCTACATAAAGTGCGATGTCCTGCCAGTTACTGTCATGGCAGTTGCCGCTGTAACAATCGAAGTAGTATTCGATTGCACATGCATCAGTGGCAGAGGTCGCAATCATTCTGATTGAACTTGACGATGTCGCATAAGGTGCTGTTGCCCAGGTCATCGGGTCTGAACTTGTTATCCAGCCGCTGTTGCTTGCACCAGGATTGCCGGTTGTTTCAGTGAAGTAGTATTGAACTTGAGAACCTGAATTATCCCTTGCGGTAGTCGCCGTCATCATAATTGAGGTTGCTGTTGCCGAGCGAGGTTTTAATGCCCAGGTCATTGGGTCTGGTTGCGGCGGAGTGGTTTCTGTCAGGCCGTAATTTTCGGCGAAGGCTGCGAAGTCTTCGAAATCGACTTCGCCATCTCCGGTTATATCCCGTTCGTGACAGAAATATGGGAAATCGCATCCGGTATCCATCCAGTATTCATAAAAGAGAGCGGCGTCAGTAATATCGACAATGCCGTCGAAGTTAAAATCGCCGAGTATTTCAGCAGTCAGCGTATAATGGTATCCCATATCTACGTTGGAATCGGCAATGTCGATAACATTATCTTTTCTTGTTGTATGCCGATACATATTGTTTCTAATTGCGGTATCAAAACCTGCATCGACACAGAAGCTGTTGACGTCATTTGGAGCCGAAGGAATCTTCTGGCTGAGGTAGAAACTGCCCCAGTCGCCGATAACAAACAGCGGGCTTTCCGCTGAAGTGCCGCTGAGATTGCTTGCATAGTCCCAGTTGAGTACGCAGTCGGCATCAGCAAATATATTTGCTGCTCCGCCTTTTACGTCGCTGTAAGAGATGGTTACCTCGGCCGTTTGTTTATCTGCGGCGTCGAAGTTGCTGCCAATCGAGATTTCCGGACCGTAACCAGCTCTGTTGTTCCAGAATATGCTGTTGATAATCTTCGTATTAGCCTGA
>JAPLMW010000086.1 GCA_026386845.1 Phycisphaerae bacterium
AAAGCTCTCCTGCAGGAGCGTCTTTGAACTGGTTGCGGAAACTGTCGTCCTTCATCTTGCTCCCAAAGCCCGGTGTCTCATTACTCGACAGCACACTAAAGCCGAGCAGTTTCTCGCACTTGGCATCAACCGTCACAACCAATTCAATCTTGTCCGCAAACCCGGCTCCAGCCGCAATAAATGCAAAGCCGGCACAATTGCCCTGCTTGTCGAGAGCCTTGTAAATGTCCGTCTTTGCTGTCTGTCCATTACTGCCAGGAAGATTCGCTTCCTTTATCGCAATCTCAAAAGAATTAGCATCGCTGACGAGACTGGCCATCAGGCCGCTAAGTTTCTCAGCTTTATTCTGCGCTATCTTGGCCGACCACGCCGCATCCGCTACCGCTATTAAAAGTCCGAACAGAAATGACGAAACGAGCAGCAGCCAGCTTTCCGCGATAAAATATTTCAGCTTGCTAAACATTCGGCTTACCTCCCGCCGGAATAATCTTGCAGAACTTGTCAATCAGCGGCGTAATAGAATTCATCAGCAGAACGGAAAACATCATACCTTCCGAATATTCTCCGACCATTCTGATAAGCATCGTCAGGCCGCCGACGCCTATGCCGAAAATCCACATTCCCTTTTTCGTCAGCGGGGACGTAACAGGGTCTGTCGCGATGAAGAACGCCCCTATCAGCATGCCGCCGCTCATAAGATGAAATACCGGAGAGGCATACGCCGTGCTGTCCATAAAATAACCAATCGACGAAGCAACAAACGCGGAAAGCAGTACGGCCAATGGAATATGAATACTGATTGTTCCGGTAAGCAGCAGATATATCCCGCCGATTATTAACGCAACTGAACTTGTCTCGCCCAGACAGCCGCCTCTTTGGCCGAAGAACAAATCTTTCAGCATATTATTTGCTATCGAGGCATCTACCTTTTTAGAGACATCCTCAATTTTTTTGCTCTTTATCGCCTGTTTGCTCCACGCAAGAGGCGTCGCCTGTGTTATAGCCGAGGTATTTTTGACTGAAATTTCCGGCATATTTTTATCTATCGTCGCCGGCACCGTCCAGGTAGTCATCATCATTCCGAATGAGGCCGTCAGGAAAGCGCGTCCTATCATCGCGGGATTAAACACATTGGCGCCCAAACCGCCGAAGACCATTTTGCCGACCGCTATCGCAAAAACGCTTCCGATTATCGCCGCCCACCACGGCAGCGCGGGCGGAACGGAAAAGGCCAATATGACGCCTGTTATCGCTGCGCTAAGGTCACCCAGCGAATTAGGCTTGCTCCGAGTCAGATTACAAAGCCACTCCGTCAGGCAGCAGACCGCGACGCAAACCAGCGTAAGCATTACCGCCCTGGCGCGGAAATACCATACCGCCGCGATAAAGGCAGGCAAAAGCCCTATCAGCACATTGAGCATTATCAGGCTTGTTGAATAATGCTTGCTAATGTGCGGCGAAGGCGAAATTTTTATATTCTGCAACATTTTTATTTCCTGCGATTACTTCGGCATAAGTTTTTTCTGTCTTGCGACAAGGATTTTCCCGGTCTTTATAAAACCCGAAAGTTCTATATTCGCCGGACATACATAACTACAGCAGCCGCATTCGATACAAGCTGACATATAATAATCTTCGGCTATTTCAAGCAGGTTATGCTTGACGGCGTGGGCAATTCTTGTCGGGTTAACATTCACCGGACAGGATGCGATACATCTTCCGCAGCGGATGCACGCCGTTTCCTTTCCGAGCATCTTTGCTTTGCCGATTTCTTTTTCGGTAAGAACGATAATCGCGCCCGACGTTTTCGTTATCGGCGTTGACAAGTCGGCGATGGCAAAGCCCATCATCGGCCCGCCAAGTATGACTTTCGCTGCATCGTCGGTCAATCCGCCGGCAAGTTCAATCAGCTCCCCTATCGCCATTCCGACAGGAGCGTAAAAATTGCCCGGCTTTTTTATTCCGCTGCCCGAAACGGTAACAGGCCGATATGTAAGAGGAATATCAAAAACAACCGCCTCGGCAATGGCCGCCGCGGTAGCGACATTACTTACCAGAACGCCTATCATCGGCGGTATCCCGCCTGCCGGCACATCTTCGCCGAGTATCGACTTTATAAGCTGTTTTTCGCCGCCCTGCGGATATTTCGTCTTTACGACAACAACCTCAATCCCTGCCGCCGCGGGTATATTTTTAATCGCTTCTCTAAAGGCATCTGCTGCTTTGGGCTTGTTATCTTCTATACCTATATATATATCCCCGCAGCCGAGCGCCTTTCCGATAAGCAGCGCGCCTGCGACAACCTGATTAGTCCATTCGAGCATTACTCTGTAATCGCAGGTAATAAAAGGCTCACATTCGCAGCCGTTGATTATGATTGTCCGTATCGGCGAAGAAGGATTTGTTTTTATTTTGACAGATGTCGGAAAGCCCGCGCCGCCCATACCGACTATACCAGCGTTCCGGACGGCATTGAAAATCTTTTCAGGCGTAAATTTATCAGGATTGAACCTGCCGTCGAATTTATCCGCGCAAGGCTGTTTGGACTGATTACTTTCATCAGACTCAATAATTACTGCTTCCGCCCTGCCGAGCACCGGATGAGAGCAAAGTGCGATATCCTTGACTGTCCCGTTGACAGGCGAATGAATCGGGGCTGAAACGAATGCATCGGCGCTGCCGATGAGCTGGCCTGCGGTTACGCGGTCTTTTTTATTAACTACCGGCCTGCATATCGCTCCGATGTGCTGACTGAGCATAATGGCAAGCTGTTTCGGCACAGGCACAGACTTTATCGTCTCGTTTTCCGTCAACTGTTTATAGTCCGGCGGATGAACGCCTCCATTGAACGTCAGCTTTCCGAAACGCTTAATTCCTGTTTCTCCAGAATTTCAAAATCATAAGATACAAAAATACGACCGCTACCGCCGCGGCAAGGGCAAGAAGATTTTTGCCCAGTGAGCTTGCGATTCTTTCAGCAAGCACATTCTCCGCCACAGCAAGAGCAACAATAAAAAAAATCAGCGGCAGCAGAAAGGCCTGGACAACTTTCAGCAGAACTGATGGGCCTTTTAAATTGCCGAGTTCTTCAAAAGCTTGGCGGCAACTGTCTTTTTGGCCGCAGTCCTTACATTGCTTGTCCATATCCTGTGCCCGAAAATAAAATAAGTCTCCTTTATAATCAAAATCAGTCCGGCTTTCAAGTTATTTTTGCCCCTGCTGAAATACTGATAAGAATTGATACTGTCCGCCGGCACATTCCTCGGATACAAAAATCCGCCTTATGCTTATGATGCCTCCACCACAATCCCATAAAAATTTTGCCTAAAATAAGGTCCTATAACTGAGTCTTTCAAAAGATTATATCTTCTCAAGTTTCTCAAGACAGTGCTTCATAACTTGTTCTTCTACAAATACTTATGTTCATAAGCTTTTTAGTCCCATAATATGCCGGTTTTATTCTATAAAAGCTCCACACTATCCATTTCTCCCAAAATACCATTTTTACCTTGATTTACATTATAGGACCGTATATCATATAGGCACAAAAGTATATATGGAGTGATTTGGAGGAACGAGAAGACCTGAGGTTTTCATCCAAACTCTCCCGTGGTGATTATATGGCGTACTGAACAGTGGTTATTCCGAGTACGCATAAAAGTGACTGTCTTTTTCTGCGCGTACATGGAAAAGGAAAAGAGAAATTTTACGCGAAGGAACGTTTCCGCTATGGGTGATGCTTCAGCCGCAACACGTGGTGCCATTGTGCGCAGTGAATTCGTCATTGGCACATCTGACGCATTTAATTCGATTCTTCAAACAATCAACACCGTTGCCTCAAGACAATGCCCTATGATAATCAGCGGTGAAACCGGCGCAGGCAAGGAAATGGTCGCCCGCCAGATTCATTTGTGCAGCGACAGGGCTGACAGGGTTTTTGTTCCTGTGGACTGCACAACGCTTACGGGACAGTTGTTCGAGAGCCAGTTGTTCGGCCACGTTCGCGGCGCATTTACCGGCGCCATAAGCGATACGCTGGGCTTTTTCAGAGCCGCCGACGGCGGAACTATCTTTCTTGATGAAATCAGCGAAATCCCTCTCGACCTTCAGGCAAAACTCCTGCGCGTTCTGCAGGAATCAACGGTTACACCGGTTGGTTCGGTAAAATCTTTCCCGATAGATATTCGGGTGCTCTGCGCCACAAACCGAAATCTAAAGCAGCTTGTCGATGGAAATAAATTCCGTGCGGATTTATACTATCGGCTCAATGTCATAACCATTCATGTGCCGCCGATAAGAGAAAGGCCGCAGGACGTCCTCGCCCTTGCCGAATATTTCCTCGCCCGACAGGCCGAGCTTTACAACGAACCTTACAAAACTCTGGCTGAACCGACTAAAAAACTGCTGCTCGAATACCATTGGCCGGGCAATGTCCGCGAGCTTGCCAATGTGATAGAAAGGGCTTATGTCCTTACAAATACCGAAGTGATACCTCCTGCCGCTCTTCCCGCTGAAATCCTTATAGCAGCCCCGGTAGAAAACGGAAAGGCCCGTCTGCTGACGCTCAATGAGGCGCAGCGCAAGGTTATTATTCAGGCCCTTGAAACGACCGGCGGCAAAAAAATCGCGGCCGCGAAAATTCTCGGCCTCGAAAGAAGAAAACTCAACCGCCTCCTCGAAAAACTCGATATCTCCTTAACCGAAACAGAATAAAAAAACCCCGGTCAGTCTTGCCGGGGTTTTATAATTACAACTAATAAATTTTCCTTCGACTATTTTACTTCTTCCTGCTCTTTTATCGCCTTTTTTTCCTGCTTCTCGGCAATCTTATCTACCTTTTTTGCCTGCTTGGCCTCCTTTGTCGGCAACTGCACCTGCACACCGAGTCTGCCAAGCTCGCCTGCGACTTCGCTCTGAGTGGGGTCAAGCTCAAACGTCTTGCGAAGATACATCTCGGCATTCGCATTGTCCTTCCTGGCCAGATAATAATAACCAAGCTGTTTGTTTATAGCTACTGAATTGGGCGCCATATTATGTGCCTGCTTGTAACAGGCAAGTGCGTACTGATCAAGTCCTCTGCTCTGAAAAGCCCTGCCTAAAAGCAGCGAATGTTTTGCGCTGACGGAAGCCTGGTTGATATACATATCGGCGACTACCCCGGCCCTGGTCGTATCACCCTTGTCAACCTGCACCTTGACTATCGAGGCCTGGGCATTGTGATGCATCGGGTCGAAGGCAAGGGCCTTGTTGTATTCCCACTCCGCCTTATCCCACATACCCTGGCTGTGATACAGCTTGCCGAGTTCATAATGGCTCTTTGGGTCTTGATATTTTTTGTCGAGTTGCTTTTGGAGCTGTTCTTTCTGCTGCTCCTGCTCGCCGCCAAGCTCCTTGTCGGAGATTTTTTCGCCGGTGGCGGTCTTTTGCTTCTCATTGCAGCCGGCTGTAATAAGAGTTAGCCCGATAACTACCAACAAGATTTTTAAAAGTCTCGCCATTTCTCAATCCTTTCCAATTATGTTCATCCTATTGTCAACTATTAGTATGCAAAGTTGACTGGCTATTTTCAAGTCAAAAATTTCCAAAAGATTTATATATCAAGATTTTGCACTTCCAGCGCATGTTCCTGAATATAGGCACGTCTTTTCTCGACATCATCTCCCATCAGGATACTGAACAGTCTGTCGGCCTCGCCAGCATCGTCGAGAGTAACCTTCAAAAGGGTCCTTCTGGCAGGATCCATCGTCGTTTCCCAGAGCTGATCGGCATTCATTTCGCCCAGACCTTTGAATCGTTTTATCTCTATTCCCTGGCCGCCGATTTGCCTTATGCCGCCGGCTACCTGATCGAGGGACGCTATTTCATGCTCTTCAGAAGCATTTATCAGCTTGAACTTCGTAGGCATCACTTCGCCGGAAACCTTGCGTTCGGCCTTCAGCAGGAAATCCTTAAAGTCGAGTTTAAACTTTTCTTTCAGCTTTGTATTTATATCATTCGCCCGTGCCACCTCGTGCAATTCTTCGGCAAGCACCTTTTCAATCTGGTCGTCCTGTTCGGCGCCGTTTGCCGCCTCGATTTGTGCCCTTCGCTTCTCAAACTCATTTTTGTCCTGGTAAAACTCAGGCTGACCTTCGAAACGAATATGGTACACTGGAAGCTTTCCGCCGCTGTAATGCGTCTGGACAAACTGCTTAAAGGCAATACCTCTCCGTTCAAGCACGGTTATATTGCGTTCAAGGTCGCCAAGCAGCTTGACCAGTTCCTTAAGCTCATCGCCGCTGATTTTTCTTGTCCTGCCGTTCTCGTTAATTACCAGTTCGGTCCCATCGATGCCTCGCGATATCATTCGTTTGCGCATTTCCTGCTCGGTCAGGACATATTCCGATTTTTTCTTTCCCTTGGCGCTGATTTCATACAACGGCGGCTGCGCAATATAAATAACATCCTTCTCGAAAAGTTCCGGCATCTGCCTGAAAAGGAAAGTAAGCAGCAGCGTTCTTATATGCGCTCCGTCAACATCGGCATCTGTCATTAAAACTATTTTGCCGTAGCGGCATTTGCTGACATCGAAATCGTCCGAACCAATACCTGTCCCCAGCGCGCTTATGATTGTGCGTATTTCTTCGTGAGCGAGCATTTTATCGACTCTGGCCTTTTCGACATTGAGAATTTTGCCTCGCAGCGGCAGTATCGCCTGTATATTTCTGTCTCTTCCGCCCTTGGCGCTGCCGCCGGCCGAATCGCCCTCGACAAGGAAAAGTTCGGTGCTGGTAACTTCTCTGCTCGAGCAGTCCCACAGTTTGCCCGGCAGACCGCCTCCGCTCAGCGCCCCTTTCCTTCGCGTAAGCTCTCTGGCTTTCCTGGCGGCTTCTCTTGCGGCTGCCGCCTGAATGGCCTTGGTCAATACCCTCTTGGCCTGTCCGGGATTCTCTTCAAGGTAATTCCCGAGCTGCTCATTAACGGTCGTTTCCACGAAACTGCCGACTTCGGGATTGCTCAATCTGACCTTTGTCTGGGCTTCAAAGTGCGGGTCGGCAAGCTTCACCGATATCACGGCTGTCAGCCCCTCCCGAATATCTTCGCCGCCTGGTGCCTGACCCTCTTTCAGAAGGCCTGCTTTCTTGGCATAAGCGTTCATTGTGCGGGTAAGCGCGGTTTTAAAGCCGCTCATATGCGTGCCGCCGTCGATGTTCCTGATATTGTTCGCGAAGGCAAGCACGTTTTCCACATAGCTGGTGTTATACTGCATCGCGATTTCGCATACCATATGCGTTTGGGCCTCTTCCCTTGAAAAATAAATAACGTCCGAATACAACATTTCCTTTCCTTCGTTGAGATGTTTTACAAACGCCCGCAGTCCGTCCTCGAAATGGAAAAGTTCCTTCTTGTTGTTCCGGTCGTCCTGAAAAGTTATTTTGACGCCTGCGTTGAGATACGCAACCTCGCGGATTCTCTTGCAGAGCGTTTCATAGTCAAATTCCAAATCTCCGAAAATTTCCTCATCAGGCATAAACTTTATCTGTGTGCCCTGCTTGCTGGTCGGGCCTATTTCTCTAACGGGAGATTTCGTATTACCTCTCTCGCACTCGAAATGATGATGTTTACCGTCGCGGTAAACGTCCGCTTCAAGCCATTCGCTCAGAGCATTGACTACACTGACACCGACGCCGTGCAAACCGCCGGAAACCTTATACGCATCGTGGTCGAATTTCCCACCCGAATGAAGCGTCGTAAGAACGACTTCGAGGGCGCTCTTGCCCGCCTCTTTGTGAATGTCAACCGGTATGCCGCCGCCGTTGTCTTCCACCGAACAGCTTCCGTCAACGTGAACGCGGACGATTATCGTATCGCATCGGCCGGCCATTGCCTCGTCTATAGAGTTGTCAAGCACTTCATAAACCAAATGATGCAGTCCACCCTGCTGGCGGTTGCCGATATACATCTCAGGCCTCTTGCGAACAGCTTCAAGGCCCGCGAGAATTTTTATATTGCTGGCATCGTAACTATGGTCTTTCATATCGGTGTTTTGCTTTCTTTACGTTCTGGTTTCGTTATTCTAAACAAACCTGCCCCGTTAGAGACGGGCAACTCAGGTAACCGTTAGACATCTTTAATACTTGTCTCTAATGGGGCCAGCCTGATTTCCCGAATGTTCGAGGAAGGGCATTGTTGTTTTAATTGTTCGACTATCTGCTCAGCCCTTGTGCACAGCTCAAACATATACGGTCCGGGCTTTGCCTTCACCTTCAGAATGCCCGCCGTGATTGACTCTATCCGGCAGTTCTGAGCAAGGCTGTCTCCCGCTATCTGCTCGAAAGCGTCGGGAACCGACACGTTTCGCCTTGCGGGCCTGGCGACTTTTTTCAGGAACAGTTTTAATTCAGGAGCAATGTTGCCCGCCTCGCCGATGACGGCGAGTCGAGGCAGGCTGCTGCCCTTGGCGGTTTTCCGCCGGAATTTCACCGCCCTGTTCGCTTTATTAAGTAAAACTTCCGTGTTCATCCCGCACCTTCTTTTATTCATCCCGCAACACGTTACGGCGGGGTTTATCTTTCTTTAAATCCTGCACCATTATACGATAATAAATATTTAGAAGGTGCGGGATTCATTCCTTTACTTTTCAGGACAAACTCACCGGCATAACGATATACAGATAATTTGCGCCGCTTTTAATAAGTCCCGGCCGGTCGGACTGACCCAGATGCAACTCAAAGGAATCCTCCCTGATAATTTTAAGCACATCGACAAGGAATTGCGGGTTAAAGCCTATTTCCATTGCCTCGCCTTTATAGTCAACTTCCATTGCTATTTCCGCATCGCCCATTTCAGGCGCCCTGCTGGTAAACACAAGAGATTTCTTACTCAGCGCAAGCTTAACTCCCTTTGAATCCTCGTTGGTCAGCAGTGCCGCTCTTTTGACGGCGCTTAATGTCGCCGCCGTGTTGAGCTGAAGTTTGTTTTTGTAATCCGTTGGAACAATGTCTTCATATTTCGGGAAATTCCCTTCAACCAGTATCGAGCTTATTACCACGCTGCCGCAGATGAGCACCATTTTGTTGTCAACAAAGCGAACGCCTGCTTCGTCTTTTTCGCCGGCGCTGATTCTGCCCAATAACGACAGTGCCTTGGCCGGGACTATTATTTTTTCCGACTCAAGTTTCTTGTCCGCTTCCGCATTAAGCGTTAGTTTATATTTCGCGAGTCGCCGGCCGTCTGTCCCGACAAGCGTCAGCTTCTTGCCTATCGCTTCCCATAAAATGCCGCTTAGTGCATAACGGGTATTTTCCTTAGCCGTTGCAAAAAGACAATGTTCGACCGCCTCCTGCAGTTTCGCAAGATTTATTTTTATCTGCGGCTCCCCGTCAAAGCCGGGCACTGCGGGATACTGGTCGGGCTGATGACTGTAAATCGTAAAGTGACTATCTGCCCCCCGCACATGACAGGTCCCTTCCACGGATTGCAGCTCAAGAACTTCGTCCACGCTTTCGCGAATAATGGCCGTGAACCGTTCTGCGGGAATTACGGCTTCGCCCCCTTCCTCAACCTGCACCTGCGCTACAAGGCAGGTTATGCCCGTCTCGAAATCCGTAGCACTTATTAAAACTTTGTCCTTCTGTGCCTCTATTTTCAGGCCCTGCAGTATGGGTTTTGTAGTCCTGGCCGGCACAACGGTCGTAACAAGAGCCAGTGTTTCAGACAGCGCCGCCCGATTAAATTTCACTTTCATTTTCTATTCCTCGCAAGTTTATAGAGTAATCAAAAATACGGTCAATTTATTAAGCTGATAGTGTACACGAAAAAAATCTTTTTGGCAATGAGAATTGCCGGCATAATCAACACGGATTTTACAGTTTCCCCCATCTGTTTTAGGATAATACTAATATATATTTTAGAAATATAGTATTAGTAGTCATATAGGGGACAAGTTGTTAAGAGCGAGACACCAAGCCGTAGATAACCTGCTGATTTTAAGGGGGTTATGGCTTAATCGCCCCCGTAAGCGATTGTGTATATCCTGTTAAATCAAAGGATAGTTAAAAGGGGTGGTTGATGGAAATGCCAGCACGGCCGTTTGCGTGAGTAGGCAACGACTTGGTTGCCATTGTAATTTACAGGCGTTCTAACAGCTAATCCACCGGATTTGTAACAGCAGAATGTTATAATTTTCGGTGGTTTTCGATAATGCCCTGTGCCTTATCCAGCACTTTTTTTCTTAATGCGGCGGGCGCCAGCACTTGCACCTGGTCGCCATAGCCAAGCACCCACCAGGAAATTTCACCCAGCCCGTCAATCCTGAAGCTTAAGGTTACCGAGCCATCTTCGTTCCATTGTGCCTGCTGAGTGCTGTGCCACTGGACTTCCGATACGTTATAAGCGACGAGCGGCGAAAATTTTAGTTTGATGTCGTATAATCTGCCTTCCGGAACAAGCGCCCACGCCCTGCCGAGATACTCATACAAATCAAAACTATCCCCGTCGGCAAAGCGGCCGGCAAGAGCTTCTACAATCTTGACCCTGCTGAGGTTAAAAGTTCTGACCATTTTATGAAACTCGGAAAAACCTATTACATACCACGAGCGGTTTTTATAGAGGATATGATACGGATGTAAAACAGTCTCTATAACCTGCTGCTCATAGAGAGAATGATACGAGAGCCTCAATGTGTTTTTTTTGCGAACAGCCTTTTGAATGGTGTTATAAATCGAATCGAGCGATTTAATTACAGCGTGCTGTTCCGGGGCGATAGTCATTTTTTGGAGCGAGGTCTGGCAGTAGTTTCGCACTTCGGGAGGCAGATTATTTTCAACTTTCAGTCCCGCCAGAAGTGCAGAGTTCCTGAACGGCATAGGCAGACGGTTCCGCACCTTGTGCACAAGCATTAGAAGGCTCAGGGCCTCGGCAAGGGTAAAATCCACCGGCGGCAGGAAAAATTTCGGGTCGATTTTGTAACTGCTGTCTTTTGCGTCATACCGGTATGGCACACCGATGCTCGCGAGCTCTCTGAGGTCGCGAAAAATTGTTCGCCTGCTCACATCAAGAATCTTTTCAAGATCTGCTGGCGAATACTTTTCTCCCGACTGCAGTGTGGTCAGGATATTCACGATTCTGCTGACTCTGCTGTGCTTCATCCCCCACCTTCTTTACATTCAGTTTTCATTAAACCTTTTACGAAGATAGTTTCATCGTCCCGATTTATCAAGATTCCTTGCGATGACATTTTTAGAAATGCCGGCAAATTATATAATGAATATTTAGCAGGTGCGGGATTCATCTTCTTTTTCCCTCTCATTGTAAAGATAACGAAGCTGTGATTTGTCCGCCGCTATTATAGCAGAAAAACAACATTTTTTCAAAAGGGGATATAATTTTATTTTAATTTTTCTAATTGTCCGATAACCATTTGCGCGACGTTTTGCGAGGCGTTGCCGCAGGCGAGCGGCTTCGCAAGTTCCGCAAGTTTACTGCTGAGAGTAGATAATTTTTCCGGCACATTCAGAAGGTTTTCGCATACGGCTACGATGGGTACCACTGATGAGAAGTACGGCATAAATTCAGGCACAAGCTCTTTTTGCGACAGGATATTAACAAGCGAAAGGTATTTTGTCGTAACGATTCTCTTGCCGGCCAGATGCCACAGGTATTTATTGGACTGGTACATTATGACCATTGGACAGGCTGCCGCCGCGACCTGCAGCGTTGCCGAGCCGCTCGCCACGAGGGCAAAATCGGTTTTTCCCGCCGTTTCGTAAACGCTGTCGATTGCGTAATTGCAGCGGAGAGACTTGATTTCGCTTTGCTGCAGAAACGCCGCGGCCTTCTCATCGGCCGCAACTGCGGTAAATTTGATATTTGGATGACGTGCCTTCAATCTCTTTGCGATTTCCTGCATCGCAGGCCATAATGTTTTTATCTCCGCAGGCCGCGACCCCGGCATTATCGCGATATGAGCGTTGGATATGGAATATCTGCCGTAGTTTTTAGGCTTTATCTGTTCAGGCCGCACATCTTCGAGCATTGGTGAGCCGACAAATTTACATTCCAAACCCCTTTTGCCGAACCAGTCCGGCTCAAATGGCAGAATTGCCGCCAAGCCTCCCGTGCAGAGTTTTTTCAATTTTTTTATCCGCCGGGGCGCCCACGCCCATAATTGCGGCGCGACATAGAAAAGTGTTTTTGCCCCGACTTTCGCGGCGCTCTTTGCGATGTGAAAATTAAAGCTCGGCGAATCGCAAACAATTACAAAATCAGGTCTGGCAGCGGCAAAATGCCTTTCAGCCGTCTTTATCGCTTTAAAGAAGAAAAGTATCTGGCCGAAAGCCTTGTAAGTCATCGCCGCTCTTTGAGTTGTATCAACAAGAATCTGACAGCCGGCCTCAGCCATTCTCGCCCCGCCTAAACCGGTAAATTCAAAGCTGTAACCTGTTTGCTTTAAAGCGGTTATAAGATTTGCGCAAAGCCTGTCGCCGCTGGCCTCAGCGGCGCTTAAAAATATCCGATATGTTTTACCCATATCCTGCATAAAGTCTTAATAATGTAAAACTTATCAAAAAACAAGCAATTTTCCCTTGACTCTTGTTAGATAATTTGGTAAAATACCCACGTTATTTGATAATTAGCAAATTTCAGGCATAACAGGTTTACAGCGAACAGGTTGCGGCAAACTGAACAAATCTTCTTTTCTCACCCTTCAATTAATAGAGGCACTTATGGACATTGTAATTCCAATCAAATTCAAAATCACAATTCGTTCTCCTTTTTCAAATTGGCTGCTTTGGCTTGTGCTTTTTTACAGACTTAGACGTTATGGTTATACATTCAGGCGTATCCCTCTTTCCCGCGGCCAATATGCTATTGTCGATGTTGCCGATTACGAAGAAATGAATAAGCATAAATGGTGTGCGATACCGAAGCGCGATACTTTTTACGCAAAGCGATATGGTTATAAAAATGGCAGACAGACAACTATAGGTATGCATCAGCAGATTTTGCGGTTTCCTGATAACTGCGTTATTGACCATGAAAATCATAATGGTTTGGATAACAGGAGAGCAAATTTAAGGGTGGCTACTCCTGCGCAAAACGCCTGCAACTGCAGAAAGATGTTGAAAACCTGCAGCTCAAAATACAAGGGTGTCAGTTACGAAGACGATAAAAACCAATGGCGGGCATATATAACCTGTAATGGAAAACGAATGTATTTAGGCAGGTTTGACAACGAGGCCGATGCCGCGAGAGCTTACGACCAGGCAGCAAAAAAGTATTTTGGTGAATTTGCTTCCCTAAACTTCCCCGATAAATCACAAATATTTGTCAAATAATTTGTATGTTTAGCCCCCACTTGCTTGTCCTGAGCGCAGTCGAAGGATAGTGGGGGTTTTAGGAGTGTGCCCCGTGAAGTTCTCTGGTTAATATTTTTATTATTTTATTGACATTAATTTATCAAATATTATTATATATTATCATTTACTATCAAACAATATCGGATGGTCTTATTGTATAGGATGCATTAAGTGGTGGTGATAAGTGACAAATGGCTGACATTAGATGAATTAGCAGAGTATTTAAAAATTGGACGAACAAATCTCTATGCTATGGCTCAAAATGCCACAATTCCTGCCACCAAAATTGGAAACCAATGGCGATTCGATAGAGAAAAAATTGATAGATGGATGGATCATAAAAGCAATTACAAAACAAGGAGTTACAAATGATTACATTGGCAGTAAGTAGAAAAACAAATTTAGTAAATGGCAATGAAACAGTTGCAAGCAATAATAAATTAAATGATTTAACAGCACGTGAATGGCTTCCTGAAACTATATCAGTTTGGACGCAGAGGGGGTTAGGCAAAAATCATCCAGATGCAAAAATCGAAAAAGAACATCCCGCACCTTTTTCTTTTACAGATGTAAGTCGATTAATTCGTTTTTTTACTAAAAAAGGACAAACCGTTCTTGACCCGTTTGTAGGTATAGGTTCGACATTAAAAGCATGTGCATTGGAAGGAAGAAAAGGCATTGGTATTGAGTTGAATCCCAAATATGTGAAACTTACCCAAAAAAGGCTTGAAGAAGAAGTTAATCAACGCATTTCCACCCAAAGCACTCAACGTATATTACAAGGGGATTGCAGGATTGTATTAGATGAAATAGAATCGTCTTCGATAGATTTTATGGTAACTAGCCCACCCTATTGGTGTATTTTACACAAAATCGACCACAAAGCGAAGCAAGAACGAAAGGCAAAAAATTTAGATACTCAGTATACTAATCTTAAAAATGACCTGGGGAATATACAAGAATATGATGTTTTTCTTACAGAACTTACTGAAGTGTTCCGTAAATGCTCTCGTGTACTTAAGCCTCAAAAATATATCGCCATAGTTGTTGGAGATTTCAGAGAAAAAGGTCGTTATCATATGTTTCATGCGGATTTGGCTAATAAATTAGAAGAATTCAATTTAATCCTTAAAGGAATAACAATTTTATATCAAAGACATAAACGAGTATTCCCGTATGGATATCCAGCGGCA
>JAPLMW010000011.1 GCA_026386845.1 Phycisphaerae bacterium
ATCGCCTGTCGCTGGGCTGCGTCCAGGGACAGGGCGCGCTTGACCTGAAGCAGGTTGATATTTTGCGATTCCAGCTTGGTTATCGCTTCTTCATACGCCTTGCGTTTAATGCGGGTGTCCAGACTGGCGACAGGGAGCTGAATCTCGATTCGCGTATCGCTCTGCGGACGCATGATGATATTAGCTACATGCGTCGGGTCGATTCGCCTGAGCAGAATCGGAATCATTCTTTCGGCCAGTCCCCGGCGTTCTGCGGGGGCCAGGTCGCTGGAGTCAATTTCATACACCAGACTGGTTCCGCCTGCCAGGTCGATGCCCGCTTTGAGTTTTTCCGACGGCGGATAGACATAAAGCACCGAAATAATAATTAGAAACGCTATTAGTAACGCTTTCCACCACAAGTCTTTGTACATAGTTGGGTTCCTGAAAAAACGGTATCGGTCCGATTCTTATTGGTTCTTTTTTTCTTCACTGAGCACCGCGGCGATGGCCGACGGTATTACACGCATTTTGGTATTGTTCGACTCGTCAATCTTGATGACGATTTCTTCATCCCGCACATCCAGCACGGTGGCCAGAACGCCTCCAATGGTACGGACGCGGTCGTTTCTCTTGAGGCCGGCGACCATCTTCTGATGTTCCTGCTGTCGTTTTTTGGGCGCTCGAAACAGCATGAAGTACATCAGCACAAACACCAGGAGAAGCGGCGCAAACTGCAAGAGGGGATTGGCCGGCTCCTTGGTTTTCACGTCGGTCTTTACGGCTTCGGCTGTGCCGCCGGGAGTCTGTGTGCCTGTAGCGGTTACGTCCGCCGCCGGGGCAGCCGTCTCGCTGGAGACAATCGTGCCTTCGGGTGCCGGGGCAGCTTCGGCGATAATCCAGTACATTGTCATACTTGTGTTCCTTCCTCGGTTAAGAGTTCTGTTTTTCCGTTATAGTTAGCTATAAACTCCGCAGACCAGCCGGCAAACGTGCCGTCTCCGATCTGTTGTCGAATTTCATTCATCAATCGCTGATAATACACGATATTATGCAGCGACACTAAAATCGGCCCCAGCATCTCGCCGACATTGAAAAAGTGCCTTATAGCCGAGCGGGTATATGTTGAACAGCACAGACATCGGCAGGAAGGGTCTATTGGCCGAAAATCGTCAATATAGGCGGCATTACGTAGCCTTATAGGGCCGTTTGCCGTAAAAGCCAGTGCATTTCGGCCGTTTCTGGTTGGCATCACACAGTCGAACATATCAATACCGGCTTCGACAGCCTGAATAATATCGGCAGGTGTGCCGACCCCCATCAGGTAGCGGGGTTTGTTTTCTGGCAAAAGCGGGGCGGTAAAATGGACGGTTTGAAGCATCTGCTCCGTGCCTTCGCCGACACTTAAACCCCCGATTGCGTAGCCGGGAAAATCCATCTTTATTAATTCTGCCGCGCAGTTTTGTCGCAACTGCTGGTCGGTCTGTCCCTGCACAATACCGAATAATAACTGGCGATTATTCGAATGGGATTCTTTACAGATTTTTGCCCATTTTATTGTGCGCTCGACGGCTTTTTGCTGCTCCTTTGGTTTTGCGTCAAAAGCAGGACACTGGTCAAAGCACATAATAATATCGGCTCCGAGTTTGTTTTGGATTCCTGTTACCACTAAGGGGTCAAGTTTTATTTTCGAGCCGTCATAAGGACTGGCAAATTCAGTTCCGCTGTCGTCAGTGGAATTGATTGTGCTTAATGAAAATACCTGAAACCCGCCGCTGTCGGTCAGTATAGGTCTGTCCCAGGCCATAAATTTATGCAGTCCGCCGCACTTTTCTATTACTTCGACGCCTGGTTTTAACATCAGGTGAAACGTATTGGCGAGGACTATCTGGCTGCCGGCATCACGAAGCTGCTGCGGCATTGTGCCTTTGACTGCGCCTCTTGTGCCGACCGGCATAAATACAGGAGTGCGAACTCTGCCGTGAGCCGTCTGTAATATGCCTGTTCGTGCAGAGCTTGAACTATCTTTTTTTATAATCTCGAATACGTTCATAAATTTAGTAGCCACTAAAACACAAAAAATTGAAAAATTTAAGATTGTAGATTGAAGATTTGAGGAACCGCCTTTGGCGAGTTTGTTTTTTTAAAATTTTCAATCTTCATTTTTCAATCTTCAATCCCATTTACCGTAAGTATAAGCCAAAAAAAGGCTTTTGGCAAGCGGGCAGATACTCATATTTCTGCCGTTATTCTTTGACAAATTATGTTTTTGGACGTATAATACCGCCTGCTCTATATTATTAACGCGGTCTTTTGATATATGTTTCAGGAGAAGGTTATGAAAAGATTAAAATCGGCGAGCAGCATTTCTAAAATAGGTCTCTACTCTCTTTTATTTATTTCTTTATGTTTTGTCGGTGGCTGTGTCGTAGCAGCGACGCCGGGTCAGATTTCCACTGCCAAACAGCAGAATATTTTGCTTGGCCAGGGTTTTTCGTCCGCTGTTTATCCTGTCAGTCTCCAGCAGGCAATGGATGTGGTAGCTCCGGTCGGGGCGGCGCATAAAGCGGTTTGCGACAGGGAGTATATTTTGGTTGTGACCGGCGGCAAACAGAACGGGCAGTGGATAGAAAAGCGGCCCGGTATGCCGCCGCTGGAATCCTGCCAGACCATAACGGGTTATACCGGCAGGTGGCGCTTCGGAGAGGAATGCAAGAATAAATATTACGATGTTACCATTACGCCTTTTGCCCTGAAAGGACAGCCTGAGAATTCCGCGGTAAAAGTGGTAATAGACCCGGTGCTGACAATCTGGTGCACTTCGGCGGACTACGATAAGTATATTTCATTGAATCAGACGTTTGAGGAAAAGCTGAAGGTCAAGTGTTTACCCGTCCAGTAAGGTAAAACACAACGCGATAAGAAATAAGGTAAGAAACCAGAAGAGGAAAATTAAGCGATTGTTTAGAACTGCTGCCCCGCACCTACTTTGTATTCTTGTTGTTTAAAAAAAACATTTGTCTGTTTTCTTGGTTTTGAATTAGATAAGACTTGGCAAAAAATAAGAATGTGCAGTAGGTGCGGGGTTAAAATCCTGCCAACCCCCCTAAAAAGGGGTACTTTTAGGGTCAAGCAGCGACGATCTCAGGCCGGAGGGTACTAAAGTAGGGTCGGAATGAAAATTGAAGAAAATAGGTTAAAAAGCGGGCCTTTTTGAAAAGCCAGGGTTGCTTTTTTGATTGTTTTTTTCGCCGGTTGAGGGTATAATTTGTCGTAATACTTTCAGGAGAAAAACGAATATCAAAAATTGTCCTGAGCGAAGGAGTACCAAGCAATGAAGACGAGATTATTTTACGTGATGGCGGTGATGGTTTTTGTCCTGCTTACACCGGCTGGACTGTGGGCACAAGAGGATGCAAATACAGCGACATCCAAAGACAAAACAGCAGTAGCCGAACCCAACGAATCGTTCAAAGAAACGCTGAAAAAGGCCGAAGCGGGAGATGCAAATGCACAATACTCTGTGGGCGATATGTACTACTTTGGCGGAGGTGTTGCACAGGATTATAAGGAAGCTGCCAAGTGGTACAAAAAAGCGGCTGAACAGGGCGATGCTAATGCACAAGACAAGATGGGCTTTGTGTATGAAATAGGTCAGGGCGTCCCGCAGGATTTCAACGAGGCGTTTAAATGGTACCGAAAAGCTGCTGAACAAGGTGGTGCAATATCGCAATTTGGCTTAGGCTATAAGTGCTACTTTGGCTGGGGTGTTCCGCAGGATTATATTCAGGCGTATATATGGTACAGAAAAGCTGCTGAACAGGGATATGCCGAGGCACAATTCAGTCTTGGTGATATGTATGCCAATGGCTTCGGCGTTCGGAAGAATAACAAGGAAGCTATTAAGTGGTACACCAAGGCCGCCGAGCAGGGATATGCCGAGGCTCAACTTAAGCTTGGCCAGATGTATGATAAAGGCGAAGGCGTTCTACAGGATTACAATGAAGCTGTCAAGTGGTTGACCAAATCCGCCGAGCAGGGATATTACCTTGCACAATACGAGCTGGGCTTTATGTATGCCAATGGTAAAGGCGTTCCGCAGGATTATATTCAGGCGTATAAATGGTTTAATCTTGTCGCAGCACAGGAGTTTGGTCAAATTGGTTCAATTTCGCGAGATTTTTTAGCAGAAAACAGGATGACTCCATCCCAGATTGCCGAGGGGCAGCGGCTGAGCAAAGAATTTAAACCGAAAAAACAGTAGCGAACTGCAACAAACGTATATCATCCGGTCCAAAGATAGGCAATATGATAAGCAGGTATCAAAAAGCAAAAATAAAACTGAAAATGTAAAATTTAAAACTTAAAATATCATATCAAATGAGGCTAAAGCAATGTCTGAAAATTGTCCCATATGTAAAACAGTTTTAACAGAAAAGAAGCCGTTAGGTTTAAAAAATGGTTACGACTGTCCACAATGTGGCTGTTTTATTATGTCTGACTACGCAAGAGATATGTTTCCACTTTTGTGTAACGATGAAAAAGAAAAAGATAATGAAGAGAAGATGGCCATTATAAGTCATGCTATCCGCAAAATGCAAAAAGAAGGTACATATCCTGCTCTCGATAAAGATTTAATTAAAGCAATTCTCAAACGCCCGCTACCAAAACCTGCTGAACAAAAAGATATTTTTATCCGGTGGATAGGAGATAATAGTAAGGCTATAGGAGATGATGTTAGGGTGACTACCCCTGTCATTTTAGCAATTATAGGAGCCAGGACAGCCAAAGAATTTTACATTATTTTAAATTATGTGAAAACAAAGGGAATTGTTGATAACAAGACTGTAGTTGGAGGAGGAATTAATAATGCAATAGATGTAACTCTAACATATGATGGTTGGGAATATTATCAAGAACTCAAAAGAGGAAACATTGAAAGCCGAAAAGCTTTTATGGCAATGGAGTATGGCGACAAGGAATTAGATGAGATAGTAGAAAACCATTTTAAACTGGCAGTAGCTTGCACTGGTTTTGAATTATACCGCCTTAACGAAAAACCAAAAGCAGGACTTATTGATGATCGTTTAAGAGTTGAGATAAGAAATTCCAGATTTTTAATAGCAGATTTAACTCATGAAAATCGCGGGGCATATTGGGAAGCAGGTTACGCAGAAGGTTTAGGAAAACCTGTTATATATACGTGTATGAAAGAAAAATTCGACAAGGAGAAATCACATTTCGATACAAACCACCATCTCACCGTGCCTTGGGATAGTAAGAATCCTCAAGAAGCAATAGAGGCTCTTAAAGCCACGATCAGAGCTACATTACCCGATGAAGCAAAGTTGACTGATGATTGATTTATTATATGACTGTAAATTTTGAATTTTAATTTGTCCTTGCCGATTTTGGATTTTAATAAATAGGGGACGCCTTAGTTTTTCTTCGTGTTCTCGGTGGTGAAAAAATCCGTGTTATCCGTGAAATCCGTGGTTGAAAATTCGTGTCAATCCGTGGTTAATTATTTTTAATACAGAATTTTTATTCTGCTGCCGGGGTAATAGAAATTGAGGATTTGCTCGGCGGTTTTGCCATCTCTTGCCATTTGTCTGGCGCCGTATTGACATAATCCTACTCCGTGGCCGAAGCCTTTGCCGGATACGAACATAAATTCATTTCCCGTAGTTAATATCATACAGGATGTGCTTTGAATTTTTGTCCCTGTCGGGTCGATTGCCAGACGCATATCTTCCGCACGAAGAATCGCTGTTTTAGGAGGTGGCGGCGGTAAATTCGGTTCGATAAGCTCACGTCCCGTGGCTTTCGAGGGCTGTTTGGCCGAGCCGATTAGTTTTACGCTGACGATTCTTTTGAAATTGTTCGTGTCGGGCGGCAGACCATCTCGCAAAACAGTGCTGTCGTAGCTGTTTTCTTTGGCGACTTCTATTTTTTCTATTTTGCCCAATTCTTTTAAACTGGAGTATCTTTCAGTAAGCTGCTGTGTTACGTATTTTTTATCGAATTTTACCATAGGCCAGTAGAAAATATCCGGTCTTGTAATTTGCCGGCAGTATGGGCAATCCACGCCGGCAAGTGGAGCGCAGCCTTCGCCAAAGACATCCTGAGCATTTTCCGTATGCCCGCCGCAGACGGAGCTGTAATACGTGCCGAATGCTTCGCAGCCGCCTGATTCATTCTCGCAGCAAAGCACCATACCGGTCGTTGCGTTGACGGCATTAGTTGTTCGCATTGTTTCAGCGGCCAGGCCCTTATAGACCTGATTTGCCTGTGTCGCCTTGACGTCCCAGTCGCGGTTTTTGCCGAATTTTGATTTTATATAGAGACAATATGTTCTTGCCGCGACAGCCTGTGCCTTTAGCGCTTCTGCTTCCCAGTAGCTTGGCATCTCGGCGGCTATAACTCCCATAAGATATGTTTCAGTCGAAACGTTGTTTATAATCATCATACTATTGCTGTCGTCATTTATTATAAATTCGATACTGCCCCGATAGGCCTGGTTATTGATTTTAAGCGGCAGGGGACTTTGCGGTTCTATTATGAGCCGTTTTGTTTTTAAAAGCATTTCACCTGCTTTTATGCCGTCCGTTTGAAGCTTTATATCGATTTCGCCGTCTGTTTTTTGTGCGGGAAAAACCTCGGTGGTATCGACGCAGATAAGTTTATATGGAGAATCTATTCTTATAGACGCGGTGCGGATTTCATCGTCGAGCAGGACTCGGACGGTATATTCGTCGATGTTTTGATATGTAGCCGCATCAAGAGGTTGCTGGCCTTTAGCGCAGCCGGACACTATGGTAAGCAGCATCCCTGCGACAAGCTGAAATTTCCTAAGTGTTTCAATCTGTATTATCATGTCGATATTAATCGAGTTTTCGCAAATTCAGTCCGAGCGAATCGAGAATCTGTTTTATTTCCGTCAGGCTTGTAACGCCGAAGTTTTTGACGCCGAGCAGTTCGGCTTCTGTTTTTGAAATCAGTTCGCCGATAGTTTTGATATTCAGCTGCTCGAGGCATTTTCTTGCCCGCACCGACATCTCGAAATCAGCCAGAGACTTATTAATCAGTTCAGGCGAGATATCAGACTGGAATTCCTGTGCCTCCTGCGAAATCGGCAGCAGGCCTTTGTCTTCAGCAATCGACATACAGAGCCGCAAACTTTTTGATTCGAGCATTGCTTTGATTTCGGTAAGCGATGTTTCGCCGAAATTCTTATAAGCGAGCAATTCCGCCTCTGTAGTTCTCAGCAGGTCGCCGACGGTGTTGATATTCATCTTTTTAAGGCAGTTTCTGCTTCTTACTGAAAGCTCGAAGTCGGAAATAGGCGTTTCGAGAGTCTTGTTCCGCTGGTCTTTTGTTTTCTCAATCTCTTCATCATAGACCATAGTCTTGGAGCTTTCGATGTCCTTTTTGAAGAGGATTGCCCTTTGATTATTCGGATGAAATTTAAGAACCTGGTTGATGCATTTTAAAGCCTTGTCGTATTCCTCGGCGTCTTCGTAGAGAACAGCCAGGTTAAACAGTGCGCTGACATAAGGCGTACCGTTATTTATAAGCTGTTTATAGTAGTCGATAGCCGCCTGTTCATCGCCCCTGATATCGAGCAGAAACGCCAGGTGGAACATCGCTTTTGAATAGACAGGGTCAATCTCTACTGCTGTCTGGTAGTTTTCTATTGCCGTGTCATAGTCTCCCTGCGCCTGCAGACATCGGCCGAGTGTATAGTGGTACTGTGCGCTGACCTTCTGATAGTTTTCGCAGGCCTTGAGTGCTTTTGCAGCGTTGGCAAAATCTTTTTGGAGCCGATATACGCCGGCCTTTGCACAGTTAACCGCCAATACATCGGCTCCTGCCTTTGCGGCTTTATCGTATGTTTCGATTGCCTTATCATACTGACGTGTCTTTCGCTGGCAGAATGCAAGTTCAAGGTATTTTTCTTTACTGTCGTCGGCCTTTTCGAGCATTTCGATTGCCTGCTGATGTTTACCAATCACCGCCAGGGCTGCGCCTAACGCCAGATAGTTTTTTCTGCGGGGCTTTGACAATTCCTGTTCGGTTTTCTCGGCGAATGCGATTTTGTTTCGTTCGCTTGCGTTTACGTAATCGTTTGTCGATAGGATATCTTCAAAGGTGACATTTTCAGCGGTCAACAGGTCGATTTGCGGCTGCTTTATAGCTACCATTTTCTTTTGCTCCTAAATTCTATTCGTTTAACAAGTTAAGGTTTTGCTTTTTAATGGAATACGGGAAACGAAGTATTATAGCGCAAAATAAAAGATTTGCAATAGCCATTTTTAAGCCTTGATTTTAACTGGTTTTACGAGCGAAATTTAATGTAAACCATTGTTAAATCTGCTATGATTATATATAGATTTACCGTTTACTGTCAGCTTTTCAAAGGATTGTTTGTGGACAGTTTAAAAAAGCTTTGTCTTTTAACCGGCATAGTTTCACTGATGTTCCTGGCTGTGCTGTGTATTATCGGCGCTGTAATGGGCGCCGACTGGTCGAAATGGTTTTTTACTTCTCCGGCAGGCAATGGGCTTTGGATTTGTATCGGCCTGTTAATTATCGCGGGGGTGCTTGAATTCAAAGAGGTTTATAAAGCGAAATGGCCGCTTACTGTTTATCTCGGCGCTTTGCTGGTTCTTCAGGCAGGTTTTATCAATTGCAGTTGCGCCGTTTTTGCGGGTTACGCAATTGGCTGCATTGGTCTTTTCGGCCTTCTTTGGATTAAATGGAATAAAACTGATATTATAACTGCGGTTATCCTGCTCCTTGCGATAATGTTTATTTTTTATTCTCGTGTAATGTCTGTGCCGTCACATAGTCTCAAAAGTATTTTTTTTGTGCCGCATATATTTGCCTGTCTGCTTTCTTATGTCTTTTTTGCCGGAGCGGCCTTTTATGCGGCTAAGAATCTGTTCGACAAAAAGGCTGACACTGAAAATCGTTCATACAGATTTATTTGTATGGCCTTTCCGCTTTTGACGGCGGGGATAGCTCTCGGCAGCATCTGGGCGGCCTTTGCCTGGGGCGACTGGTGGAGCTGGGACCCGAAGGAAATGTTCAGCCTTGCTCTCTGGCTTGTTTACGCCGCCTTTCTGCATTTCAGGTATCTTTACAGACAAAAATTTTTGCGTTTAAATAGTATTTGGATTATCATAGGTTTTGTATTAATTATACTTTGTTTTTTGTGGGTAAATTTCTCGAAAGTTTTCACGGGCCTTCATAGTTATACCGGTTAGGCTTGGAAGTTTATGAATTTATTCTGTCAAAGCGTCAGTTTCAGGGATTGTCCTGCCTCTGCAGGGGAAAAGCTTGTTCTCGATAAAGAGCGGCAGAGAAACTTTCTTTATAATTGTCGCGATTATCCTCAAATCAGTGATGCTCTTGTGCTTAATACCTGTTACAGACTCGAATTTTATTTTTATGCAAAAAAATGTTTCGACGTCTCGGCGTTTGTTGACGATTTTGTTTCTCATAATTATTGGAATGAATACAAACAGACTTTTTACGGTCTTGACGTTGCGGAACATCTTTTCAGTGTCGCTGCCGGCCTTGAGTCGCAGATTATCGGCGAAAATGAAATTTTTTCTCAGTTAAAAGCCGCATACAGTTTTGCGCTGCGCTGCAAAACCGTAAATACTATGTTTCACCATCTCCTGCACAGTGCCTTTCGTGTCGCAAAAGCGGTAAGAACTCATACGGATATAAATACCGGAGCGCTTTCTATTGCCCAGGCTGCCGTCGAACTTGCCGCGGCCAATGTCGCAATTGAAAATGCGAAGGTTTTTATTATTGGTTCAGGCACAAATGCCGAACTTGTTGCGAAACATCTAATAAGGAAAAACGTGACAGATATTACTATTGCCGCCAGAAACCGCATTGCCGCCGGGCAGTTGATTCAAAAGGCTGCAGGACAGTTTTTACCGTTAAACGAACTGGAAAACAATCTGTCGGATGCGGATATTGTTTTTGCGGCAGCATCATCGCCGCAGCCGCTGCTTACGGCAAAGTCGATTCTGCGGAAAAGAACGAAACCTTTGCTTTTAATAGACCTGTCTGTGCCGCCGAACATCGAGTCGGAAGTCGAAAAACTTGATAATATGAAACTTTTCAATATCGATAGTCTCAAAGAAATCATAAACGCTAATAATCTGAACCGCAAAAATGAGATTCCCAAAGCGCAGGCGATTATAGACCGGCACTTACAGATATTTTCAAAGTGGCTTGAGGATTTAAACATTGTGCCGCTGGTTGCACAAAAGGTCGGCAAATGAACAGGCTCCGCATAGCAACACGGTCAAGTGCGCTCGCGATTATTCAGTCGCAGATTGTCGTCGAAGCCCTGAAGAAACATAATCCCGGCATCAGTTTTGAAATCGTCGAAATAAAAAGCGAAGGCGACATCGACAAAAAAAAGCCCCTCTGGGAATTATCCCAGTCAGGTTTTTTCACTGCTGCCGTTGAAAATGCCCTGCGCGAAAACAAAGCTGATATCGCTGTGCACAGTTTCAAGGATTTACCGGTAGAACAGCCGGACGATATTGTTATTGCGGCTTGTTTGGACAGAAGATTCTGTCAGGATTGTCTCGTCTGCGGCCGTAAGATAAAATCGCTTGATGATTTACCCAAAGGCGCAAAAATTGGAACTTCGAGTCTTCGCAGAAAGGCTCAGCTTTTGCACGAAAGACCCGATTTAAAGTGTGTTCCGATAAGAGGCAATGTTCTGACAAGAATAAGTCAGGTCGAAAAGGGCCAGTTTGACGGCACAGTTCTCGCTTATGCGGGAATCGAAAGGCTTGGTTTGATTGGGAAGGTTTCTTTATGTTTCAGTCCGGCAAAATTTGTTCCTGCGCCTGCTCAGGGCGCGATTGCCGTTCAGGCAGAAAAAAATAATGAAAAAGTCTTAAAATTGCTTGCTGGAATTAATGATAACGTTTCACGGATTACTTCTGATGCGGAAAGACTTGTCCTGCACAAAATAAAAGCGGGCTGTCACGCACCGGCAGGAGTATTTGCGAAAATCGCAGATGATGATATAACAATTTACGCCTTTGTGTCCGACGAAAATGGAACTGAATTTATCAAACGCAAAAAACAGGGACTTGTCAAGTCCGCTCACAAAATTGCGGAAAACCTTGCTGATGAACTTTTAAAGGCAGGAGCTGCGGAGTTACTGGAAAATGGCTGAAAAATCGAAAGTTTACATAATTGGCGCAGGTCCCGGAAGCAGTGGCCTTATCAGCGTGAGAGGCTTGCAAATCTTGCAGCGAGCCGACTGTGTCCTTTATGATAGACTAATCGGCAGGGAATTATTGGATATCGCTCCAAAGAGGGCGGAACTTATTTACGTTGGAAAAGAACATACGCGGCGCCCGCCCAAACAGGCTGATATAAATCATCTTATTATTAAAAATGCTCATAAATATAAAACAATCATAAGACTCAAAGGCGGCGACGCCCTGATTTTCGGCAGGGCGACCGAGGAATTGAAATGTTTGGCTGATAATAAAATAGATTTTGAGATTATCCCCGGCATAACAGCCGCATCAGCCGCCGCGGCCTGTGCTGGAATTGTCCTTACAGACAGAAATACTGCGTCATCAGTAACTTATGTTACAGGCCAAACTGTGGAAGGTAAGCCGGTTAATATTGATTTTAAAAGTCTTGTGAAACTGTCCGGCACAATCGTTTTCTATATGGCTGTCGGAAATATGAAGCAAATCTGCCAAAGGTTGATTAAGTCGGGACTTGCCGCTAATACGAATGCTGTTGTTGTGGCGAACGCCTCACTGGCGAATCAGAAAATAGTCAAAAGCACTGTGGCGGATATTGCCAAAAAGTGCGAAAGAGAAAATATCGAATCGCCTGCCGTGATGATAATCGGGAAAAAATGTTTCAGTTGGCTTCAAAGTCAGCCTTTGTTCGGCAAAAGGATTTTGATGACCCGTGATTCTCCGGGTAACGCCGAACTTGCTTGCAAATTGGCCGCAAGAGGAGCTTGTGCGATTAGTTATCCGACATTTAAATTGCTGAATTTGACCGGCACAAAGAAATTTAAACGGATTATTGGGAAAATCAAAAATTTTGACTGGGTATTCTTCACAAGCCCGACAGGTGTAAGATTATTTTTTAAAGCAGCAGAGAAATTAAACAAAGACGCTCGAATTTTTGCCGGTGCGAAGATTGCTTGCATCGGCTCGGAAACAGCAAATGCCCTTGAGGATTTTGGAATAAAAGCCGATTTTGTGCCGAAAGTCTTCACATCGGACCAGCTTGCGAAAAGTTTTATAAAGAAATACAAACCCGCCGGTAGGAAAATCCTGCTTTTGCGTTCAGCACTTGCTGATTCGGCGTTGGCCGAAAAACTTAAATCGGCAAAAGCGAAAATTAAGCAGGTTTCAATCTATACGGCAAAAAAAATTGAAAATAATCCAAAAGAAATAACTGAAAATGATATAGATTGGATTGTTTTTGCCAGCAGTTTTGCTGTTGATTGTTTCTTTAAGGATTTTAAACCAAAAGATATAAGTAAAAAGGTAAAAATTGCCTCAATCGGCCCGGCTGCTACCGATACCATCAAAAAATTTGGTATTAAGCCGACAGTCGAGTCAAAAGAACATACTTTTGACGGCCTTATTGAAGCGATGGAAAAAGTAATAAATAAAAAAATAAAATTTTCTTAGTGCCTTCGTGTCTTAGTGGCTAAAAAATGATTAACGTTTCAAGATTATATTGCGGCATTGAAAATTCATCAGACGATTTCCGTTATCGTTCTGATAACGGAAAAGGTCCCGTTGTCGTCTATAATTGCACAAACAAATGCAGCCAGAATTGCCTCCATTGTTATAGTAAAACTGAATTTTCAAATGGTAAGGAGCTTGATATATTACAGGCAAAAGAACTTTTAAAACAATTAAAACGTGTTAAATGTCCCGTTGTCCTTTTCAGCGGCGGCGAACCGCTTGAAAGAAACGATTTATTTGAGCTTCTCGATTTTTCACACAGCCTCGGCTTGCGCACAGCCCTTTCAACGAATGGAAACTTAATAGATTTTAAAATCGCTAAAAAACTTGCAGACGTTGGAACAAAATATGTAGGCATTTCAATCGACGGCACAGAAAAAACTCACGATAATTTCAGATGCACTAAAAACAGTTTCATCAAAGCGGTTAGTGCTGTTGGATTTTGTAAAAATGCCGGTCTTAAAACCGGCCTGCGTTTTACAATAACAAACCTGAACTTTAATCAGGTTCGCGATGTATTTTCCCTTGCCGCCAAGTTGAGTATTCAGAGGATTTGTTTTTATCATTTAATTTTAGCCGGAAACGCGGCAAAAAATAATCTCAAATGCACTAATGAACAAATCAGGCAGGCTTTAAATGATATATGCGATTGTGCGCAAAATTATGCTGGGAAAGGAGTTACGGAAGTTTTAACCGTCGGCAATCACGCCGATGGCGTATTTATTTTAAATCGTTTAAAACGGGAAAATTCACCGCTGTATCAGAAAAGTTTCGATTTACTCGAAAAATTCGGCGGCAACAAAATCGGCGTTAAAATTTTCGCAATCGACCCTGCCGGCAATGTCCACCCTGACCAGTTCTGGCAAAATTTCTCGCTTGGCAATATTACAGAATCGAGTTTTGAGAGTATTATTAATAGTTCTCTGGATATATTTAAAAATAAAATTCCTTTTGCCCCGCAAAAGTGTAAAAAATGTAAGTGGCTCAATCTCTGCGGCACCAACGCGAGATTTGCCGGCGAGGATTTTAAATCAAAGTGGTTTTTAGAGCCGGACTGTTTCCTAAGCGATGAAGAAATATCCATAACTGGAGTATCAAATGCAGAACTCACCTGTCAGGATGCGAAGGCTTAGAAAAAGCGATTCAATGCGCCGACTCGTCAAGGGTGTTAATCTCTCTGTCGATAATTTTGTCTATCCATTATTTGTTTGTCCCGGCAAGGGGATTAAAAAACCGATTAAATCGATGACGAACTGTTTCCATTTTTCACCGGACAAGATTGTTGACGAGACGAAAGAAGTTTTTGATTTGGGAATACCCGCTATTTTGCTCTTCGGCCTGCCCGAGAAAAAGGATTCAAAAGGCTCCCATGCTTATGACGACAATGGCACTGTCCAGCAGGCAATTAGAAATATCAAAAAAGCTATGCCGGGGTTATTGGTTATTACAGATGTTTGCCTTTGCGCTTATACCGACACCGGCCATTGCGGCTTAATAAAAGATGGAAAAGTCGATAATGACATCACCTGCGAAATCCTGGCTAAAATTGCTCTTTCCCACGCAAAAGCCGGTGCTGATATGGTTGCACCGTCAGATATGATGGATGGCAGAGTAGGGGTTATACGAAAATCTCTTGATGAGAATGGTTTTATTGATATGGCGATAATGTCTTATTCCGCAAAATATGCCTCAGCCTTTTACGGCCCATTCAGAGATGCCGCCGATTCCGCTCCCGCCTTTGGCGACAGAAAAACATACCAGATGGACATTGCCGCTTCAGCCAAACAGGCGATGAAAGAAATCGAATTGGATATCGCCGAAGGCGCCGATATTGTGATGATTAAACCTGCGTTGCCTTATCTCGATATTATTTCTCAGGCAAAGCAGCGTTTCGATGTCCCCATAGCCGCATATAACGTCAGCGGCGAATATATGATGATAAACACCGCCGCTCAGCAGGGCGTTTTTGATAGACAATCCGCGATAATAGAAACTCTTATAGCAATCAAACGCGCCGGTGCAGATATAATTATTACATATTTTGCAAAAGAATTAGCCGCAAAGAAATTTAAATTATAAACAGTGTTAATCCGTGTAAATCCGTGTCTGAAAAAAATAGTGTAAATCCGTGTCCTAAAAAACCTCGCATAGTTGCCTTTGAAGTTACACGCAGATGTAAAATGAACTGCCTGCACTGCAGAGCATTAGCCCAATCTGATTTTAAAGACGACCTTACGACCGACCAGTGCAAAAAAATCATAAAATCAGTTGCTGATTATAATAAATGCGTCCTGATTTTCACCGGCGGCGAACCTTTCGAAAGGGACGACATATTTGATTTGATAGATTTTGCCAATTCCTGCGGATTAGCTGTTTCGCTCGCAACCTGCGGCTATAATTTCGATGCCAAAAAAGCGCAAATGCTTAAACAGGCAGGAGTTATAACACTTTCCTTTTCCCTTGATTCGGATAACGCAAAAGAACACGACAATTTCAGACAAACCGCCGGCGCATTTGAAAAAACACTTGCAGCGATTGACATCGCCAAAAAAGCCGGCCTGAAGTTTCAGATTAATACGACCGTTACAAAACTAAACGCCGATAAATTGCCGCAGCTTGCAAAACTTGCCGAAAATCTTGGTGCCTATTGTTTCAATCCCTTTATGCTCGTCCCTGCCGGCAGGGCGCAAGGGCTTTCTGATATAGCATTGACCTCAAAAGAATATGAAAAAGTATTAAAGACCGTTGCGGATTTGAAATCTCAAGGCAAAATTGAAGTCCGTTTCACCTGTGCCCCGCGTTTCGCGCCTGTTTACGAAAATTTACATCCCCAATCGAAGAAGAAGGCATTCGGCTGTCTTGCCGCCACGGATTTTGCCTTTATCAGTCACAGTGGCGATGTCCAGACCTGCGGCTTTTTAAAAATTTCCGCAGGCAATCTGCTGCAAACTCCTGATTTCGGCAAAGTCTGGGAAAAATCAGAATTTTTAAACGCGATTCGCCAAAAAAAATTCAGTGGCAAACTTGCCCGCCATAGCCTCTCGTCCTCCGTAGTTTTAACAAAGGAGGATGGCGGAGGCGGGTGCGGCAGTTGTAATTATGTAGATATTTGTGGCGGCTGTCGTGCAAGAGCCTTCGCTAAAACCGGCGATTATCTTGCTTCCGACCCGCTCTGTTCTTACTTATCTGTCATTCCCGCGCAAGCGGGAATCAGAGCCGCGACAGTTATGGAGCGGTCTTCTTCAGTCAGCACCCTTATCGCCGCCCACGTAGAACAAGACAAACTTCCCGTCGTTGCCGATGTGGTAAATTCACTCCCCGGCATCTCTCATAATTATTTAAGGAATCATCATTACAATCTTTGGTTTACTTTAAAAGCGTCGGATTTCAGCCAAATAGATAAAACCATCGACGAATTCTCGAAAAAATTCAAAACTCCCTTTTTATCTTTCCCAGCGACCAAATGCCATAAATTGGATTCATCTGCCGTTAAGCGTCATTCGCCGCCGCAAGTTTTTAATGCCTTGTTCTGCTGCAGGGCCGATGAAGCAGCGGTAAAGTTTTTATGCGGTTTGCCGCAGGTTAGTCATTGCCTTGAAAGAAAAACTCTCCCGCATTGGCCGTATAATCTTTATGTGATGCTCCACGCGCAGAATCCCCAGCAGCTTAAGGATATAGTTGAAAATTTTGTCAGAAAGTTCAATATCGAAAAGTTTCAAACTTTGCCGACAGTCAAATCTTTGAAAACTTTTTAAATTTAAAAACCTTCACAAAAAAATCCGCGTCATCTGTGTAATCCGCGGTTACTTTTTCTTATACACATTTTCCGGGTCGTAAACTTTTTCAGCGATAAAATCTAATTCTTTCGGATTATCTTTTTTCACTGCCCTGTAAAAACAAGACTGGTAACCGGCGTGGCACTGGCCTTGGTCAACCTCAACCTTTAAAATCAGGCAGTCCTGGTCGCAGTCAACAAGAATCTGCCGGACTTTTTGGATATGCCCGCTTTCTTCGCCTTTTTTCCACAGTTTCTTTCGGCTTCGGCTGTAAAAAACCGCCTGTCCAGTTTTTATTGTCAAATCCAATGCCTCTTTATTCATAAACGCCGTCATTAGTACCTGGCCGGTCTTTACATCCTGTGAAATGGCCGTAATCAGCCCGTTTGAGTCGAATCTTGGCTCAAATTTCGTCCCCAACTCAATTTTGTTATCCGTTGCCAATTTATAGCTCCGTAATAAAAAATTTGCCGCCGCAGGCGGTTTTCCTTTAACTAAATACCAGCGACTAAATACTAATGACTAATTTATGTTCTTGCCGATAAATGTTTTACACGTTATTATGTCCAAACTCAAGTATTTTTAGGAAATAGTTTTTTGATACAAAAGAGCAAAAAAACCAGGCATTTTTCGCACCTTATAAGAGTTCTGATAGCTGTAGGAGCGTTATATTTCGCCTTCAAAGGCGAAAGCGTCCGCGACATCGTCAAAGTTTTCGGCAATTTGAATATCCTTGTTTTTCTCGCTGCCGTTGCGCTTTATGCCGCCGGCAATTTAGTATTTGTCCTTCGCTGGCTTATGCTGCTTCGCACACAGGGCATCCGTGTCGATTACTGGCCCGCTTTAAAGCTGCATCTCCTCGGCCTTTTTTATAACAATTGCCTGCCCGGCTCGGTCGGCGGCGATTTATTAAGAGCCTGGTACGTTACAAAACATACCGACAAAAAAATAGAGGCCGCGATGAGCGTTTTCGTTGACCGTGCTATCGGTATGGCCTGCACCATCGCGATAGTTTTTCTCACCTATTGGCTGATGCCCAAAGGCGGCATGGAAACGCAATTTACGCTCGGTGCCGATTTTAATCTTCTTTCCCTGTCTGTCAAACTTCTGCTCGCCATTGTCGTTATTGTTATCTTGGCCGCCATTGTCCTGGCCGTGATGTATTCCAGCAGAAAACTTAGGCCTGTTCTTTTTAAGTACGCCTTTGTCCTCAGCATCCGGTGGAAATTATGGCTGGGCAGAATTATCACAGCCATCAAACTTTACTGCTGCAAACCCTTTATTTTGCTCCTGGCCGTTGTCCTTACTCTCGCCTGCCAGTCGATGCCGATTTACGGCTTGTATCTCGTCGGAAAAAACCTCGGCATCGAGGCTCATCTTAGATACTATTTTATGTTCTTCCCGCTTTCGTGGATAATCGGCATTGTCCCCATCAGCGTCGGCGGCGCTGGCGTTATGGAGCTCGGCCTGAAAGGCCTCTTCGGCAAAGTCGCGCAGGTTACAGAAACGCAGGGCCTTATACTTGCTCTTGCCCAGCGGTTTACCTGGCTCATAATTTCAATCCCCGGCGTT
>JAPLMW010000004.1 GCA_026386845.1 Phycisphaerae bacterium
TTCGACAAATTTCAAAGTTGTATTTATTATTGTGCCGTTTGTGTCTTTTGTCTGGCTGACAACTTTGGCATAGCCGATTTTGTTTTCATCCGTCAGGTTTGTCAGGGCTTTTTTAAGTGTCTTGTTTTCCGTCAGAAGTTCGCTTATCGCCGTTCCGCCTCGGTAAATGCCGATTGCTATCAGTAAAAATGCGACACAAATCACAAGTCCGAAAATTATGTTCGGCAGACTCGCCAAAAAACCAAGTATCTTTTTTATCGCCGCCATTTAATCCGTCCATTTTATAACTTCTTTAGTAGAAAGAATATACTCTTGGACGTTATTTTTCAAGGATTTATCCGCCTGGGGCGGATTTACCTTAAAAACCCTTAAAATAGGCCTTCAATTGTCCTTGACAACGATACATAAGTTGATATTGTTTAGAAAAAGCATATAAACCTACAAATCGATGTTGAAAGGATTTGACAATGAAAAAGATACTGCTGTCAGCCGTTTTTGTTTCCTTAGTCGTAGTTCTGACAGGATGTAATGAAGAAAGATTCATGGCCCCAAAACCGGCCCCGGATGTCTTTGAGCAGATGACTCCAAGCGCAACGGAGGAAGTTGCCCTTGCTGAAGAGGTAAGTGCAAAACGGCTCGCATATCTAAAAGAGATTGAAAAGCTCAAATCTTATTACGAGCAGAGCGGCAATCAGCTCAAACTCGAATGGATTAACAGGGAACTGAAATATGTTAAAGCTCTGCCGCGTTACAGTTATATAATCCAGGCAGAAGTTGCCGGCGATAAACTTACGGCAAAAGATTCCATTCCGAGGGCGGACATCCTTTATGGAGACGCAAAAGAGTCTTACAAAAGCACAAACGTTTTTCCTCTTCCCGGCTCCAGGATTCTCACGCAGGACCTTATAATCAGCCGAAGAAGGATGCTGAAGACCCTTAACATGTGTAATGACCTGATTAAACAATATCCCACCAGCGATAAAATAGATGATGCCGCTTATATGGCAGGCGAAATCCACGAATGGTTCAAGGACTATTCAATTGCTGCGCTGTATTATAAAAGAGCTTCTCAATGGGATCCTCAGACGCCATATCCCGCCCGCTATAAGGCGGCCAATCTTCTCGACCACCAGTTGTTTGAAAGAGACAAGGCTCTGGAACTTTACAGGGAATCTCTCCAGAAGGAAAAAGAATATCTCAATAACGATACTGTAACATTGATAGAGCAGCGAATTGCCGATCTGACAGTTGAGCCGAAATCTGAATCAATTAAATGAACATTTTTTCCCTTTAGTACTAAAAAAAGGTCTGTAAACTAATTACAGGCCTTTTTTATTATAATTATTTATGGTCGCGGCAATCGAACGAAAAATCGAAGATTTCATCAGGCAGAACAATTTGCTGCCAAACGGCTCAAAGATTCTATTGGCTGTTTCCGGCGGCGCAGATTCGGTTGCGCTTTTGAAAATCCTTTTTAATTTGAAACTTTCCGGAAAAATAGACAATGTTTTTCATATCGCCCATATAAATCATCAGTTGCGAGGCGAAAAAAGCCTTGAAGACGAGGAATTTGTAAAAACTCTGGCTAAACAGCACAATCTTCCTGTAACAGTCGAGCAAGTCGATGTGAAAAAATACGCGAAGGGAAATAAGCTTTCAATCGAAACAGCCGCCAGATTTTTAAGGCTCGAAAAACTCGCGGCAATAGCACAAAAAAACAATTGCTCCTGTGTCGCTACTGCTCATCACAAAAATGACAATGCCGAAACGATAATTCACCGCCTGCTGCGAGGCACAGGATTCAAAGGTCTTGCGGGGATTCGGCCAAAAACAATTTTAAATGATATAACCTTTATAAGACCGCTCTTATGTTTGAACCGGAAAGAAATCGAAGATTATCTCGTTTCGCAGAATATCAAATGGCAGACCGACCATACGAACCTTGACTGTCGATTCACTCGTAATCGTATAAGACATCGGCTTCTGCCTTTCCTGCAAAAGCGGTCTGCGGATAATATCGTCGAATCTCTGTTTGTTTTATCTCAGCGATGTCTTGCCCTTTCGGAAAAAATCGAAAGCCGGGCCAAAGCAGCAGAGAAAAAATGTATTATAGAACAGTTAGAACATTTTGTATCGGTGGATATTGAAAAATTTAATGCTTATCCGTCTTTTTTGAAAGTGGAAATCATTCAAAATGCTTTGCAGCGCTGCGGCATTGGTTTGCAGAAAATCACCAATGTTCATTATGGCAGAATCATAAAATTCCTCAAAGAAGGCCGAACAGGCAAAACCCTGCAATTACCGGACAAGGCAATTATTAAAAAACAGCAAAGCAGTTTTTATTTAGGCTGTCCTCAACCCCCTGCCGAAGAATTGGAGTCTGTTCTGTTAAAAATCCCCGGCAGCGTTCGTTTTGCCGACTGGACTATTGAAACTGAGATTTTACCTGCTGACAAGTGCGATATTAAACTTCTCAAACAAAAAAAAGATAATTTTATCGAATGGTTTGACCTGCAGCAGATAAAACCGCCATTAACT
>JAPLMW010000067.1 GCA_026386845.1 Phycisphaerae bacterium
ACCGGCAAAATACAGAAGTTAATCAGATTAGCTTTATGAATACGCTCGATGCTCTTTGCGATTATCATACGAACGCCGAGGACCATCGGACACAGGGCAGCATGTTCACGGCTCGAACCCTGACCATAGCTTTACGCCGCAACTACAATACACGCGATTCCTTTTTTCTTCAGTTCAAGTGCCTTTTGGGCAAAGGTCGGTTTATTGGGCTCATTAAAACTGTTAAAAACATATTTTGAATACTCCGGCAAATTCGAGCGATACTTTAAAAACGCCCCTGCCGGCATAATATGGTCTGTGGTAATTTTATCGCCGCATTTTAAAAGCACTTTGCCCTGCAGATTGTCCGGCAGCCTCTTTGCCGCTTCCGGAACAACAATAGTCGAACCTCGCAAAATCTTAATTTTTTTCGCTTCTGCAGGCGGCAGCGATTTTTGAATCATATTATCGTCAATAAGGAATTTTTCAGACAGTTCGATTGGAGGATATTCAATCCCGGCTTTTCGAGGGTCGATGATTTCGCCTTTCAAAGCCGCGATAGCCGCAACTTCGGGACTCGTCAGAAAAACATTGTCTTCTTTCGTGCCGGTTCTGCCGGCAAAGTTTCTGTTAAAAGTCCGCACGGATACAGTGCCGTCCGCAGGCGAAAAACCCAGACCTATGCACGGTCCGCAGGCGGTTTCGAGAACTCTTGCCCCCGCGGCAACAATATCTGCTAACGCGCCGTTTGCCGCGAGCATATTCAGGACCTGCCTGCTGCCGGGAGCAATGGCAAATTCCACTGCCGGATGAATTGTTTTTCCCTTGAGAACTTTTGCAACCATCATCAGGTCTGTAAAACTTGAATTTGTGCAGCTTCCGATGATAACCTGATTGACCTTTGTGCCTTCAAGAGACTTTACCGTTTTGATATTGTCCGGCGAAGGTGAGCAGGAAACAAGCGGCTCAAGACTCGACAGGTCTATTTCTATTATTCGGTCGTACTGGCAGTCTTCGTCAGCGGCTAAAGGCTGATAATCTTTTTCCCTGTTTTGAGCAGCGAGAAATTTTCGCGTCTGCTGGTCGGACGGAAAAATACTCGTCGTTACGCCGAGTTCTGCACCCATATTCGTAACGGTCGCTCTCTGCGGCACAGAAAGCGTTGCAACACCGGGTCCAAAATACTCAACTACGCAGCCGACATTGCCTTTGGTGGTGAGGATACTGAGAAGTTTTAAGATTATATCTTTAGCCGCAACCCACTGCGGCAGTTTTCCGGTAAGTTTTACGCCGATAACCTTCGGACAGACAAGATAAAACGCTCCGCCGCCCATCGCAACGGCAACATCGAGGCCGCCGGCGCCAATGGCAAGCATCCCCATACCGCCGCCGGTCGGGGTATGTGAATCACTGCCTAAAAGCGTTGTGCCGGGTTTGCCGAAACGCTCAAGATGAACCTGATGACAGATGCCGTTTCCCGGCCGGGAAAAATATACGCCGGTCTTTGCGGCGATACTCTGAAGATAAAGATGGTCATTGTGGTTTTCCGGACCAAACTGGCTCATATTATGGTCGATATAGCTTACCGAAAGTTCGGTTTTTACCCGCTCTGCGCCCATAGACTCAAACAGTAAAAACGCGGTTGTGCCGGTAGCATCCTGTGTGAGGGTCTGGTCAATTTTTATGCCGATGGCTTGTCCCTTTTCCAGCCTGCCGTCAACAAGGTGCTGTTCGAGAATTTTATAAGTAAGCGTCTTTACCAATCTTAACTCCCGTTATAAAAAAGAGATGTCATTCTAACGGCAGATAAACCATTTTGCAACAAAGATTAAGACAGGAAGTAGGAAAGCAAAGAGGTAAGGAAGTAAGGAAAATATCCGCCGTGAGGCGGATTCCATATTTTTTATATTTCATCTTTTATTTTTGATTTTATAAAAAAACCAGCCTTTCACCGCGAAGGCGAAAGGCTGGCAACGACTGCAGCCTGATTACAGTCTGTTTTTTCTAAGTTAGTTATAATCACTCACGAGGAAACTGTCTTCCGCATCCTGAGGATAGTTTTGCACAGCTATAGTTGGAGGACCCGGCAATGTTGTAGTTTCTAAGCCGCTTCCAGGACCGCCAACCTGCTTGGTTTTTGCTTTATCGGAGGCGGCTGTCGGAAGAGCGGCAGCCGTCAGCCACCACGTTGTATAAATATTGTCCATTTCTATACCGCAATTGGCGCTCTTTTCAAACTTGGCGTGCTGGTCGGCATACAGAACATTCTGGCCGTCCTTCTGATGATATATATTGTTCCCGGCAGGTATATCATCAGGATTAATTCTAACGCCCGTGGTATCCCATTTGTATGACTTTGCGCTGGTATTACTCTTATCCCAATATGGACTTCTGTCGGCCATAACCGCCCTGGCAGGATTAGTAGTAGTAGTTATAGGATATACAGTGCTTCCTACACCACTGGTCGCCAGAGGCAATGGCGCTTGATAACTATAGCTGTTGTGACCTCTGCCGGCGCGCCAATTGGGCTTCAAGGTTGTATCTGTCGTCTCTTTTCTGCCGCCGAAATCCCAAACCTCTGTAAAGTTTTGTCCAGCATTGGTCGTAGGATAGGTATATTTAGACAGTTCAAACTTCTTTTCATCGCTGCCGGGACATACAAACTGGTCGGGCGATACATCAGCATATTTTATCAGAAGATAGAGATTTGCGCTAAGGGTGGACGTATAAGGACCAGTTGTTGGCGGATTACCGGAAGTGCCAGGTACAGCTTTTAAATACCATGACCACGAACATTGGGGTTCTGTCGTAGTCGTACCTAAATCCAATAATGAGCCGGAGGGGCCGGCGATAGGATACGACTCATACTTATCATCGCTGCTGTAGGTCAGCATTGCTTTCCCGATACCACCTACGTTTGTACCGCACATAATACGCTGAGCAAGCTGCCTTACCTTACCGAGGGCAGGCATCAGAATCGCAAGCAACATAGCGATAATCGCGATAACCACCAACAATTCAACAAGTGTAAAACCTTTCTTTTTCGTCTTTTTTTCCATAATTTTTTCCTTTCAAAAATTACCGAGCGATTCGCAAAAGTGCTGACCTCGGCAACAACCGTAAAATTTATAAGAACAACTTACTGCACTATTCGGTCTTAGGTCGGCGAATCACAAATCTTTTTGTTAATAACTATTTTCGGCCGAAAAACAGCACTATTTCACTTAATTTTGCCAAATTACCGCTGAAATCCGCAGTTTTACCAAAGATGCAAAACCAGACTGCTGTAGAAAAAACGCTTTAACTTTCAAATTGCACTAAAAGAGGACTTAAAAAGATGGGCTCAAGAAAGATATGATAACAAGTTAACGGTATAATAGCATTTTAAATTATAATACTGCCCAGCCCTTTTAAGGCCATTCATTAAGTACTACGATAACATCGTCCGATAGTTCTGTCAAGAAAAATTTATAAAAATATTAAAAAAGAATACGGGAGTAGTAATGTCTTAAAAACAATGGAACTGAAAAGGCCGATATGGACGGTTTTGCCGGTTTAGCTGAATTTTGAAAACCTGTTACCGGACTTAATACAACCAGATAAAAAATATAATCATAAAATATTTGACTTTTACATCCAAAACTTTTAGTATTTGTTGGTTTTTGCACGTTCCGACAGAAGATTATCCGCAAAAACCATAAAAATAACCCATTTTTTAAACAGAACGGAGGCACTATGGTTGTAAACAATGCTAAACAGTTTTTGCAGGAAAAATTAGACAAAGACAATTTTAACAAACTAACGGCTATCGCAAACGATAAGCTTTATCAGTTTGTGGCAGACGCTATCGAACTGACAAAGCCGGCAAGTGTTTTTGTTTCCACAGATAAGCCGGAAGATATCGAATATACCCATAAACAGGCAGTAACAACCGGCGAAGAAAAACCTTTGAAGATAAAGGGACATACCATCCACTTTGACGGAATGGAAGACCAGGGACGCGACAGAGAAGTTACAAAATATCTCGTTCCGAAAAACGATATACTCAGCAAGGCGCTTAACCAAATCGAAAGAGAAGAGGGTCTGGCTGAAGTTCGCGGATTGTTAGCCGGTTCAATGAAGGGCAGAATTATGATTGTCCGCTTTATGACGCTGGGACCCAACAACTCGGATTTCAGCATTCCCTGCGTTGAGTGCACCGATTCATTTTACGTCTCACACAGTATGAACCTGCTGTACCGCTTAGGCTATGAAGAATTCAAACGATTAGGAGCAAAGGCAAAATTTTTCGCTACGGTGCACTCCTGCGGCAAAATGGACAACCGTATGGTCAGCGTCGAATCCGACAAAAAACGCATCTATATAGATTACACTACCGATACCGTCTATACCGTCAATACACAATATGGCGGGAATACGATAGGATTGAAAAAACTTGCGCTGCGGCTGACTATCCGCAAAGCCGACTGTGAAGGCTGGCTTGCTGAACATATGTTCCTTGCCGGTATCCACGGTAAAGGCGGCAGAAAGACTTATCTGGCCGGTGCATTCCCGAGCGCCTGCGGCAAAACTTCGACAGCTATGCTGCCGAACGAAACAATTCTCGGCGATGACATCGCTTATTTCCGCGCTGTAAACGGCAAATGTATGGCTGCAAACGCTGAAGCGGGAATCTTCGGTATCATCCAAAATGTTACCGCAAAAGACGACCCGGCAATATGGGAAATATTGACAAAGCAGGGCGAAGTAATATTCTCCAACGTGCTGGTAAAAGACGGGAAACCTTATTGGCTCGGTATGGGAATCGATACGCCTGCCGACGGCGAAAATTTCTCAGGTGCCTGGCATAAAGGCAAAAAAGACGCAAAGGGCAATGAGATTCCATTAGCCCATAAGAACGCACGCTATACTGTTGCGCTGCACGCATTGAAAAATTGCGACCCTGAATTGGAAAATCCCAAAGGAGTAGAACTGTCCGGCGTTATGTACGGCGGACGCGATGCGAAGTCTTATGTTCCCTGCCAGCAGGGCTTCGATTGGGAGCACGGGATTATCGCCTACGGAGCATCGCTGGAAACCGAAACGACCTTTGCGACTGTCGGTAAAGAAGGTGTGCCGGAAATAAACCTGATGAGCATTCAGGACTTCGTCGCTATTTCGCTGGGCAAATATGTAAAGAACAATCTCGACTTCGGCAAAAAACTCAAAAAACCGCCGCTGGTGTTCGGCGTAAATTACTTTTTGCGAGATAGTGCCGGCAAATTCGTCAACGGCGTTCGAGACAAACACGTCTGGGTAAAATGGATGGAGCTTAGAGTCCACGGCGAAGCCAGCTGTATGGTTGCGCCGACCGGATTAATTCCAAAATTCGAAGACCTGCAGAAACTATTTAAGGAAGTTCTCAAGAAGGATTACACCCAGCAGGATTATATTAACCAGTTTACAATCCGCGTAAAAGAGAACCTTGCCAAGATAGACAGGGTTGAGAAATTCCATCGTGAACATGTTGCCGAGGCGCCGGCCGAGGTATTTAAGGTTTTGGCAGAGCAGAAAAAACGGCTTGAAGCGGCAGGTAAAAAATTCGGCGATTTCGTCTCGCCATTAGACCTTGAGGAAAAATAGACTGTATTTACAAACTATCAAAAACCCCGGTTAACCTGTCCTGAGCGAAGTCGAAGGATGCCGGGGTTTTTTATTTCCAGTTTGTGCTTGCTTTTTGAGTGGAACAAGTTATTTTAACCTTAAACTCCCATCAAGGAGCTAAAAAATATGTGGAGATAAACAGATAAATATTTTCTTTGAAAAAATAGCCCATTCCCATTTATTTTTTTATAATTTGAGAGGAAATAGAAATGAGAACAAGAATCAGATATGTTTTGTTAATTGTCGCATTTTTTGCTACGGCGATGATATTAAGCGGTTGCAGACAAAAGTATCAAACGCAAGAAACAGTGGAAAATGGAATGGTATCATGTCTCAATGTGACAGTAACTGGTCCCGCAGATGACCTTAGCGTGACGTTGCTCAGCCCTTTCGGAGACTCTTTAAAACAAAACATTGAGAAAATAGTTATGGAGAACATGAATAATTCCGCAACTGTGTGTTTTGCTTTTGCTGAGCTCGGGAAAGGATACCCTTGTTCGTCTGACAATAGAGGAAAAAAGGGGTTATATAAATTGCTGATTCAAAGAAGCGAAAGTAAAAAAGTTGTTTTTAAAAAAACAATAGAATTTATTGGTGGCTACGAGGATGTAGAGATAGTGAAACCAGAGTGAAGGTAAGAAACAAGCGGAAGAATTGGCCTGTTTTATTTTGTGATTGTGGTGCTGATGAAAAAATAAATAGCTGATAATCAGTAACAGCCTATTTTTTAAGCGATACGAATCATACTTTTCGTATTTTACGCCTCGGATTTTTTCAAATAATCTTTTATCTGTGAAAATACCGTTTCTCGTATTTCAGCAGATTCGTTAAACAGTTCGTGCCGGGCGTTTTCAATCAATTCTATTCGGGAATTTTTAAATTTCGACAGGATAAACCTGATGTTATACCGCCAATCAATGATATTGTCTTTTGTGCCCTGAATAACCAGAGTCGGTCGCTGGGAAGTTTTTGCATTGGCAATTTTTTTATCCCATTTAAACATCGCGTTAATCCATTTGATGGAAACTTTTTTTGACTGCAAAGGGTCTTTGTATTTTACAAATCTCAAAAAATCCTTATCCGAAGAAACGTTGCGAAAGACTCTGAAAATATTTTTCGCGAAAGATTGATATGCTTTATAGCCGAGCTTTATTAAAAACCATAATTCGCTTCGCACCAAAGGCGCAACAAAAATCACTCTATCAAAACAATCGTCCCCGCCGCCAAGCAGATAATCCATAATCACCGCTGCGCCTGTGCTGTGGCCGATTATGTGATAGGGGCCATTCAGTTTCTGCCTGATGATATTTAAAAAATCGTTCAGAGATTGACTGTATTGTGTGAAATCGTCAATTGCCGTCGGCTCACCGGAAGATAAGCCGTGGCCGGGCAGGTCGAAAACTGCTACGGCGAAACCAGCTTCAAGCAGGTATCTGATTAACTTGCTTAATAAGCCGCAGTGATTCAAATAGCCGTGAAGGATAACAACTGTCGCCTTGTAATTGACAGGTTTAAAAATATGTCCTGCCAATTCAAAGCCGCCTGCGGTGAGCCTGCTTGTCCCGAGCACGGTCGAGGGGTCGAACCCGTTTGACTTAAACGGCACAAACTCGTGCGCAGCAGCGGCAATATCAAGTCCGTAAAACTTCAAATAGTCTTCGACTGAATCGAAACAATTGCTATTAAGCATCTTTTGCCTTGTTTTTCATTTCAAATACACGCACGATGACATAGGCCACGAGTGCAAAAACAAAGAAAACCAGAAGCATCCACGCAACACCCTGAAGCGTTCCAATTATTGTCCGGTAAACTTCCAGCACCCATCGCTCTGTCGTCAGCTGGACAATCTCGGCATCTTTATAAACTTGCGATTTTGTAATATATTTTTCAAGGTCCCATATCCTTACGCCGCTGGAAATGCCGGTTACGTATATCGCGAATTTAAGATATTTCGACCACGCCCCGCTTATCTGGTCTGAGATGATGCGGTCGAGAATTTTATCCAGCGGCCGGCTGAAAAACAAAACCACAATTGTTGAAACAACAAATGAAATAATAAAAGTCGCAGCTAAAAGTGTAATAAACATTTTTTTCTCCCTTCAATAATTCGTTAATACCATTATATGATATGAAACTTTTCTAAATTTAACAGGCAATATTCTTTTTTCTCAACCTGCCGGAAATTAGAAGCACAATACTTCCCAGCACGCCGAGAAGAAAAAGAGCCGGGCAGACGAGAACCGCCAGGATGAAAAATACGGCCTCGTCCCCATCCTTTCCGTGAAAAAACAAACCATAAACCAGATTATGCAGAATGACAAAGATTGGAATACACACGGCCGAGGCGCCGGTCAATATGAAAAAGAATTTTTGCATAAACGGCTCTTTGAGTTTCAAAGTCAGTACCAAAAGTGTCGCTGCAAGAGCGCAAAAGATAATGCCGATAACAGCAAATCCCAAAAGAGGCATCCTATGCCCCCAAAACATCCACCGCTTTGTTATGCCGCCAACCAGTGCGGCAAAAAATACAACCAGCGCCCAGAAAATAACGCTTCTTGTTTGAAGCGTATTCACTTTCATAATCAGTTCTCCTTTAATCATTATATATATTGTTAATACATTAACTATTCTAACAAAAAAATTTAGAAATCTTTTTCTGATTTTCAAATTATTCTTTAAGGCCGGCTCTTACTTTCTCAAGAGTCGATATAAGTTTTTTCTGTTCCGATTGATTCAGGCCTGTCATCATCTTTTTTATCTGCTGGTCATAGTAAGGCTCAGCCTTTGTATAAAAATTTTTCCCTTTGGCGGTCAGCCTGATTATATTTGTCCGCCGGTCGGCTGAATCACTTGTCCGAATAACAAATCCCGCTTTTTCCATCCTGTCTATGAGCGTTGTGATATTTGCGCGGTTGACGAGCATCATGTCGCTTAACTGTGCCTGGCTCAGGCCGCCTTCGGGACCTGCCTGATAAACAAGAAGCATCATCACATTAAACTGGACATCCGTCAGACTAAAGGATTTAAAAAAGGCATCGGCACGTTTTTTAAGACAGGCTGCGGTAAAATAAACATTCAATGCCGCTTCGTGCTCCACTATATCGAATCCTTTTTTTAACTTTAATTCTTCTTTAAGCGACATAACGAATCTTTCATATTAAAATTGTTAATATATAAACTATACACATACTAACTAATTGTCAAGAGAAATTTTTAAAAATTTTAAAAAAATTTTGCCGGCCTTTATATAAGCCCAAAAAGACCTATAGAATCGCCGTTTTTGGTGTAAAAACCCATTAAACGGCTGGAAACCCGCGTTTTTAAAGGTTGCTTTAAGGAATCGCCGC
>JAPLMW010000003.1 GCA_026386845.1 Phycisphaerae bacterium
TGCACCAGCCGTGAGTCGTCGGCACCACAATTTTTGTCCTTGTAATTATAATATCACGGGTTTTCTCCTCGCCTTGGCTGCGAATAGTAAGCATTACCTTCGTGCCGGCAGGACCGGTAATTTTACTCACCGCACAGGTAATCGACATATCTCTTGTTTTTTGGCCGTCAACCGCCTCTATTATATCGCCGGCATCCATACCGGAATAATACGCCGGCGTGCCCGGCACCAGACTTACTGCCCGCAGCAAACCGTCAGCCTTAGAGATTTCCACGCCGATGCCGGTAAATTCGTTGGTCATATTTTTCTCAAAGTCTGTCTTCTCTTTGGGCCAGATAATTATCGTGTGCGGGTCAAGTACTGATAACGCCGCGTCGGCAAAGTGCCGCACAACCATCTGTTCAGACAGATTTATCGTCGAGGAATTGAGAATAAGAATCTCTCCAAACAGTTTGATAAACTGGTCTTTGCTTATGCCGACAGGCTCCGAACTGTATTTTTTCTTCAATGAATCGAGTCCCGCGATAAAGTCAGGAATCTTATCCTTTGAAAAATCAACCGCAAGGTTGCCGTCCGAGCCATCGGAAAACTGCAGCACCTCGGCAAGATAACGGAAATGATTAAATGCCTCATCGGCCATATTGCTGTAGTAAAAAGGCTCCACGTAACCATACTCAAGAACATCAAGACTGCGGAGGAACACTTCAGGTTTTATTTTCTGATAGCGGTCGGCATATCCTTCGCAGGGATTGTTCATCATGGAAGCTTCGATAAGCATTTTTCCCTCAAGCTCTTTTCTTTTATCCCGTATGGTCTTATCGTCTTCGTAAAGAGCGGCAAGCCAGCTGTAACAATAAATAAGCGAATCGAACCATTTGCCCTTTGATTCAAGTTCCGCCGCCGACTGCCGAGCCTTGGCGATAGTCTTCTGAACAAATTCATCAGACAGAATCCGCTTCTTTTGCTCATCGGTTGCAAACTCATGAGCCCTGATAATCGCTGGAAAAACTTCCAGCAGATTAGGCTCGTTAGTTTCCGGGGCCGACTTGAATTTTTCAATTGCGGCAACCTGCTCATCAAAGGCTTTTTTCAGCGATTGCTGTTTTGTAAGCTCAATCTGATTATACTGCGAAATTAAATTGGAAAGAGAGGCAATGCTCGGATTTTTCGCATCAGCCTTGCTTAATGTTTGTTCGGCAGCGCTGAAATTACCGTCGCAAATTTCCTGCACAGCAGATTTTATTAAATCCGTTACATTAACATCTGCCAGCTGTGCGGCGGGGGCGTTTGGTGATGATGTTGAAACCCTGCTCGGCATCGACATCGCTGAAGAATCCCGGGCTGACGCAACGATAAGCAGAAACAGAACAAATGCGGATATTAGGTTTTTTTTCATTTGCGGTTTTCTAATTCAAATAAGAAATACAGCCACAAAGGCACTAAGACACTAAGTTTTTAATATTATATCATATATTTATCTTCGTGCCTTCGTGTCTTAGTGGCTATGTCAACTGCACTCCGCGGCTTTGCCGCTGCAGCCAAGAATATCCAGCTTGTGCAGAACCATCGCCTTTATGGCGTCTCTTGCAGGACCGAGATAATTTCTCGGGTCAAACTCGCCGGGCTTTTCGGCAAATACCTGCCGTATTTTCGCCGTCATAGCCATACGAAGGTCGGTGTCTATGTTGACCTTGCAAACGGCCATTTTCACAGCTTTCGATATGGCCGACTCCGGCACACCCATCGCGTCGGGCATCTTTCCGCCATATTTATTAATCAGGTCTTTAAATTCTTTTAGAACACTGCTTGAACCGTGCATTACCAGCGGAAACCCGGGCAGTTTGTCGGCAACCTTTTGTATTATGTCCAATGCGAGCTTGGGTTCGGATTTGAACTTGTAAGCGCCGTGACTTGTGCCGCAGGCGACAGCGAGAGAATCGCAGCCGCTTTTTTCGACAAACTCAATCGCCTGACCGGGGTCGGTAAGATGACTTGCAACATCGTCGTGACTAAGACCTACGACATCTTCCTCAATGCCGCCGAGCTGGCCAAGCTCAGCCTCGACAACAACGTTGTGAGAATGGGCATATTCGACAACCTGTTTTGTAATCTTGATATTCTCCTCAAAAGGATGATGTGACGCATCAATCATCACGGATGTAAAACCATCATCGACACACTGTTTGCAGATGTCGAATGTATCGCCGTGGTCGAGATGCATACAAATGGGAATATCAGGATTTTCCGCGACAGCAACGTCAATAATCGCCCGCAGATAACTCATACTCGCGTATTTTCTCGCGCCGCGGGATATCTGAAGAATCAGCGGAGCCTTCTTCTCAGCGACTGCGCTGATAATTCCCTGCGTTATTTCCATATTGTTGACATTGAAAGCCCCGATTGCATAACCGTTTTTGTAGGCCATTTTGAACATTTTTCTGGTATCAACTAATGCCATTTTTCACTTTCCTTAAAAAAAATCGATAAACCAACCGTTTAAATACAGTTATAAGGAGTCATAAAATTATCTGCGGCCGATTTCAAACTAATCGCTGCGGCCTTCGGGCGAATCCAGACCCATATATCTTCTTGAGCCGGTGGACATTTCGCTGACCCCTTCCGGCCATATACTAAGGATTATCGCATGACTGTCAAGAGTCTTATCGGCCTTGTAAGTAAACGCGTAAAAGAGCCTGTGATAGCGCCTTATAAGGCTAACTTGATTGTAGATGAGTCCGCCCATTCCGAAATCATACTGCCAGCCGTAAGTAATCGTATATCGCGGATTAAGTTTGTATGTTGCGGCAAAGGTAACAGCCCTTGAACCTTTTTCATCGCCAACTTGCACGCTTCTTAAATATCTGGCTCCGATATAATAACTCAGATTCGGCCAGCAAAGGTGAGAGTATCCTATGTTGAATTGCTCAAGCTTGTTGTTTGTCGTGTCATAATTGAGGTCGCTCAGAATCGCTGTTGTGTCGCTTATACGCCAGATATAATCGGCATTAAAACTATCTGTCTGCGGACCGAATAAATCGAAAGTTCTGTAGCCGACCAAATCGCCGTTGAAAATGTCCGGCGCCAAAGTGGCCGAAAGCGGCACAAAAGGATTGTTCCAGATAGTCTTGTCGGGCCTCCTTATCTTTGAATCGTCGTTAGTAACCATTGTATATTCCACATTCAGCCGCATCCAGTCGAGAATTCTGCTCTTTTCACCAACTCCGCGTTTGGTCTGCCATCGCTGTAAAACGCCGAGACTAAATACATCCTTCTGCTCGACAACGTCAGTACTTTCAGCAAAGACAGCAGCGTTCACATACGGTTTTACAATATGGCGAATACCGTTGACATCCCAGAACTTCGAACGAACATTATACATCTTCCAGAATTGGGTTGAGGCTCTTGCGCCAAGTTCGCCGATAAAAACATTTTTCTCGCCGGCTTGCGAACCCGTCCCTGCACCGATAGCCGAGTTTCGGTCAAAGCCATATCTGTCGTCATAACCATACGTGCCGGCTATATAAGGCACAATATTGCCGCGGGAAAACTTAAGCGGAAAATCCAGTTCGTTTCTGCTTGAACCAAACGTGAAATGTTCGGTTGAAACAGCCAGCGAGTGATTTTCGCCGACACGCTGACGAAATCTGCCAAGGGTGCTGTCGCTATATAAGGTAAGTTTATCATTGAAAAGCGATTGCCCTGTCCGGTGATATTGCACCGAAGGAATCTCCTCGAGTTCGTCAGCAAAACTATTTATCCGCCATTTAGTTAACAACGCAAAGGCCTGATTGTCCTTGAGCCATCTGAGATGCGCGCTGGTTTCCTGACCCCTGCCGGCAAAATATTGCTCCCTGCGGAAAGATTCCAGAAAGGTTTCGTCCGAGATATAACTTGTTTCCAGCGTAAGCTGCCAGTGTTCAGGCAGAAATTGCCTGTGCTGGAAATTGATCATTCCTCGCAATGTCTGATTAACATCGATATTCTGTCTGGCTCTGCCGAGGTCGTCTTCGCCTTTGTCGTTAATTATATAACCGTTAATATTGCCGAAATAAGTTTCTCTTTGGTATTCTATATCGGCGCCTACTCCCGTGCCGCGCTTCGAATAGGAATCAATCATAAGTCTTGAATCAACGCCTTTTGGCTCGCGCAAACCAAGAATCCTCGCAAGATACCATTCGGTCTCAATCGCTGTGCCGAAAGTTTTGTCCCGGCTGAACTGCGCTCTTCTGAGCGGAATATCAGGTCTTTCAAGATTGCTCCGGAGTTGCGGCCACCAGAAAACCGTCCGGTTATCAAGCTTCAGTTTCACGTTCTTCATCGCAGCGTCGTAACTGTGTTTGTCGATTTTTCCGGTCTGCTCGTCAACAGCAGTCGTGTCCGTAATGAAAACTTCCGAGGCCGTTGCGGAAATTCGCGGGACATAAAATTCACTGCTGGTAAGCGTAACATTCCTGGCATAAAACTTGTCCTGTGCAACCTGTCTGAGCTTTTCCGCTTTCAAATATATCGGTATGCCTCTTTGGGGGTCGTAGTTTCGCACAACGGCGTTCACCACAAGACCCTGCCTGGTCTGGAAATCATAATAAGCCTCATCAGCGCGTATGGTACGCGGACCTTCTGTCATAATTATATTGCCGCGAAGATAAATTGCTTTGACAGCACTGCCTGCTAAAAGACCGTCAACACTGTTCGGCCCGCCGGCTGAAGTGCGGGAATAAAAAATGACCGCAGAGTCCGCCTGAAATTCGAGTAAACCGCCCTGCTCATCCTGCTTCTGCCAGAGATAAAACCTGTTCAGTATCGTCGCAATGTTCGTTCCATCAGGAATACTTTCGTTTGTTATTCTGACCGGCTCAGTGCCAAGCCCGCTGATATTAACAGGATACTGGATTTTCGGCGGCGGCGCCTGAGGGACAGTTTCCGGCTGAGGTTTTTTGGACTGACCTTTGCCGAAAACTTTTGTCAGAACGCCCGGCGATTTGGCCTTCTGACCTGCCGGAACAGTCTGAGCAACTGCTGATTTTCCTGTCTTCCGAGCAGCGGTCGCCTTTTTCCCTTTCTGTGCAGCGGCCGGCTCTTCTGCTTTCTGAGCAGCAGCCGGTTCTTCCGCGGGCGCTAATTGAATCTGGCCTGTAGCAACAAGGGCATCGTGATAAAGCTCTGTCGTGCGCACATCCTGAACGATTCTGTTTTCCGCGGTAACAAAGACCTCGCCGGAAACCGCAAATTCAGCCACCATCGACTCAGCGCCTGAGACAATATTTCTGGAAAGTTCGAGACCGCTGGTCTTGGAACCTGCGCCTTTGTCAACTAAAACTTTGCCCTGAAGATATACCTTAATCTTATATTCAACATTGGTAACGCCCTGGTATTCGGTCGTCTGACTATTGAGCCAGACTATGGCTTGACTGCTTTTGAGATGATTATCGCCAACGAAAAGTTCAAAACCCTCTGTGAAGGCAAGAATATGCTCGCCGCTGGAAACCTGATAGCTGGTTACCGCCTTGCCGCTAATATGTAAATCATCCGCCCCGAACAGTTGCGCTTCCTGCGACTCAACTGCCGACAATCTGCCCGCGGCAGACAAAAGTATCAGCACAGCAATAACAAATTTACGCATAAATACTGATTGTCATCCTTAACTTTTGAGGATTATAGTCTTAAAATCGACTAAATCCAGAAAAAACCTTTATAATAATACTGAAAATGGGCATAATATTAAATTATGGTCCTATAAAATGGAGATTCTGATGGGCAAAGAATTCAGCGGTTACCAGAAAAAAGTAATAAAGGATTATTATAGAAATATCGACAAAATCACGCTTACAAAACTGCAGGAGCTTGTGAGTAAAATCTACCTCGAACAGAGCCCGTCTAAAAAAGAAACCCTCTGGAAACAGGTAGAAGCGGCTTTGACGAAACTGAAAATTCCCGAGACTATCGCGCAGCACATTCTTCAAAAACGCGACCCGGAAATCCTCGCAAAAAATCTGAATGACTGGCTGAAATAATCGCTGATGTCAGCTTAATGCGCGGTTAAGAACGCCAAGCCAATGTTCGTAAGCGGTTTTATACTGCGGCACAAGTTTCCTGTCAGGCTCGATTTTTCTTGTGCTCTTCAATCCTTCAAACGCCTGCGAAAAATCCTTGTAAAAGCCAAGACCGATTCCCGCTCCCCGCGCAGCGCCTGCGGAGCCATCCGTATTATAAAGCTCCACAACCGTTTCCGTCACGCAGGAAAACGCCTCGCAGAACAGCGGACTTAAAAACATATTCGCGTCGCCGGCCCGAACCTTGCTCACTTTCACACCCATATCGTGCATTATCTTCAAGCCGAAATTCAAAGCAAAGACAATACCTTCCTGTCCCGCGCGCAAAAGATGCTGCCTCGTATGAGTATTAAACCGCAGACCGCTTATCTGCGCACCGATATCTTTATTCTCAAGCGTTCTTTCAGCACCGTTGCCGAACGGCAGTATCGCCAGTCCATCACAGCCAATCGGCGCCTGCGCAGCCAGCGTATTCATCTGGTTATAATCCGCGTTTCCCGCGACATTTCGCCGCAGCCAGCTGTTCAGAATGCCCGTTCCGCTTACACACAAAAGCACGCCATACCGGGGCATTTTCTCGCTGTAATTTACGTGAACGAAACTATTGACGCGCGATTTGGCATCGTAAGCGCCCTTTTCCGTAACGCCGTAAACAACGCCGCTTGTGCCTGCCGTTGCCGCTATTTCGCCGGGATTAAGAACATTCAAAGAAAGCGCATTATTCGGCTGGTCGCCCGCGCGGTATGTAATTTTCGTTCCCGCTTTCAAGCCAAGCTCCGCGGCAGCCTGCGATGTCAATTCGCCCTGAACTGAAAAACTCGGCAGCACCTCAGGATAAAATGACCTGTCAAAACCGAAGTATTCGAGCATAATTTCCGCGATACCGTGTTTTTTATAATCCCAGATGATATGTTCCGAAAGACCCGAAGGCGTGGTTACCGCTCTGTCCGTCATTTTCATTGCGACATATTCGCCCGGCAGAAGGACTTTATAAATTTTTTTGTAAACTTCCGGCTCATTGTCTTTTACCCATTTCAGTCTTGCAGCGGTAAAATTCCCCGGCAGATTTAAAAGTGTTTCGAGACATTTCTTGTGCCCGATTTTCTCTGCAGCCTCTGCGCCAACCGGCACCGCCCTGCTGTCGCACCAGATAATCGCGTCTCTTAATAATTGTTTATTTTTGTCAATCAGGACAAGCCCGTGCATTTGATAAGAAATGCCGATTGCTTTTATATCAGCGGGATTGACTTTTGAAGTTTGAAGTATTTCAGCCGTTGCTTTTTTTACATTGTCCCACCAGACTAACGGCTTTTGTTCCGCCCAGCCGGTTTTGAGTGTGATAATTTCAAGCTCTTTCTTTGGACTTGTCGCAAAAGCAACGATTTTTCCCGTCTGTGCTTCGAGAAGCGATGCTTTAATTGATGAACTGCCAACGTCATAACCGATAAAATACATTTTTTAGCCCTTATGAATGACTTTAAGATTGCAGTATTATACTTCTCATCCCCTTCCGGTCAAGAGTTAGCCCCTTTGCCTGCTAAGGGGTTCGTTTATTCTCGTGGTTAGCCCCCGCGCTTAGTTTTGATTTATCCCCTGCGCTTAATTTCGCAAGAAATTGCAGGGGCGAAACTGCGGGGGGTTCGTCAAAATCCTAAAGCCCTCAACTTTACCTGTCCTGAGCGAAGTCGAAGGATGTTGGGGGTTATTTAGCCCGCCGTTTCACGGCGGGTTTGTTTATCCGCCCGCCTCAGTCGGTGATAGACATCTCACCTCTGGCGGTTCCGCAATTATTCACTATTCACTATTCACTATTCACTTATATCGCGTATGGATATGGCAGATTTATCTCTTTAAGTATCTCTCTCGCTAATGTATCTGCTATGTCGCTGTTTGCCTTTCTTGCCATAAATGCCTTTGTTATATTGTCTCGTATTTCCTTAAGGTATTTTTCATAATCTCGCACGGCTCGTTTAACGACAATTTCGTTCTTGGGTATTTTATATATGCACTGTCCTGCCTGTCCTGAGCTTGCCGAATGGATTTTCCTGCTGTATAGCAGATACTTCGCCCGCTCGTAGCTGCTTGCCCCGTGAGATGCCCGCCCGTTGGCGGAAGCTATCTCACCGGGGGTGAATTGCAAAAGAACCATCCCGCTCTTTGCGAAGCGGATTTCAACCTTTCTGCCGAAATTTAATTCAAGTTCTCCCTCCGGCAGTCCTATTTCCTCATACTTTACCGTTGCCCCTTTTTCCCATTCTTTGATTAGGTTTAATGTTTTATTGACTTTTTTAGGGTCTATTTTTACCCGCCGGATTCGATGGTCGCGCCCGACAATTTTTATGCCCGGCTTGGAAAATTTTGGATACTTTATAGGCGCAGTTAGCTCTTTTTTTGCTTTAGCGCTTAAAAAATCCTCCGGAAATTTCTTTATCGGCGAAATCTCCGCTAACACCTTTTCTTTAACCTCATTTTTTATATCGCTGATAATATTTTCTACTGGTTTTCTTTTTGCCATATGCTTTTCACGAATAAATTTCACTTGTTAGTATTATTCTTCATCTTCAGATGCTTCAACATAACAATTTTCACAATATTCTCCTACCATTTCAGACTCTTCAAACCATTTACCGCATATAACACATTGACATTTTGACAAGGTTTTTAGCCTTTCTTAAAATATTTTAAATTTGTAAAGAATTAATAATTTATAAATTGTTTTTTCAATAATCTTTAATGTCAAATTCTATACTTTTGGGTTCGTATATTCTTTCTGCTTGTATGCCATATTCTGGTATGTCAATAATTCTCGAAGCAAGCCCTTCTGCTATAAGAAGAAGGCTTGAGTCATTACCGATATCCTTGTGTTCATCTATATTTAACAAACTACCATTTGGAGTTATAGCATGATTACATACCTCAAGTTTAGGTAAAATATGCTCTGCCTGACCCAAAATGTTTTCCCATATGTCTGAATAAATAAAACGTTCTTTTATTACATCTAGTTTGCTGCCTCCACCAAAGAAAACGATAGTTAAATTGGCATTTCTTTTATTTCCCCATATACTTTGCTTAGCTTCTTTATGATATGCGTATCCAAAAAATTTTGTACGGTGATCTATCATTTTGCAAAGATGAGGTTCTATCTCATCCTTACAATTAGATAACCCTACATTTTCAGCTACCAGTTTCTCTCTCCGCTCTCTTAAAGAATTACCCTCATAAGAATTTAGAATCTCTCTTAAAGCAGTGTCAAACTGGTCCACTCCAATATGCAGTGAACCTGATGAATAGTAATGTGGTTTTGACTTAACACTATTCTTCTCAAGCCAGAACACAGAAATATCGGTAGTTCCTGCACCAACATCAATTGCCATGTATCTGCCTTGTTCTGTGCCAGGCCTCTTTATAAAAGACGAAATCGCAGCTAACGTCTCAGGTATTATGGAAGCAGGAGATTGTTCTGGACTTCTTAGTATCTTTTTTTGTATAGCATTTATATATCTATAGGCATCGTTAATATCCCATGGATTTTTTGAATAATTACTTAATCCTAAACTATACTGTGATATCTCATTGTAACGCTGCTCTATATATTCATCTCGCTTTCTATTTTCCTTATTTGCAGCTTGTTTATCCGATTTAGTACAACTTGCAAAATAATCTTTTTCAAGCTGATCTAAAGGACACGCCATGTTCAGATAGAACTTTACTTTGATATTTGGAAATGCTTTCTTCACCAACTCTCTAATTACTCTTATTACATTACTCAGGTAGAGAATAGACAACTCAGATGCTGAAAAATGATACCTACTATCAAAAATAAAAAGACCTGGTGCATTTTCACACATGAAAGGAGAAGAGTAATTATTCCATGAATCTTTACAGGGCACAGCCATCTTGCAAGAATATATAGTTTCACTTTCTTTAAAAGTTGTAGCTAAATCACCAAAATATAATTTTCCATCTGCAAATGAAATGGCTGTGGGATATAATAAGGTTACATCCTTATCTCTGGGGAATAGGATAGCATAATATTCATCATCCTTCCCACTACCTTCGATATTTATAATACATTTCGTTGTAGAAGTGCCAAAATCCAGACCTATAGTAATCTCCTTGCTGATAAATTTCTCTTCTTGCTTTTTAAACTTAATCGGAGAAAGAGCTTTTAGTCTATCGAAAATAGATAATTTTTGATTTTCCATTTCTCTCAAGTCTTAATCATTCAATTCGCAACAAACCTGCCCCTTCTATCTGGAAATCCACCGATACATGACCTTTAGATTCTATTTCTACTATTTTCATTTCAAAATCTTCTTCCAATTTTTCCAACTGCCTTTTGAACATATTAATGACTCGTTCGCTTCGCCCTTTAGCTTTAGCCGTTTCAAGTGCTTTATTCTTCCTATTTCTCAAGACTTCATATGAAGATTGTAAAGCTTGTTTTCTCCGCAATATAATGGCTTCTGCTTCAAACTGACGCTTTTTAGTAAATTGGATAACATAATCTTGATAGCATTCTTCTATAACTTCATATAACTTTTCCGCTGTTTCAGTATCAAGCTCACCATCATTAAAATCTTTAGCATTAATAATCATATGATACATTAATTGCTCTGCCACATCCTCATCCTCAATAAACTTACAAGAATCAAGGTTATAAAAGATAGGTTTCAGGAATCTACCTTCAAGAATTCCTTTTTCATCAACAGATGCCCATGCGAAGAAATAATTACCAGATTCAACAAAATCACATGACAGTTTTAATCGGAAGGTGCAAGGGATGTTATTTATGTTACTTTTATAGTATTCCGTTACACATTGTACAAAAGGATGTCTGGAATGTATTAATTCCGCTTCGGGATGCTCTGTTGCAACATCAGGGTAAAAAGCCAAATTCAATATTTTATCACCAATCCTATAAAGAAATCTCATATCTTCTTCATCTTTTGGATTCAGATTAGACAATAGATATTTTTTTAGCTTGCTCTGAATTTTCAAATATCTAATATTTTCTTTTTCAAAGTCTGCTTTTCTGCCTTCTTCGTCAATTAAGATACTTTCAGGACAATACTCTTCAAGGAATTGGTTTATATAGAGCTCCAGTTGTTTTCCAGTGACAAATCTTCCCAGTTTTATTACTTTATCAATCTTTTCTTTTATAAAATCACCCATCCCTAAGAGTTTGTCGCTTTCCTTCTCCAACCTGAGCATATTTTCCTTTTCTTTGATGATAGCTTGTGCACTTAACTCAACTTTTCGTTCTTTCTCCGCTTCGGTAAGGTCAGGCCTGAGTAGTTCGTGGGTTAAATTTTGAATCTGCGGTCCTAAAATTGGTTCAAGCTCTCCAATAGATTCTTTGAATATATTAATTCTTTCATATAGCCTAAGAAGTATCCTCTCCTCAATAGTGTCTTTGCTTACGAGATTAATAATATGTATCCTCTCTGATTTTTGTCCAAGTCTGTCAATTCTGCCGATTCTTTGTTCTACAACCATTGGGTTCCAAGGCAAGTCCCAGTTGACCATTGTATCACAAAACTGAAAATCCAAACCTTCACTACCTACTTGACTCGATAGCATAACCATACATGTATTATCATTCTTAAACTTAAGAATCCGCTGTATTCTCTCATCATTTGAAGGGTCATCAGGATTTGATGGTACGTCCCCATCGATCCTGACACAATTAACCCCTGCGAATCGTAGCCTCTCCTCAAGATATCTGAGGCTCTTTTTAAAAAACGCAAATACTATTACTTTCTTATTTCTCTGAATTGTTTTCAAGAATTCTTTAAACTTTGTATCTTCATCTCGAAGACGTTGTACGGATATACTATTAATGATCTGTTTAAATTCTAAATCATCAATTATATTATATCTTTCGGGCGTTGAATCATCATTTTCCTCCTCAAAAGAAATATCCTCAATTTCTAAATCAAATTCATCCTTGGAAGCATTGGAAGCAAACAACTCTTGATATTTATTAACCGCAGACACCAGACTACTTGCTATGCAACGTGAAATATTACTAAGCACAAAACGAGCAATTTGATCATTGTAATGCTTTTCGTATTGTTGGTATATATGATTAATAATAATATCATATGTTTCTTTTTCATATTTCGTGAAACGGAATGATATTGAATTTGCATTTCTGACAGGAGCTTTTTCTTGTACCTCTCTTTTTCGTGTTCTACTTAAGACCTCATTAAATATATTGAGGCCAGATAACATTTCCTGAGTTTCAACAAGAAACTTCCTATCATCAATAATTTTATTATCACCTAATCTGTTACGAATTATATCATAAAACGGGTCATTTGAAATCGGAGTATATTTAAGTTGGTCTAATTCCTTTTTTGCCTCTTCTATTGACTCAGAACTAACAATTAATAGCAATCTCTCTGCTCTTACAATATGAGAATTGATAGCCATTTGCTGATAGAATGCTTCTTCGATATCAAATTTCTCTGGAAGAAGCAGGTTCATCAGATTATACAAATTTTTGTTGCCGGTATGAATAGGTGTGGCACTAAGAAAAACAACGGCTGATGCGGATTCCGCCAAGGATTCAATTACTCGAAAATTCTTGGTTTCACTGTTCCTGCAATGATGAACTTCGTCAACAATTAACAAATCCAAAGCTGCAGGAAGTTCTTCTAACTTCTCAAATAATCTATCGCTTCTTATGCTTTCATAAGATGCAATTCCCATAAGATTATGGTCTATTGTTCTCTCTGGGTCTTTTGGTATTGATGCTAAACACTTTCGTGAATTTAGAATATCAAACTTTTCACTAAACCTTTCCCACATTTCGTTTTGCCACTTGACCCGCAATTGAGATGGACAAACTATCAAGACCCTATTAATATCATGCCTTACTCTTTCTTCCTGAAATATATATGCTGCTTCTATTGTCTTGCCTAAACCTACTTCATCAGCAATCAAGATGCGTTTAGACGGGGATGCGAGATATTTAATTAGGGGTTTATATTGATATCCATATAGTTGAGTTCGGCTGGCATTAAAACTGTAAATAGTATTCTTCTGTGGCTGCTTAAGTTTAGTTAAGGTAACTTTTTGAATAAAAGGGTTGATGCCTGCATATATATTTGACTTTAGAAAATCTAAAATGGTTTTCTGTCCGCCATAAGGCTCAAGATTATTTTCAATTGTCCATTTTACATCGGCACCCCAAGCAACCTGATACCAAATTTCTCCCCGGCTCTGTTTCGGACCATCAACAACCACTCCTATTATAGAGTTCTGCCCTTTCTTGAAAACTCTTTGCCCTATTTTGAATTGCATAATTTACCTCAATGAGTCATAGCCTATTTGTGCCTAGTCCTCTTGGCTAAAATAATGTTGTTGATATTTTAACCTATAAAACAACTAAAAGCAATTTCCTTATACTGTCTGCTGAATTCTACATTCTGAATTATTTTTGTCCCGATAAGCAAAAACGCGCAACTCGAAGCGCAGCGAAGATCCCGCCGAAGCCTCATGCGAAGGGGGATTCGGGATTGCGAATTTTGCAAAAATCCCTAAAAAATCCGCATAATCTTCGAAAATTCGCGCAATCCGCGTAATCCGTGGTTAAAAACCCCTCGGAGCCGTTGAAGCCGCAGCGCAAACCCCCGCAGGGGGCAGCGGAGACCCCCACGCTTAGTTTTCTCGCTTCGGGGAAACTGTGGGGGTAAAAACTCGTAAAAAGTTATGATTTTCTCTTACTTTTCAGTGAAATCTGCGTAATCTGTGATAAAAAAACTGCCTCTTTTTATGCCAAGTTGCGCGAAAATCAAAAAAAGTTGCGCATTTTTGCGAAAAAATCGTTCCTAACCCCTGCATCCCCGCGCTTAGTTTTGCAACGTGCAAAACTGCGGGGATTTATTCTGTTTCAAAAATAATGACTTACAGACTTGCCGCATCTTAGCGTCTGCTAAGACAGGCGCAAAAAAAATCCGCCATTACACGCCTGCCTTGAGCGCAGTCGAAAGGGCGGATAATCCCCTCATTTACAATCGCTGGCTGATTATTCATCTGTAAGGTCTTGACCTGATATTACTAACTGTTTTCTTTTACGCTGGTTTATGGTTCTTACAGGCTGGCATTGCGCCTGATTTTCATCTGATGCGATTTGCAGCGCTTCAACGGCATTTGCCGCGAAGAGGTCTGCCCCGATTTCCTCCCATAATCCTTCCGCTCGTCCGAACACGCCGCCTGAGAGCATTATTTTCATATTCGGCCAGGCGTTTATTCCTCTTATTTTGTCGATTATACTGCGAATCTCAGGCGTTTCGCTTGGTTCTGTGCCGTAGATTATCAGAATTTCCGGACTGAACTCATGGATGTAGGCAAGTATATCGTCATTGCTTAATCCGCCGCCGATGAATCTTACATCCCAGCCGGCGCTTTCAAACATATCAGCTATCATTTGTCCGCCAAGCTCGCTTGTCTCGCGCAGCGAACTGCAGATGACAATTTTTCTATCTGTCTGCTGCTGACGCGGCAGTTTATTTTGAAGCTGGTCAACGATAGTGCGATTTATACGGGTGGCAAGATGTTCCTGTGCCGATGTAATTCTTTCGCTGCGATAAAGATTATCGACTTCCATCATCATCGGCCAGATTACATCGCTGTAAATGCCTGTTATAGATGCGCTGTTGTGATGAAGAATTTCCTCAATTATGCCCCTGCACTGCTTTCTATCGCCTGTCAAAAGAGCGTCAAGATACCGCTGTAAAAAAATCTCGTCAATCATCTGTCAGTCTCCAAAATCTCTGTTTCGAATCGTTAACCCAAATCCATTGCCGACTCTTATTTTGCCCTTTTTAACTTTTGTTTCCGATATGTTAAAATGGGCAATCTATAATGTGTATCGGGAGGCTGAATGGAAAATCTTTAGTTAAAATAGGTAAAATTAGAAAATTTGGCAAAATGGCCACGCCGCAAAAAAGTGGTTTTAATATAAGTCCTTATTTCATAGAGTGTTAAGTAAAAATACGTGTGCGATTATTTATGCGGGCGATTTATTTATGTGTGCAATTTATTTATGTGTGTGACTTATTATTGATTTGCTGATAGCCGATTATTCAACGATTTCCATCTTATTCGGCTCGGATTTGGCTGGGGTTTTAGTATTCGCTCCTGTTACAAGTTTTCTCCAATTCGCCAAAATGTTTTCCAATTGCTTGTCAATCGCCGTCGGGTCGGGCTGAAGAGAAATATTGTGGATAAAATCACAGGATACCAGCACAACACCGTTGGTACGGTCAGGTATTTGTTTATCCTGCGTAAAAGACCTGACAGTCGAATTATCGGCCAGCGGAGTTATGTTTATCAGGAAAAACAAAAAGCCCGCAATTACAGAACCCGTCAGAAAACCAAGAATGGCAGCGCCGAGACTATTTAATAATTTCGGTAAAGATACGACACTAACAGCCGTGAAAAATCTGAAGGCAAAAGACTGCAACACGGCGAAAATAATAACAGCCGCTGCAAGAATGCCGCCTGAATAGGTATAATTGCCAAGATAGTTTCTGACGTCCGGGAATTTGTCAACAATCTGCGGCGCCGACATTATACTTATGTAAACAGCAATGAGTAAGTTGAATAAAACAGCCCAGCCCGGATAGAAGGTTTTCCTGTAGCCGATAAAGGCGAATACAAGTGCGGCTGCTATTATTATCAGTTTAAACATTTTTAATCAACCGAGATTAGACGTTACTCTTTTCATTTCTTCGATACCGGTAACACCGGCCAATACAAGTTTTATTGCCTGTTTTTTCAGATTTGTTCTGTATTGTTCATCGCCGATATTTTTGAATTTACTTACTGAAAAATCGGCCGAAAGAATCTGAGCTTTGACATTGTCGTCGAGAACCATAATGTCGAAGATTGCCGTTCTGCCTTTGTATCCCGTATCGCCGCAGGACTGGCAGCCTACCGGCTGCATTATTTTGTCTGTATCCACATTCTTGTCATTGAATTTTCCAAGCTGCGTTTCATCGAGATTGGCAACGGTCTTACATTTGTCACACAATTTACGAATAAGCCTCTGCGAGACTATCAGGTCAATCGCTGATGAAATCAGAAGCGGCTTTATGCCGAGGTCCATCAGGCGCACTATGGTCGCGGCGTTACTGCTGCTGTGCAGCGTCGAAAAAACAAGATGACCCGTCTGAGAAGCACCGAGAGCGGTCATGGCGGTTTCAGTATCCCTGATTTCGCCGACGAATATCACGTCGGGGTCCTGACGGAGAACGCTGCGGAGGGTTTTAGCGAACGTTATATCGGCCTTGGGATTTATTTCTATCTGGCTGGCCTGGGGCAAAACATATTCTATAGGGTCCTCGATGGTTATTACGTTGCGGGTATAAAAATCGAGCTCCCGAAGCAATGCCTGCATAGTAGTGCTTTTTCCGCTGCCTGTCGGACCGCAAACGAGAACCATTCCCGACTGATGAGTAATTATATCCTTTACGAGCCGCTGATATTTCTCGTCCATCCCTACATCAGTAAGTGTAATCTGCGCAGCAGCCTGATTAAGAATTCTTATTGAAAGTTTCTCGCCGTGGAGAACGCCGGCACTTGCCACGCGAAAGGAAATATTGCCGGCGGCAGTTTTGGCTATGAAAGCGCCATCCTGCGGACGACGCTTCTCGGCGATATCCATACCGGAAATAGCTTTTATACTGTTGACTACCGCAACACAATGCTGAAAAGGCACCTCTTCAACGGCCCTGAGCGTTCCGTCAATCCGATACCGCACCACATATTTATCACTGCTGACAGGGTCAATGAGAATATCACTGGCAAGACCCTCGACGGCATTGGCAATTATTCCCTGCGTATGTTCGAGGATATTTTTATCGTCCTTGTTATTTTTGGCATTGCCATATACCTCAAAAAGATTTTTGCCGGATGAATCGAGAAGCATGATTGAATCCTTGCCGCGTGCGCCGGCAAAATGAACTGAACTTACAACCTGAGCAGCTTTCCCCAGGGCGTTTTTAACAGCTTCAAAAAAAGAGATGCCGTGCTGATGCGCTTTCTGAACCGCTTCGGCCACGATAAAAACAAACAAAACAAGCGGGCCAAAAACCAGAATCAGGATATTCATACCGGCTTTTAATTTTTTGGGTATTATAGGACTAAACTGGAATCGCTGAACCAGATACATACACAGATAGAACCAGAAAACCAGAAAGACAATCCTCAAAGGGCTGAAAAACAACTTTACAGACAGCAACTGCATATTTTAAAAGCCTCTAATCTTTAAAAGACAAAAGCAGTTAAAGAATATATAAATATCGAGTATATCAGCAGTTGAAAACTTTAGCAAATAAAAAAGCCCCCGAAAAACGGGGGCTTTGAAGATTTAATATAAGGCTGTCAGCCTATAAACTCGTTGCCGACTTTTCTGGCTCTTTGAGGTTTGTCAAGATTTATGCCCAGAAAGACGCCTGTCTCGACAAGTATGTTCCAACCGGCGGCAAGATAGACGTAATTGCCAAGCTCGCCAATGTCGGGAACCTTTATCGTCGGGAAAATGGTGTTCTCATCGCAGACGGCAAAGACTTTCATTTTTACGCCATCGGCAAGAGTCTGTTTTATCTTCTCAAGCTCACTCTTGAAGGGGTTGATAAGAATAACAACATCGTCAGGGTTCATAACTTCCTCAACACCGTGAACGGCATAAGTGCCTTCGAGATAGTCGCTTTTTTTACGAGTGATTTCGTTGGTTTTGAGCGTAAGTTCTTCGGCAACGCCGTCATTCTGACCGGCAAAGTAAATCGTGCCTGCCGACGCTATCGCGTTTATGATTTCTTTGTCTATCGGCATTGTAAGAGCCTGATTAAAGGCATCGGCAAGCTGAGCAAACTTTTTACTGATGTCCGTATTCTGCATCGCAGCCAAAAGAGCCTGATAAAACAATGCCTGCTCGGCAACGCTTTTCGTCGCGGCCACGGCATCTTCCTTGCCGCAGCTTAATATGAATGTCTGCCTGGCAAGAGATTCGAGTTTTGTGTTTTGATTGGCGGTAAGAGCATAAAGATGCTGGTGGCCGACATTTTTCAACCTGTCAAAAAGACGGATGACTTCTTTTGTCTGGCCGCTGTTAGAAGCGCCGAAGACAACAAAATCGGACAGGTCGTAACTGCACGCCTGAAGGCCGCCTTCGGTTGCAAGATTCAATTTGTATCCCGCTCTTTTTGCGCAATACATCGCGTTCTTGGCTGGGAAAATTCGGCTTGAACCTTCGCCGGTGAAAAAGAGTTTTCCCTGCTTTTTGATGGATGCAATGACTTTGTCTGTATTCTTCAAGGCAAAGCGACGCAGGATGTCGGGGGTTTGCATCATTTCACGAATCAGAGCAAATTGAGAATACTTTTTGTCGCTGTTCATTTTGTTCCTCCATTATATTAAGTTGTATTTTACGCCAAAAAGAGGTGATTAAACTTTAATCCTCTTCAAATCTTATTTTAACACTTTTTGCGTGCGCGTCAAGGTCCTCGGCCTGTGCAAGACGAATAATATCATCGGCACTTTTTGCGAGTCTTTTTTTATCGTATTCAATAATACTGATTGATTTTATAAAATCGTTGCTGGTAAGCGCACTTGAAAATCTTGCACAGCCGCCGGTCGGCAGTGTATGGCTCGGACCGGCAAAATAATCGCCAACGGCCACAGGTGAATATTGGCCGATAAAGATTGCGCCTGCGTTTTCAATTTTTGAAGCGATTTGTCTGCTCTTTTTGCCGCACTGAATCTCAAGATGTTCTGCAGCAAATTTATTTGCCCAATCAATACACTGCTGAATATTTTTAAATATTACAACAGCACTATATCGCTCTAAACACTGTATTGTCTGGCTGCAGCGAGGCAGATGGATAATTTGTTTTTCAAGTTCGCCAATGACTTTTTGAGCCAGTTTTTTTGAATGCGTAAAAAGTAATGCGCTTCCCGGTGCGTGTTCAGCCTGGCTTAACATATCAGCGGCAATCAATCCTGGTTTTGCGGAATCATCGGCAATTATCAGAACTTCGCTTGGGCCGGCGATGGAATCTATTTTTACCTGTCCGAAGAGCATTTTTTTTGCGGTCGAAACCCACTGATTGCCGGGGCCTGCAATCATATCGACAGGTTTGATTGTTTTTGTGCCGAGCGCCAGGGCGGCAACAGCCTGAACGCCGCCGATACGATAAACCTCTTTGATACCAAGCTCGAAACATACCGCAAGAGTTACAGGGTGAATGTTGCCGTTATATCGAGGCGGGGAAACAACAACGATTTCTTTTACCCCTGCAACCTGTGCGGGAACCGCTGTCATTATCACGGTCGAAGGCAGAGGAGCGGAAGCACCGGGCACACAAATACCAACTCGCTTTATCGCCGTATATCTTATCCCAGCAGGACCGGAAATGTTTTTTGCCGAACCGATAAAAATTTTCTTTTGGTATTTTTTTACGTTAGCAATTGCCTTTCTGATTGACGAAAGCAGCTTTTTGTCGGTTTGCTGATGAGCCCTTTTTAACTCCTGCTGGCTTACCCTGAACTGTGAAGGCAAAAGTTTTACTTTATCAAACTGGTAAGTATAGGCAGCAACCGCTTTATCGCCGCCACCCCATACCTTTTCAATAATCTGTGCAACTTTTATTCCTTCGGGACTGTGAGGATTGAATGTCGCTTTTTCACATATTTTTGCGCGCAAATCAGAAAGTGTTCGCTCGAAATTCGCCGAAGTATGGGGTATCAATATTTTTCGCAGTTTTTTTTTCATAATTTATCTTGCGAAATTGCCGTGACTGTAAGCCCTTGTTGCGCGCTGGAGGAGCATATAATTTTTGCCTTTATAGCCTGTTACAATTGCTGAAATCTTAAATCGCAAAGGTTCAGCCGAACTATTTTGCTGTTTTGCTATATCTTCAAGCACCTGGCAATTAAGCAGCGGCAGAGAAAACGAGTCGATGTTTCTGCCAATCGCGTCAAAATTGAAATAAAAGCCATCTTGTGTTTTTTTGAGAAAGCCTGTTCTGTCGGTTATTATACCGTCGGAGCCGGTTGATAACGGTTTTTTAAGCTCGGCAAGGTTTATTGTTCTCTTGGGCCGCAGCATCGCCAGAACATCATCGGGAATAATCTTTTCTTCGTTTGGGTCGGCATAATCCGGCTCTTCTTCCGCAGACGGCGGCTGATTAGTCTCGGTGACGGGAATAAAATATGAAAGGTAAATAAAATTTTTGTTCTGGTATCTTGTAAACTTGCCCCAGATGCGGAAATTTTTATTCTCATCGCTTACGGCACCTGCAAGTTTTTCAAGCATACTCGAAGGGAGAATCTGGACGGCAGTATCAGCAACCAGGGAACCTTTGCCGTCCGTTAAAGATTCGAAAAGTGAAAAATACCATAGGCCGTTTTCAGATGAGATTTTGCCATCAATGCCGTCTAACATAAGACCGTCCTGAATGGCGGTATGCCTGCGAGGCGAATTCGAGTCAAAGGCAGCATTGACAATAGAAAAAATAAAAAATAGAATTATTACCACTGTGCGTTTCATATCAAATACGTTCCTTCAAAATTTCCACAGCCTGCGCGGGCGTTTGAGCGAAAGTTATAAGTTTAACGCTGTTTTTGTCATCAGCCGCGATAATATCAAGCAGCGGCCTGAAAAAATCAGTCAATAGTATAATCGGTTTGGGCGGATTTACAAATCCTTTGTTTGTCCGCTCCCAGATATCGGCAAGCTCAAGCAGTGTACCCGTTCCGCCGGGCAAAACAACATAAGCCGCACCAAGCTCGATAAGTTTCGCAATCCTCTGATTGAGACTGTCAGTTTCAATCTGCTCCGTTATAAATTCATTCGGCCTTCTTGGGCCGAAGGCCGAGCAGGTTACGCCGATTGTTTTTCCGCCGGCCTGTTTCACACCCTTCGCAGCAGCGAGCATTGTTCCGCCGTAACCGCCGTTGGCGATTGTAAAGCCGGCCTGTGCGCATAATCTGCCAAGCTCATACGCAAGATTAAAAACTTTATCGCCCTCTTTGGCGCTGCTTGTGCCGAAGATTGTTACGATTTTTCCGTTCATTAGTTAAGGCACAAAGGAACAAAGGTGCAAAGGCACAAAGTTACAAAGTTACTTGTTCTGTTTATCATTTAGCTTCCTAATTAAACTGCTGAGCATTCGTTCTATTTCCCTACTTGACTCATAAAGTTTATCAAAACCGGTTTTGCTCAGATATTGTAGATTCAAGGCAATCTCTATCTGGGTCTGCAATTCGTACAGAGAAGCGATTGCGATATATAGAAAGCGAATGTAATCGCTGGTTGAGTTTCTACCGTAACCTTCCGCTATATTGCTGGGAACCGAAACGGCGCAACGCCTCATTTGGGAAGTTAACCCATAAGTCTCATCCCTGGGAAACGACTTTGACAGCCGATATATTTCTGTAACTAACGCCATAGATTTTTGCCAAGTAAGCAAATCTCTGTACGTTTTTATCTGCATGCTTTTCAGACTTCCTTTCCCAGATTGCCCAATCATTTGCCGGATAACTCCTTAGCCTCATACTTTTTCTATCGTTTCTTCACTCTGTGCCTTTGTCTCTTTGCGCCTTTGTCCCTTCTCGAGTGTAATTCAACAGCCCGCCGGCAAGAAGAATTTGCCTGTCCCTGGCGGAAAGATTAAGCCTGCATTTGAACATCAGGCTTTCGGTTTTATCGTTTATGGTAATTACATCCGCAGATTTTATCGCGTCATTAAGATTTTTCACTTCAAGCTCATCGTAAGCATTGATTTTTTCATAATCAGTCGGGGTTTCAAACTCAACCGGCAAAATACAGAAGTTAATCAGATTAGCTTTATGAATACGCTCGATGCTCTTTGCGATTATCATACGAACGCCGAGGAACATCGGACACAGGGCAGCATGTTCACGGCTCGAACCCTGACCATAGCTTTCCGCCGCAACTACAATACCCGCGATTCCTTTTTTCTTCAGTTCAAGTGCCTTTTGGGCAAAGGTCGGTTTATTGGGCTCATTAAAACTGTTAAAAACATATTTTGAATACTCCGGCACATTCGAGCGATACTTTAAAAACGCCCCTGCCGGCATAATATGGTCTGTGGTAATTTTATCGCCGCATTTTAAAAGCACCTTGCCTTTCAGGTGAGCAGGCAGTTTCGCTGCCGTTTCGGGAACAACAATGGTTGAACCTCGCAAGACTTTTACTTTTTTCGCCTCCAGCGGACAGAGGGGTTTTTGGAGCATATTATCGTCAACGAGAAACTTTTCCGGCAGCTCTATTTTAGGACATTCAATGTCGACTTTGCGAGGGTCTATAATTTCGCCTTTCAGTGCCGCCACAACCGCAACTTCCGGACTTGTCAAAAAGACGGTATCATTCTTTGTGCCTGTTCTGCCGGCAAAGTTTCTGTTAAACGTCCGCACGCTTACCGTTCCGTCTGACGGCGAAAGGCCCAGACCTATGCAGGGTCCGCAGGCCGTTTCGAGAATTCTTGCTCCTGCCGCGACAATATCGGCCAAATCGCCGTTGGCTGCGAGCATATTTAAGACTTGTCGGCTGCCGGGAGC
>JAPLMW010000014.1 GCA_026386845.1 Phycisphaerae bacterium
CTGTCCGGATGAAATATTTTTCATTCCCTGCTGCGCACCGGGATGCTGCGGGTTTATTTTAAGCACTTCATTATACTCGATAGCAGCTTCCTCAAACCGGCCCTGCTTAGCTAAAACGTCACCCAGAATGCAACGCGTATCAATATCATTCGGCTCCAGTCGCAATACCTGGCGATACTCATCGGCTGCCTTCTCAAGCAGGCCTTTGTCAACCAGAGCGCCCGCCAGGCCGTAGCGCATATCAACATTATTCGGCTCAATTTTCACCCCCTCGGCTAAATGTTCAATTGCCTCGTCAAGTCGCCCCCGCTGCGTCAGCGCCACAGCGAGATTGTAGTGCGCATCAACGTTATTCGGCTCAATCTTCACCGCCTCAGCAGCATGCTCGATTGCCTCATCAAGTCTGTTTTCCTGCGTCAATGCCACGGCGAGGTTAATGTGCGATTTAGTGTATTCCGGATTTATGCGCACCGCCTTTTCATATTCGCTGATTGCCTGCTTGAACTTGTTTTGCGAAAGCAGAATATTTCCAAGGTTATAGTACGCCTCAGCATTTTTCGGGTCAAGCTGAATAGCCTTTTTGTGGTATTCCATTGCCTTATCAATCCTGCCTTTTAAACCCAATAACACTCCCAGGTTATTAAACGCTGCTGACTCGGGTCTCAGTTCCGCAGCGATTTGAAGCTCATATATTGCCTCGTCTATTTTGCCCTGCTGGGACAAAAGCGTGCCGAGGCCGATACGCAGCATAACTGTATTCTCCACTTTAAGGGCTATCCCTTTGCGGTAGATGGCAATGGCCTCATCGTAACGTCCCTGAACGTAATGCTTTTTCATAATAAGACATAGCCTCGTCGTACTTGCCCTGGTCGGCAAAAATTTTGCCCAGATTAATATGCGCGTCAAGATCATAAGGCTTTATCTTCAGCACTTCTGTAAAACACTCCATAGCCTCATTTACATCGCCTCTTTCAGCAAGCGCCGCTCCCAGATTGTTGAGAGGCGATATGGCGCGGGGGGTTACTCTTACCATTTGTGCATAAAGACTGACCGTATCCTTCCAGCAAGCAAGGTACCGCCGCGTAGCAAAAGATTCCGCACCTGCCAGCATTAAAACTATAATTGTTACAATTACACACCTTGCCTTGTGTTGTCTAATACCAGCGGCGCCGCATACCCAGACTAAAAAAGCCGCCAGTATCATCAGTATTCCTATAGAAGGCAGATAGACGAATTTATCCGATGCAATCACGTCGCTGAACTGAAGCATCTGCATTGTCGGAAAAATCATCACAAAGAAAATCAGCCAGCCAGTCATCGCCGCTCGTGTCCATCGCAGCGACAGCACCAGCAGCGGAATCAATACGCAGGTGCCTATGACACCGACCATTACCATCGGGGTAGAAAATCCAAGCGGGGCAGGAAAAACATAATGCGAGGACAGATTGGCCGGCCAAATCATCTTGTAGAGATAGAAAATGATGTTGTGGCAAATGACCAGCGGAACTCGTATTAAGCCGTATACCTCCGGCGTAATCACCGAAGCGGTAACGCTCTGAGAAACATAAGTTATGACAGCCGAGATGCCTCCAACAACAAATAAAGGCAGCTTTTCCGGAACAGTTCGCCATTTGAGCCTTCTGAGCGGCCAAAAGTCCATCAGCAGCATCATAACCGGCAGCGGCGTGCTGGTAGGTTTGGACATAAGCGCCAGCAGATACATTACAATACAGCCAAGATAAGTTTTCCAATTACCCCTGCGGGCAAAACGGACATAAAGAACCAGACTCCATAATGTGAAAAAAGCCGCCAGCAGGGTTTTGCGCTCACCCACCCATGGAATCGGTTCTACCGTTAATGGATGAACTCCAAAGAGCAATCCCACAGCCGCCGCTATCCACACGCTGCCAAACAATTGATACAATAGCACAATTATCATCGCCGTGTTCGCAATATGCAGCACAAGACTGGTTTGATGAAATGGCCGAAGGCTATCGGTCTGCCCCCCCAGCGCATAGTCCAACATCAGCGAAATCATTGTCAATGGTTGATAATATCCTCCAACGGTCGATGGCGTAAATATCTCCGTGAGGAATCGCCTAGCCGAATCCCAACTGGGACTTCGCACCAGATAATTCTCAACGAAATATCGATTGTCGTCAAAAGACAGCGCCTTCGCTGATAAAGCCGGCCAGTGTGTTATAAGGACCGCTAAACAAACGGCAATTATCAAAACTGTTATCAGGCCGTTCTTCGATGCCAGCCATGCCGGCAAACCGCTACTGTTTTGAACTGAAATCATATTGTAACTATATAATGCAGCAATAGATGCTGTCAAATAAAAAAGAAAGTCCGAAAAAGTCCTGCTCCTTCCCTGGTCGAAAAAGAAAAGCTCCGAAATAAGGGCACACAAAACACAGAAAAATAATTCCCGTTGACTTTGACACTATGCTGAATAATGAAATTTGCTGCTGTAACGAGTTAGTGCAATCTGTGATTAAAAAATTTCCTGTCTTCGCGGCTTAATTACTATCTTTAATGAGTTTATATTCGACGCTGTCAACCAACGCCTGCCAGCTTGCCTCTATGACATTTTCTGACACGCCGACTGTGCCCCATATTGCGTCCTTATCGCGGGTTTCGATAACGACTCTTGTGATGGCCGCCGTCCCCGCAGCGGGGTTTACAATGCGGACCTTATAATCGATCAGGTGCATTTCGCGAATATTCGGGAAAAACCTTTCGAGCGATTTGCTCAGCGCGCTGTAAAGCGCATCGACAGGCCCATCGCCTTCGCTGACGGTATGTTCGCTCTGGTTATTCACAATCAGTTTGACCGTTGCCTGGCTTATCATTTTGCCTGAGGAATTTTTCTCAACGGTTACATGAAACTTCTCCAGCTTGAAAAATGGTTTGTGTGTCCCCATTATTTTTTTTACCAGCAGCTCGAAGCTCGCTTCAGCCGTCGATATGCTCGTAAGTCTTTTTGTTTTTACGCAGTGCGTCCACGTGCAGGCCGCCTTTATGCGCAAACGCGCTTTCGCCCACATAAGGCATATTCGTAACCGCCGGCAGGTTTGCGATTTCGAATAAAAACCGCGATGTCTCCGTCAGCATTTTTATTTTATCTGCGTCCAAAACCTCATAACCCATCTTCAGGGCAAGATTCGGAATAATTGTGCACAAATTTGCGTTGCCGCACCTTTCGCCCAGCCCGTTTATTGTGCCTTGAACATGCCGCGCGCCTGCCTGCACCGCCGCCAGCGAATTTGCGACCGCGCAATCCGTATCATTATGGCAGTGAATACCGATGAGGATTTTGCCGAATTTTTGTTTTACCGTTTTTGTTATTTCATAAACTTCGCTCGGCAGACATCCGCCGTTAGTTTCGCAAAGCGCGATTGTATCCGCCTTGGCGTCTATGACCGCGGCGATGACTTTCAGAACATATTCGGGATTTCTTTTGAAACCATCGAAAAAATGCTCCGCGTCGAAAATTACCTCAAGCCCTTTGCTTTTCATATACTCTACCGACTCGGCGCAAATGGTAATATTGTCTTCAAGACTGCAGCGCAAAACTTCCGTTACATGCATGTCCCAGCATTTTCCGACAAGTGTCGCTGCAGGCGTTTTGCAGGCCAAAATTGCATTTAAAGATGCATCGTTTTCCACTGTCGCATCGGCTCTGCGGGTATTGCCGAACCCCGCTATTTTCGCAGGGGCAAGATTGAGTTTCGCCGCTTCCAGGAAAAACTGCATTTCTTTCGGATTGCTTGATGCGTATCCGCCTTCGATATAATCGAAACCCAGCTTGCTTAAGTGCTTTGCGATTAAGAGTTTATCGTCAAGCGAAAAGCTGATGCCTTCAGCCTGCATCCCGTCTCGCAAAGTGGTGTCATATATCTTGATTTTTTCCATAACCGGATTTTATTTATCCTGTCCTTAAAAGTAAAGCCCAAAAGAAACCGCGGATTGCACCAGCCATTTGGCGAGGTCCAACCTCGGCTCACCTCGGTGAGACGGGTCTCGCCTTCGGCGGACAGATGACGCAGATTTAATTATTATAAAAATCCGTAAAATCCGCGCAATCTGTGGTTTCAGAAATTCAGCACTGCGAATTTCCCTCTGTATTTTTTCGCCGCCTCATCGTATGCCCGTGCCGACTGTTTTTTTTATTCGATGTTGGAAGTTCGATATTCAATGCTTGCCCTGAGCGAAGTCGAAAGGGTTCGACGTTCCTTACTTCTTCTTTTTCCCTTTCTTTCTTCTGCCGGCCGGCATTGCCTTGAAGATTTTTTTTAGCCCTTCTTTTAATCTCTTCTCAACTTGTTTTCTCAGTCCCGCCAGTTTCTTCTTTATCTTTTTTACGTTTTTGGCATCGGCAGGCGTTAGTCTGAACGATTTTTCAAGGTCTTTTTTTATTATGTCGGAAATTTGAGAACTTATCTTTTCGATGTATCTCGCTGCGCTTGTTTTTTTATGTCTTTTCCTTTTCGCCATTGTATTACTCCTTTCAATTTAATCTTTACCCCGTGAGATATTCCTTAGGGACTATCTCTCTGGGGCAAAGTCCTTTTAACTCCCTCATTTTCTACCATTCTCATCTCTTTGTCAAAACTTAATCGGTCGTTTGAATCTTTGTTCAGGGGTTAGCCCTGCCATTACGGAGTTTACTCCCGCGAAGGCGGGAGGCGGGGGTTCGTTTTCTTACTAGCGACTAGTGACTAAACACCATCTATCCTTCCTAACCCCTTATAAATCAAGGAATTAAATGATTTTCTTAACTTCTTACGAGACAATGACTTAAAAAAACCTCAAAATTATTATAAAAAGGTAATTGACTCCCTCTTAAAAACGCATTATCATACTGAACTGGACAGCGGACGAGTTATCGCTACAGTAGGCGTCTCGACCGCTGTTTTTTGTGTTCTTTTAAAAGTTAAAACAGTTGTACCACGATGCAGCGAAAGTGTAGCACTGTCAATGGTTACGCAACCTTGGCAGAATGCTTTAAAATTGGTGTGTGGCTTGCAATAGGCGAGTCGCATATTTTTCAACACTTTCGATGCGTAAAGCGAATGTGTTGAGCCTATTAAACAATTCCCCCCATGCTTTCTTGCGAAAGCAAGAATGGGGGAGATTTGATAAACAAACTCGAAGAGTTTGATCCTGGCTCAGAACGAACGCTGGCGGCGTGGCTAAGACATGCAAGTCGAACGGACTATGCTTTACTGTGTAGTTAGTGGCGAAAGGGTGAGGAATGGACAGGTAACGTGCCTTGAACTTCGGAATAGCGCCGTTAGCAGCAATGCTAACTACCGAAAGGGGCGATAATACCGGATAATGTTATCTTTCGAATGTGAGATAACCAAAGATTCATCGGGTTTGAGAGCGGCCTGTTTCCTATCAGCTTGTTGGTGAGGTAACGGCTCACCAAGGCTACGACGGGTAGCTGGATTGAGAGATCGATCAGCCACATCGGGACTGAGACACTGCCCGGACCTCCACGGAGGGCTGCAGTAACGAATATTGGGCAATGGGCGCAAGCCTGACCCAGCGACGCCGCGTGTAGGATGAAGTTCTTCGGAATGTAAACTACTGTCAGGGTTATGAAAGTCTTCGGATTGATCTAACCCAAAGGAAGTCATGGCTAACTCTGTGCCAGCAGCCGCGGTAATACAGAGATGGCAAGCGTTGTTCGGAATCACTGGGCTTAAAGCGTGTGTAGGCGGAAAAGTGTGTGTTTTGTGAAATCCCTCGTCTTAACCGAGGAATGGCTTGGCAAACTACTTTTCTTGAGGTAAACAGGGGTGCCTGGAACTCTTGGTGGAGCGGTGAAATGCGTAGATATCAAGAGGAACGCCTGTGGTGAAGACGGGGCACTAGGTTTATTCTGACGCTGAGACACGAAAGCGTGGGGATCGAACGGGATTAGATACCCCGGTAGTCCACGCTGTAAACGATGCCTACCAGGTGTTGGAAACTCTGACGTTTTCAAGACCGTAGCAAAAGTGTTAAGTAGGCCGCCTGGGGAGTACGGTCGCAAGGCTAAAACTCAAAGGAATTGACGGGGGCTCACACAAGCGGTGGAGCATGTGGTTCAATTCGAAGCAACGCGCAGAACCTTACCTGGGTTTGACATGATTGGATGGCTTTCTGGAAACAGAGTAGTCT
>JAPLMW010000057.1 GCA_026386845.1 Phycisphaerae bacterium
AAGATTTTTCTTTTCTGCAAAAGCCCTCGCGAAAGGCTCGGTGTAAAGCTCTATCCGGTCTGCGCCTAACTGTTTTGCCTTTTCGACAGTCTCAATTACAGGGTCAACAAAGAGACTTATCCTTATTCCAAGCTCTTTGAGCCTATTCACAATGGGAGTCAATTTTTTAAGATTTTCTTTGCTCAAATCCCAGCCGTGGTCGCTCGTTACCGCCCCGATTTTATCCGGCACAAGTGTCGCCTGAGTCGGCTTGATTAGGGGCATTATTTCCATATATCTGCCTTCGAGCGGATTGCCTTCGATATTAAATTCAACGCTGCTTACAATTGGTTTCAGTTCATAAACATCGGAGTATCTTATATGCCTTTCGTCCGGCCGGGGATGAACTGTTATTCCGAACGCGCCGGCTGCGATGCAGGTTTTAGCCGCCTTTGTAACGCTCGGAATTCCCAGAGCGCGGGAATTGCGGACAAGGGCGATTTTATTCAGATTTACACTTAAATGAGTCATAAACCATCATTTCCAAAGAAATTATACTCAATAAGATTTGCTCGGCAAGGGGAAAAACGCTTTACTTTTCCCTATTTTCGGCTATACTTTGAGAAGTTATTATGTAACTACACTGGAGAGTTTTAACGTTATGAAAGTATCTATTGAGGGAACTGCCAAACTTGAAAATGGAGGTATTTCGATTCCATTTCACGTTAACGACGGAAAGCAGGACAAGGTAATTAATTTACCTTTCCGCGCCGACATGATGCCTGGCAACATTTGGGAATCTATGCTGGCTGCGATGACCATTGGCGATCCGCATAAGATCAGATATAGTGTTAAAGATGAAGATGATAAGATGATATTGCCCTCACAAAGAGGCAAGAGTAAAGAACGGTTTCCAGATGGTCTTGCAGTTTTTGGAATAAATGGAAGTGTGTTTTGGTTATATCGGGGAAAAGTGGTAGAAACCATCGATATGGAGCGCCTGAGCGATGAAGAACAAAAACTCGAAGTCGCCAATGTAGTGTTAAAACACGAAAAACGATATACCCTGCTTCGGCGGCAACAGGAAGCGTATGCCCGAATCGAAAATACGGATGCGGCACGACGTGAGCGTATTCCGGATGATGTGCGTTTATTTGTTTGGCAAAGAGATGAGGGCAAGTGTGTTAAGTGCGGTGGAACGGAAAAGTTAGAGTTTGATCATATCATTCCGGTAGCAAAAGGCGGAAGTAATACAGAGCGAAATATCCAGCTTTTATGCGAGGCCTGCAATCGTGCAAAAGGAACAAATTTATAAACGAATAACTATATGTTGCCAATGAGCTAATAATATGTTGAATTTATTCATAGACACCAATATTTATCTTTCTTTCTATCATTTTACCAGCGATGACTTAAATGAGCTTGGTAAACTTGCGGTTCTCATGGCAGACAGGAAACTGGTACTTTATGTTCCGGAACAAATGATTGATGAATTTCATAGGAATAGAGAAATAAAGATATCGCAAGCTTTGAGCAAATTCAAGGAACAAAAACTCAATCTGCAATTCCCCCAATTATGTAAAGACTATAAAGAATATCAGACATTGAGAAGCCTACAGAGAACATTTGAAACTGTTCATGCGGAGCTTTTGGGAAATATGAACATAAATATATCAGAAAAAACTTTGAAAGCGGATAAGACCATTGATATGCTTTTCAAACAAGCCACACATATTCCTTTTGATGAATTAGTTCAAAAAGCAAAATTTCGTATTGAAACTGGTAAACCTCCGGGGAAGAAAGGTTCTTTGGGAGATGCTCTTAATTGGGAATCATTGATTGCCATGGTTCCAATGTGCAATGATCTGTATTTTGTAAGTGACGATGGGGATTATTGCTCTCCGCTTAATGATTATCAGTTTAATCAATATTTATTAGACGAGTGGCAAAAAAACAAAGCATCCCAAATACATTTTTATAAACGATTGTCATCATTTTTCAAAGAAATGTTCCCAGATATTAAGCTTTCAGGCGAGTTAGAAAAAGAAGTTTTAATTAAACGATTGGCGAATAGCTCCACATTTTCGCAAACTCATTCGGTTATCATGAGCTTAAGTCGACATGTCGGATTTACCACGGATCAAGTTAATGCAATTCTCCAAGCCTATGTCTCAAATAATCAAGTGTATTGGATATTGTCAGATGCAGATGTTCGTGGATTTATCGATAGTATAGTTCGTGACTATCAATCTGTTCTTGATTCTGACAATCTAAGTAAACTGACTTTGCTAATGGGGCAAAAGCCTATTAGCGTAGATGTTGAGGATGATTTTGAACCGCCCCCATTCTAAAAAAATTGTGTAAATTAGTAGTCGTTGGGGCTACTGAATTCCGCAACTAAAGAACTCCTTTTCATTATCTTAAATTGCAGGTTTGTCTGACTGCGAGAGCAATTATGGCATTAAGTTTTTCTGTTCCGATTTTTACCCGCCGACGACGAAGTAAAATGCTCTAAAACTCCGCACCTTTATTTTTATTCAAATTTTTAGTTATTTCAAAGAACTGCACAAAACACACGAAATTTTGATTTGGGGGGTATCAAACTACCCCCTGATGCGAAATCTCGCGTTATAGATTCGGAAAGTGGAAATTTTATTGAGTTTTTTCATATAACCTCTTGTCTTGGAGTTAGTTACAGATTTTTCATAAATTCAAAATGAAAAATAAGGACTTACGTCAAATTTCGAAACTAAAAATAAAAGACTTATGACAAACGCAAGACGATAAACGAAATTTATCCCTCACAGACAAGTTGCACATCGTGAGGAATATCAAATCTTAAAATGCTATAGTGCCTTTGTGGTAATAAAAAAACCTTTAAATAATCTTAACTTGCTGTTATTATTATAGATATGGAAATCAAAGGCAAAACGGCGATAATCACCGGCGCTACAGGAAAACTCGCAGGGGCGATAGTCCTGTCACTTGCGAAGGCAGGGGCAAATTGCATCTGCATTTATCATAAAAACTCTCCGCAAGCAAAAAAGCTTCGCAGCAAACTGAAAACGAAAAGCCTTTTCATTCAGGCAGACCTGACTGTGCCGAAAGATATCGAAAAAGCATTTGCCGAAATTAAAAAATTCTCAACTCCGCAGATTTTAATCAATGCCGCTGCGGTTTTTGAGAAGAAGCTTATCGATGATATCTCTTTTGAATATGCCAGGAAGATGCTCGATATAAATTTTGCCGCGGCGATGGAAATGACACAAAAATTTGTAAAACTCCTCCGCACAATCAGACAAAAGCAGAACCTGTCCTCGACCGCGATCGGGGAACCTATAGCCAAGATAATAAATATCGCAGATATAACCGCCCAAAAGCCGCCGGCCGGATTCAGCATTTATTGCGCTTCCAAAGCGGCTCTTATCGCAGCGACAAAATCGCTTGCCAGAGAACTTGCGCCGGATTTTACGGTTAATGCCGTTGCACCGGGGATTATTCACTGGCCTAAAAATATCGCAGCGGCACAAAAGAAAAAAATCCTTTCTCACATCCCTGCGGGCAGGGAAGGAAGTCCACAGGAAGTTGCGCAGGTAGTAAAATTTCTTATCGAAAACGACTATATCACAGGACAGATTATAAATGTTGATGGGGGCCGCTCCTTATGAATCCCGTTAGACCTCTTTAATGTTATGAGAATTTTAATCTTGAAAGAGCAAGAATGTTTTATACAGATTGTACAAATAATTTAAAAGTAAGTGAGGTCTAACGGGATGAAACTCAATCACGCAAATAGAATTACTATTCTGCGGATACTGCTGATTGTGCCTTTTGTTATTTTTATGCTCAAAGACGACCATCCGACGATGGGCACGTTTATGCGATACGCGGCGCTGTTGATTTTTCTCGTTATGGCGTTCAGTGATGCTTATGACGGCTATATTGCCAGAAAGAGAAAAGAAGTAACCCCGCTGGGGGCTTTTCTGGACCCGACGGCTGACAAACTGCTTATGGCTTGTGCCTGCGTGCTTTTGTCGGTTAATAACACTGCGGTCCCCGGTTTCCGGTTGCCGCCGACCGTTGCCGTGCTGATTATCGCCAAGGATATGTTTCTTTTGATTGGTTTTGTTATATTGCGTTTGCTGAATTTTCAGGCAAAGCCGACACCCGCTCTCATTGGAAGAATAGCCACGGCTCTGCAGCTTACTATGGTCGCTGCGATTCTGATTGCGCCGGAAATGTCCGAAGTTCTTACCGGATGGATTTGGTTTTTAAGATTTTTGTGGTGGTCGGCGGCAGGAACTGCTATTGTTACGACCCTTATTTACATCAAAGTAGGAACAAAGTATATTGAGCAGTTTGAAAATAGTCGCTAGTTGTTAGTCGCAAGTCGCCAGTTGTTGATTGTTAGTTAATGGTTTTGGAGAATTAATAATGCAAAAGCAGGAGAAACCGCTAACAAATGAGAACGCAAAAATAAAAGATTTCAGAGACCTTATAATATGGCAGAGGTCTGTAAAGCTTGTTTGTAAAATATATGAGACAACAAAAAAATTTCCCAAAGATGAAAGATTTGGACTTGTGCTTCAAATAAGACGCGCATCCATTTCTATTCCGTCAAATATTGCAGAAGGTTTTGCCAGAAAAGGCAATAAGGAATATAGACGTTTTTTGTATATTTCTCTTGGAAGTTGTGCAGAATTGATTACGCAGCTTGTAATTTCCTCGAATCTGGAGTATATTCGCGAAGAAGAAATGGATGAACTGATTGATGAAATAGAGCAAATAAGCAAGATGATAATGAGTCTTATTAAAAAGATTGATGAAAATTTATAATTTTTAACTAACGACTAGCGACCAGCGGCTAGCGACTATCATGACAGAATTTAGCGATATTCCGGATATTCTTGGAGACCTTAAAAAAGGCAAAATGATTGTCCTTGTCGATGACGAAGACAGGGAAAACGAAGGAGACCTCGTCTGCGCAGCGGAAAAAGTGACGCCGGAGATTATCAACTTTATGGCGACATTCGGCAGGGGACTTATCTGTCTGCCGCTGACGAGCGAAAAATGTGATTCGCTCGCTCTGCATCAGCAGACTACTGAAAATACCGCCCGCCTCGGCACCGCATTTACCGTCAGCATCGACGCTGCCGATGGAATTACCACAGGAATCAGCGCCGCAGACCGGGCAAAGACGATAAAAACTGTCATCGCGGATAAAGCAAGACCGGCAGACCTTGTGCGGCCGGGGCATATTTTTCCACTCCGCGCAAAAGACGGCGGAGTGCTCACGCGAGCGGGGCAAACTGAGGGTTCAGTTGATTTGATGAAACTGGCGGGAATGAAACCTGCCGGAGTTATATGCGAAATAATGAACGAAGACGGTTCTATGGCTCGTGTGCCGCAGCTTCTGGAATTTTGCAAAAAACATAACCTCAAAATTACTACGATAGCGAAACTTATCGAATACCGACTGCAGCGAGAAAGCCAGATAAAAAGAATACAATCCGTATATCTGCCGACCGATTACGGCGAATTTCAGCTTATCGGATATGAAAGTATAACCAGCGTAGAACCGCATCTGGCGCTTTGCAAAGGAAACATCGGCAAACTCGACAGCAGCGGCAATCCGATAGTTATCAATGAGCCGGTGCTTATCAGGGTTCACTCCGAATGTCTTACCGGCGATTTGTTCCATTCACAGAGATGCGAGTGCGGCAGCCAGCTTGTCGCTGCTATGGAGATGATTGAGAAAGCAGGCATCGGGGCAATAATCTATTTGAGACAGGAGGGCAGAGGCATCGGCCTTGCCAATAAGCTTCACGCATACAAACTGCAGGAAGAAGGGCTTGATACCATCGAAGCAAATCTCAAACTTGGTTTCCGTGCGGACAGACGTGATTACGGTATTGGAGCTCAGATAATAAGGGATTTGGGACTAAGACAGATAAAAATCCTGACAAACAATCCCAAGAAAATTTCGCGGCTCGAGGTTTACGGCATCAGGATTGTTGAGCAGATACCGCTCAGGGCAAAACCCGGGCCGCATAATATAAACTATCTGAAAACGAAAAAATATCGGCTCGGCCATTTTCTTGATGAGGATTTATAATGAAATATATTCTTTCTGTTGGCGTTTTGTTTTTTATGATGATTGCCTGCGGCTGCCAGGAGCAGACTCAGATGCCGCAATCAGTCTCTCCGGCTGTCGAGATGCAAAAAACCTGTTTATTTATGCCGGAAAAAATCAGGTTCAATCAGCTTACCGAATTTACGCAGGACTGGCAGATAACAGCTTATATTGATATGCTCGACCAGTTTGGCTCAAGGATTAAGGCAGCGGGAATCTGGAAATTTGAGCTTTATGAATATGTGCCGCGTTCCGGCGAACCAAAAGGCGCAAGACTTTATTTCTGGCCGGACATAAATCTTGCCGATGCAAAAGTGAATTTCGGCTACTGGCAGGACTATTTAAGGTGCTATAAATTCGACCTTAACCTCGACACCGACCTGGCAGGCGGTAAAACTTATATCCTGCAAGTAGTCTGTTTCACCGCTGACGGTAAACGCATCACAGATTCGATTGAATTGAAACACTGATTCATTTGCCGAAGGCGGCTTCGAGAATCTCGTCGAGAGAAAGGGCTTTGCCTTCGGAAGCCTTGAGAACTATGCCGTCATTAAGAACTACAACAACGGGTGTTTGCACAAACCATTTCTTTGTATCATTTAATTTGCCGCGGGTAACTTCACTATCGGGACTTACCAGTTGCTGCTTTTCGTCCCCGTAGGGCGGCATCTCAATAAAAGCAAAGTTAATCGCGTTTTCATTGGCTTTAAACGATTTATACATTTCTTCATATAGAGGAATTGCCTTGGCACAATCGGGACAATCACAATGATATAAAAGAACAACCCATAAACCGGTTTGCAATTGCTGCTTTATGTCGATATCTTCCAGCATCGGCCAAAGATTCTGTTTTTGCGTTACCCACTCATTTGTGTCAATGACTTCATATTTGTCGGTCTTCAGCGGCGGCTTATTTGTGATAAGAATATATTCAATTGCCGGCAGTAAAATGAAAGTTGGTATCGCAATAGCTAAAAAGTGAATCGGCTTTGGCCACGGCGGCGGGAGCAGTTTTTCGCCTTTCGGCCTGAAAATCGCAAGTAATATGAATGTCGGGATGTCAATTACGGAAAGCGTAATCCAGGGATTGACTTTAACCACACCGAAACAGCCGCACGATTCGGCGCCGATTAAGCCTTTATATAATGTAACGCCGATAAACCCACCAAAGGCGATTAAGCCAAGCAGCCAGCCGGCCTTTCTAAACAAACCGCAGACAAGCCAGATGCCCAGACCGAGTTCGAGCGGTATTTGAATTAAAAAGAATGCCCACGATTCCCAGAATCCCTTGCTGATTGTCGGCTCTGTGAGTATCTGGTGAATCTTCATCGCCGATGCGACTATCAAAAACAGACCCGCTATCCACATTACAATGATATTCGTCTTTTTCATATTTTACGCTCTCATATATAGACCGCCGTTGACGGCGATATATTCGCCGGTAATAAAACCTGCCGCATCGCTTGCAAGGAATAAAATAGTCTTAGCGACGTCTTCAGCTTTCCCGTTTCGGCCCAGTGGTGTTTCCGCGGCTACCTGTTTTCTTCTTTCGGGAGTGCTGAACTGCTCGTGGAATCTGGTCTCAATCAAACCGGGCAAAACGGAATTGACCCTGATACCGAAAGGAGCGAACTCCTTAGCCATCGCTATTGTCATCGTCGCGACCGCGGCCTTTGCGGCTGCGTAAATTCCGCCTCCGCCTGCTCCGCCGTTATGGCCGGCAATTGAACCGATATTTACTATACAGCCTTTCGTCTTTTTTAATTCCTCAAGTGCTGCCTGTGAAGCAAGAAACGCACTCTTTACATTTGTTGCAAAGGCATCATCGAAATATTCGTCTGTCGCGTCAGCAAAAAATTGTCTCGCTATAAGCGAGCCTGCGTTATTCACAAGGACATCAATACCGCCGGCATTTTTTGCAAAGTCTTTTATGAGTTTCACTACTTGTTTTTTGTCCCGCATATCTGCCGTCAGCAGGCAGCCGTCAGAGATTTTTTTAACTTCGGCAAGAGTTTTTTCGCCGCCTTCTTTTGTTCTGAAGTAGTGGACGCCGACAAAGCAGCCTTGCTCGGCAAACATTTTTGCCGTCGCTGCCCCGATTCCGCTGCTCGAACCGGTTACCAAAACTTTTTTACCTTTCAAGTCTTCGTATGTCATTGCTGTTCCTTTATATTTAGCCCGCCGTTTTACAGCGGGTTCGAACCCCCGGTAAAACCGGGGGCTAATTATCCGGAAATATTCGGTTTACTATTGTTAGAAACTCATCTGACATAAGCTAAATATATTATTTGTTGTGATTTTGCACATACCCTATTCTTCGCTCCAAAGTTTCCTTATCAAAACAGAATCTTTTGTCGTATCCCGCTGTCCAGACTTTACCATCACAACCAACAGTTTTCAAGGCAAGTCTGCCAGCCTTCTTATAATAGGCCACGATTTTCTCTATTGGCTGTGGTGTGTATTCAGCAACAATGTGAATGTGATTTGATTGAACAGATAAGGCATATATGCGTTGCTTCTGTAGTACCGCTTCTTTGAGTATGGCTTGGCGGACAGTTTCTTGCTGAACACTTGACAATTTAACGGTATTCTGAACTTGCAAATTTTTATTAGCCTGCAATAGTGCTTCATTGGCAGGAAGAATTTTTCCATCTTTTACGTAACGGCGATTATCTCCTTGCAACCATGTACCGTAAGTTGTCCACGTTATATGATAACCCAACGTTTTTACCATAATATTTAGCCCCCAGTTTTACTGGGGGTTATCCTTATCTTGGATTTGCTCTAACTGCATTACAAATTTATCCAATTTCTTCTGGCCCTCGTCATGTTTTTCGTAAGCATGTCGTAAATGTCCGCCGAGGGTGTCCCAAAGTTCAATAAAATCCGCAAATGAAACATTAAGGCTCTTGAGATTCTGTCGTATCTCCGCTGCCTGTTTTTCGATTTGCATGCCGTGAAGACCCATTACTATTGTCATAAGATAAACATAAAGCAGGTTCGGCGAAACCGGAAAAACCTTTTTTTCCATTGCGTAATCCTGAATGCTTATCGTATCTTCGGCGGTTTTTACCATCGCTTCATAATAAATATTTTCGGCAGGGATATACATAATCGCAAAATCGAGCGTCCCTTCATTAGGCTTGATATAGCTTTCGGCAATTTTGTCGATGTGTTTCTGGACATCTTTCAGGAATTCCTTATGGAGTTTTTGTTTCTCGGTATCGTTTTGAGCCTGCTGGAGTTTTTCGAAATTACTCAATGGAAACTTTGCGTCGATAGGCACTGAATACTGCGGCATTTTTATCAGTGCGTCAACTTTTTTGCCGTCGCGGAATGAATATTGAAGTGTGAAACTATCGGCCGGCAGCAGGGCGGAGAGAATTTTTTCGAGCGACCATTCGCCGAATCCGCCGCGGAGTTTGGGACTGGCGAGTATCTGCTGAAGACTTTTTAAATCAGAACTTAATTCGATAATCCTCTGTCCTGTTCCCTGAAGCTGGCCGAGCTGGGTATTAAGTTTTTCTAAAGTTTGAACCTGAAACTGAAGATTTTTATTTACTGTGTCCTGACCTGAAATGAGGGATTTTTGAAGGTTCCCGGACAAATTTTCTTGAGCAATTCTCAGTGCTTCAATTTGTTGGCCAACAGTTCGGACACTCCCGAGCGAATGGGCAAGCCATAACAAAACCCCTATTACCGCCAAGACGGCTATTATTAAAATGATAATAAATGCCTGTTCCATTCTACTGATTCCCGAAAAATTTCATTTTTCCAAATTATAGCTTCTCTGTCCAAAATCGTCAAAAACTATAAAAACTTGTTCGCCTTAGGCGAAAACAAATTTGAAGACCTGCCAAGTCTTGTATTATAGCCCTATAAAGGGTTGAAAATACGGCTGATTACGGCTTTTTCATAAAAAAATCTTTCCTTATCCAAGTTACAAATGGTATAATATCGCCTTCCGGAGATATTGAAAAAAATCTTGTAACAAAGGAGTTGTTGCTCGCTAAACAGATGTTTAGTATGATAAAATGTGAATATAGGTAAAAGGCGAAAGAAATTTAACAAAATAATCCTTTTTAAGGAGGAAGGTTATGAAGAAGATTTTATTGTTCTTATTACTTGTTTCTTTAGTCGTATCTTCAGGTTGTTATAGCTGCAAGACATGGCAGAAACTGCACGGCAGAAAACCGGCAGACCCGAATGTAGAATATATGTGGCAAAAAGGCTGCCGTCCGGCGCCTATGCCTCTGCCTGCAAAATGTGAACCGCCATGCCCAAAACCTTTACCACCACCGCCACCTCCTCCAGTTGTTCCCAATTGCGCTTCGAGAACCTATCCCTGCGGAGGCTGCGGAGTTGTAAAGCTTGAAAAATGTATGCCGAATCAGGTGCAGACTGGCGCCGAATTCGAATTTAAAATAAAAGTTATAAACCTGACCGATGGCGCAATAACCGATGTTGTCGTAACAGACACACTGAATGAAAACTTCCAATACAAAACATCGAATCCTCCGGCGACTGTTCAGGGCGATAAGCTCGTCTGGGTATTTGCCGGTATAGGACCCAAAGAAACAAGGGAAATCACCGGCACTGGAATTGCGGTCGCAAGCGGCGTTGTTAAAAATTGCGCAGATGTTACATACAAAATGCCTGTTTGTTTACAAGCCATAAGTATTCAGCCGAATATCGCTGTTACGAAAACCGCTCCTGCCGAGGTGTCAATATGCGATGCGATTAATTACACAATCAAGGTTGAAAATACCGGCACAGGACCTGCAAACAACGTCAAGGTTGTCGATGAACTGCCGAGCGGTCTTGTAACTACCCAGGGCAATAACAAGATTGAGATACCGCTTGGTGTTCTTGCCGCTGGGACTGCCAGAAGCATATCAGTTGTCGCCAAGGCTCAGCAGAGCGGCACATATACCAATAATGTTGTTGTATTTGCCGATGGGAATATAAAGATTCAATCGCCCGCTGCGACGACAGTCGTCAAACAGCCAAAATTAAGCATAACAAAAACCGGCCCCGAAACGCAATACATTGACAGGGAAGTTACCTATGAAATTTCTGTAACCAACACAGGCGATTGGCCGGCCGTCAATACCATTATTGAGGATGAGATTCCCGCAGGAGTTTCTTTTGTCAATGCCGGCCAGGGCGGTACTCTCATACAGAATAAAGTTATGTGGAAAGTCGCAAAGCTCAACCCGGGCGCTACGGCAAAAACGTCGGTTACATATAGGCCTAAGAACATCGGAACAGTATCCAATACCGTAAAAGCTTCGGCAGTTTGTGCCGATGCCGTTTCGGTTACTGCTCAGACTCAGGTCAGGGGCGTGCCGGCCGTTCTGCTTGAGGTTATTGACCTGACTGACCCTGTAAGAATTGGCAATACCACAACTTACAGAATCGTGGTTACAAATCAGGGCTCTGCCGTCGGCACCGGCATCGCTGTCAAGGCGATACTTGAGCCGCAAATGGAATATGTAAGCTGCACCGGCGCGACAAATGGTTCTTATGCCGATAATACCATCACTTTTGCTCCATTGTCCTCGCTTGAGGCGAGTAAAAGAGCGACATGGGAAGTTACCATTAAGGCAAAGGCTGCTGGAGATATTCGATTCAAGGCGACAATGAAAAATGACCAGCTTGACAGAGACGTCGAAGAGACGGAAGCGACACGATTCTACGAATAAACAGCGCCGGAATTTGAAGTTAGAAAGCCCCCGTAAGATACGGGGGCTTTTTTATTGCAAAACCGGATTTTGAGGCTATAAATGAAGTCTCAAGAACTGATGAATCCCGTTAGAGACAAGACATCATTGATGCCTGACGGGCACTAACGGCGGCCTGTCTCTAACGGGATGAATACGGAGACTGTTGTGAAGATAACTGATTATAGGCCAGTGAGAAGCGCTCATCAGTATTTTGTGCCGATAGGCAGCAAAAATATGGCAATGAAATCACCGGTAGAAAATAAACGATATCATTTCATCGGCATCGGCGGCGTAGGCACGAGCGCTCTGGCTGCTGCGCTGATGAAGGAAAAGGCGATTATCACCGGCTCAGATATGCAGGGCTCCTCTCTTACCGACCGGCTTTCACAAGATGGGGCAAAGGTTGCTATCGGACACAGTGCCGATAATCTGCCTGAAAAATTAGACGGCGTTGTTATTTCAGCGGCCGTAAAAGACGACAATCCCGAACTGCAGGCCGCCCGCCAGAGAAAAATAATGGTTTACAAATACGCCCAGATGCTCGGCCTGGTGATGGACAGATACAAGGGAATCGCTATTGCCGGCACTCATGGAAAAAGCACTACGACCGGCTGGCTGGTATGCGTATTAAAAAAACTCGGCATCGAACCTAATTTTGTTGTCGGCGCCGATATTCTGCAATTTGGTTCATCGTCAGGCGTCGGCAGCAGCGATATTTTTGTCGCTGAGGCGTGCGAATACGACAGAAGTTTTCTCAATCTGCATCCAAAAATCGGTGCCATATTAAATATAGAGCCGGACCATCTTGATTATTATTCCGGTATCGATGAAATCGTGGAGGCTTTCGCCGCTTTTGCGGATAATATTTCCAGCGATGGCGTTCTCGTCGCCGGTATGCAGGACGTCAATGTCGTAAAAATCCTGGCGCAAATCAGCGGCAAAAAAGAAATTCTAACCTTTAGTATTGCAGGAAGTTCGACTATTTCCGCTCGAAATATTAAATACACGCCGGACTTTACTCAATTTGACTGTTTCCATCATAACAATATACTCGGCACGGCAAAAATCAAGCTGGCCGGAGAGCATAATGTAAGAAATGCCCTTGCCGTTTTGGCCTGTGCGCAGGCAATCGGCCTTGATGCGAAGAATGTTATCAATTGTCTGGGCGATTTCGAAGGAATGGACAGGCGGGTGATGGAGAAGGCCAAAATCAACGGCGTTATCATTATCGATGATTACGCTCATCATCCGACCGAGATAAAGGCTTCTCTCAAGGCTGTCAGGCAAAAATACGGCGATAAGAAAATTTTCTGTGTTTTCCAGCCGCATCAATATAGCAGGACAAGATTTCTGTTGAAGGATTTCGCGGAAAGTTTCAAACTTGCCGATATGACCATTGTGCCGGATATTTATTTTGTCCGGGACACCGAAAAAAGCAAAAATGAAGTAAACTCGCAGATGCTCGCTGATGCGATAAAGCAAAAAGGCAGTCAGGCCTTATTTATTGATTCGTTTGAAAAAATTTGCGATTTTCTCAAGGATAATGTAAAATCCGGCGATATCTTAATCACTATGGGAGCCGGAAATGTCTGGAAGGTGGCAGATGAATATATTCGTTGGCTTGGAAAAAATAGTTGAAAAAAATTATCCGCTGGGCAAAAGCACCTGGTTCGGTCTTGGCGGCAGCGCTGATTATTTTATTCAGCCTCAAAATACCGACCAGCTTGCTGATGTTGCAAAGCGATGCGGCGAGAACAACATAGCTATAAAGGTGCTGGGGTTCGGTTCTAATCTGCTTGTGCAGGACAAGGGCGTTAAAGGCGCTGTAGTCAAACTGAGCGCCACCGAATTTGCAAAGGTTGAATTTAATGGTGATATTCTTACTGCCGGTGCGGGAGCGGATTTAAATCAAATCGTGCTTGATTGTGTCAGAAAAGGGCTTGGCGGCGTTGAAACGCTTGCCGGCATACCGGGTTCTATAGGCGGAGCGGTAAGAATGAACGCCGGCGGTCACTTTGGCGACTTTGGCTCTGCCGTCGAGTCGGTTACTCTTATGGGCAGCGAAGGAAATATCTTTGAAAGGGCAAAACCGGAGCTTTCCTTCGATTACAGAAGCACCAATGTTACCGCCAAGTTCATTCTCGGCGCAAAAATCAAACTGTGTCAGGCAGACCCGCAGCAGCTTCTGAAAACCGTAAAGGAAGTGTGGATTTACAAAAAAAATACGCAGCCTTTGAATACGAAAAGTGCCGGCTGTGTCTTCAAGAATCCGCGAGGTATGAGCGCAGGAGCTATGATAGACAGGGCGGGACTGAAAGGCGCCAAAATCGGCGGTGCGGTCGTCAGCGAAAAACATGCGAACTTTATCGTTGCCGAGGATGGCTGCAAAAGCAGCGATGTAGTCGCGCTTATTGAAAAAGTCAGGAAGAACGTAAAAGAAAAATTCAACGTTCAGCTTGAGCTTGAAATTGAAATCTGGTAGCAGATTGTTAACGGCATAATAAAAATGGATTTTGACATACCTTCCGGTTTAAAAGTTGCTGTTCTGATGGGGGCCGTCGGCCAGGAGCGCCAGATTAGTCTCCAGAGCGGCAAATGTGTAGCCGATGCTCTTAGAAAGACGAAATTATTAGAGGTAATCGAGCAGGATTATCAGCCGGCTAGCCCCCAAATCCTCGACGACAAAAGCATTGATGTTTTTTTCCTTGTTTTTCACGGCGAATTCGGCGAAGGCGGGGATATGCAGGAAATCTGCGAAAAGAAAAATCTCGTCTTTACCGGATGTGATTCAAAAGCAAGCAGGCTTGGTTTTGACAAAATGGCCTGCAAAAAAGTTCTGCGGCAGGCGAAACTGCCTGTGCCGGATGATGTCGAAATCAGAAATCCGGAACATCTGGATACTGTTAGCGCAAAACTCAGGAAAATGGGACCAGCTTGTGGTGAGCTTGCCTGCCCTGAGCAAGGCCGAAGGGTCGAACCAAAATTTGTAATAAAACCAATCAGGCAGGGCAGCAGTGTCGGCGTCCGGATTGTCCAGGGCGCTGAAAATGCCAAAATCGCCGCTGAAAAATGCGCAGGACAATTCGGCGATTGTATGATAGAAGAATTCATAGCGGGAAGAGAGATTACCGTAGGAATTCTGGAAAATGAAGTTTTGCCTGTTATTGAGATTAGAACGACTCATCAATTTTACGACTACGATGCGAAATATAATGACGATACTACCCGGTTTTTGTTTGATACCATTGACGACAAGCAGATTTTACAAAAAATAAACGACGTTGCCTTAAAAAGTTTCAATGCGCTCGGCTGCAGGGATTTCAGCAGGGTCGATATGATTTTAAGCGGCGATGGGATTCCTTATGTAATAGAAATAAATACGATTCCGGGCTTTACGACGCATTCGCTTCTGCCCAAGGCGGCCGCCAAAGCGGGTATTGAAATGAGTCAATTGTGTTTGAGAATAATTAACTCCGCCCTGAAAAGGGTTAGGTAATTGTTTAGCCCCCACACCTCCTGACCTGAGCGGGGTCGAAGGTGTGGTGGGGGTTCGTCAAAATCCTAAAGCCCGCCGATTTATTCGGTGGGTTCAGAGCCTGGAGTTTATCCGCCGCAGGCGTGGCGACAGCGACAGGAGTATGTTTAATGGCTAAAAAATTTAAATCCTGGTTCAGTTCACCGAAGGAGCTTACAAAGACGGAGGCCAAGCAGCGGTCCGCCGCCTTCCGCACGACGGCTGTAATCTTTGCCTTCATAGCGGTATTTGTTGCCATCGGCGCAGGTTTTATGTTTCTCGAGAGGTTTGTCAAAAGCAATATGAACCTGAATGAAAAAACAGTTTCTATCCAGCTTGTTGATTTTCCTGACTGGGGAAGTGCGGAGCTTAAAGAAAAAATAATTTCAACTGCAGGCAGCAATATTAAGCTTACCGAAGATGTTGCCTTGAGAGTAGGCGAAAATCTTGCGACGCTTGCCTGGCTCTGCGATATTAAGGTTCAGGTAAACAATCAGGCAGTAACTGTTAGTGCCAGGTACAGAAAGCCGGTCGGGATTATAAAGGACCATGACCAGCAGTTTTATGTGGATGATGAGCTTGTTATTCTTGATTACATTCCGATGAGGAAACTTCCGATGGTTGAAATTACGGGTGTGCCGGGCCATCTTCTGACGTGGCGCAACATTGGGACAAAATGGCAAAGAGACGATGTTGCCGCCGCCGTTGAATTGCTGGCGCTTCTGGCGAGAATGGACAGCCAGGTTGTGCCGGATAAGCCTTTGCTTGCCGAAATAAAATCAATAGATATGAGCAATTTCAGCGGAAGGAGAATCGCCTCGCAGCCTCATATAGTGTTTTATGCCAAAGACGGCACGGAAATAAGATGGGGAGCTAAAAAAGGCCAGTGGCAAAGGTATCTTGAAGCGAAAGATGAGGAAAAACTGACGCTGCTTTACAATACTTATCAGGAATTGGGGACAGTTCAGTTAAGAGCCGCGCAAAAAGGCAGTTTTATTGATCTCACTCGCCAGCAAAGCCTTTCTCTGCCGATTGACAGGTATTGAGGGGTTCAGGGTTAGCCCCCACCCCTGCGGTGGGGGGTTGTTTAGCCCCGCCAATATTTATCCTGAGCGAATTTATCCTGAGTTGAATCGAAGGAGGCGAAGGATACCGGGGGTCAGAGCCCCGAATGTAAATGAGGGGGTAACCAATAAAATATTTAGGCTAGCCCCGGCAATACCTTGCCGGGGTTCGTCATTTCATAATTATTTAGCCCCCGCCACTCGGGGCGAGGTTATTCTTTCAACTTTCAGCAATACGGCTTGTTAGTAGCGATTTCTTCCGCCGCCGCCGCCGCCACCGCCGCCGCCATAGCCGCCTCGTCCACCGCCGCCACCGCCGCCATAGCCGCCTCGTCCGCCGCCTCTGCTGCCGCGGTCGGTCTTCGGCTTTGCCTCGTTGACAGTCATTGCCCGTCCCTTCAGGTCTTTGCCGTTCAGTTCCGCGATAGCTTTTTCTGCTTCCTCTTTAGTGGGCATTTCAACGAATCCGAACCCCTTTGTTTTACCCGTGAATTTATCCATTATCATACGCACTTCTGTGACTTGGCCGAACGGCTCAAAAAGCGTCTTTAAGTCGGCTTCGGTGACATCAAACACTAAATTTCCTACATACAAGTTCATTCTGTCATTTCCTTACATTTGAAAAGTTCCTGCCGGATTTGCCGGCTTTCTATCAATAACCGCAACGATACGGATATTTCCTGTTTTCAGGTATTTACTTCGGGCTGTGATTCTATCCGACCTGCCCAAAATAAGCAAGTAATTAACTATTCGGGGTTTTCTTACCAAAATCGCCAATCCAAAATCCAAAATTTCTTCGTGTCTTCGCCTGTCTCGCCGAAGCCTTGGCGAAGGCGGATGCCGGGGGGGTCTATCCAAAATTCAGTTTCGCATATTCTCTGTGAAGTTCTTTCGCGGCTTCATCGTAAGCCTTTGCCGCGTCTATTTCATTATCGAAATAACCAAGACGTATTGGAATGCCTTTATAAGTGATGATTGCACTCCATTTATTATCTCTTTTTCTTAGAGATACGCCTTTATATTTTGAGCTGCACTCATTTTTATACTTTCTTCTGTTATAGCTGTTTTCCGCGGCCGTAACTATGCTTAGATTATCCCTTGTGTTATTCAGGCCGTCGCCGTCTTTGTGGTCAATGACGAGTCTTCCCCTGCCCTGAGCAAGGTCAAAGGAAGGCAGTTTCATAATCTCACGATGCATCATTACCTGCTTTTTCCTGCCGCAGGGGTATGTCATTCGCGCAGCATAATAAGTGTAATTGTGGTTACCTACGGCGCGCCATTTATGCTTGTTTACTTCCTCGAAATCCTCCGGACTGACGATAGCGTATTTCCCTTTCGTCAGGTAAATTTTCCGAAACGGATACCCGTAAATCTTTTTTCTCAGCCAAAGTAAAATTATAATTCCGATTGTGTCTAATAGTTTTGGAACATAAATTCTGATATCATAATACATTACTTATCTCCTGTTTTAAATCTCTGAACCCCTCGGCATCCGCCTTCGCCAAGGCTTCGACGAATTAAGGCCGAGGGGCTAACTAAGTCCCTCCGTATTACCTGAGAAGTTGCGCGTTTTTGTCGAAATTTGAGCAAGAAAATTTTGTCCGCAATTCGTAAGTGCTTGTTAGTAAAGGGGATAAATTTTTTTATTTTTTCAAAGCGCGCAACTTTTTTGTTGCGCGTTTTTGCTTATCTGGACAAAATTGGTATAGTTTGTTTGGCCGCCGCTATTTAGGACGGCGTTATTTTAAAATAAACGTTTCTGGCTTGTCTGAATAACAAATCCGTTTTTCCGCAGTATTTCAAGATATTCGTCTTTGCTGATACGCTGGAAATCCTTTATTTTGCTTTTTATTTCCGTATTCCAATAATCATCATAATCTAACATTTTCGGATTGAGGTCTTTTGATAGTAACGGCCC
>JAPLMW010000094.1 GCA_026386845.1 Phycisphaerae bacterium
GTCGCTCAGTTCAAGATGGATACCGGAAGATATCCAACTCAGGAAGAGGGGCTTACCATTCTGGTTGAACAGCCCAGCGATGTTACAAATTATCAGCAGGGCGGGTATCTTGATTCGACGACAGTTCCAAAGGATGCCTGGGGCCACGATTTCATATATATTGCTTATCCTGAAAGCGGTAAACCTTATGTAATTGTCAGCGATGGCGCCGACGGCCAGGAAGGCGGCGAAGGCTATGATGCCGACCTTTACAGCACTGATGCAGAATGACAATGAGTTCGACCCTTCGACTATGCTCAGGGCAGACAGGCTCACCATAAAATGAACCGTTATTGTTCAAAACATTTGCCGATGTGCAGTGCCGCCAGAAGCGGGGCAATACTGGCGGAAATTATTATGGTACTTTTCATTGTCGCGATGTTTACGATGATGACGATGATGAATTTATCAGATGTGCTGAGCAGAAACAGCTTCAAAGGCAAAGCGTATGACCTTGTAAAGCTTTGTCAAATGGCGGCGACAAGCGCAGCCGAGACCGGCAGAAGATATGAAATAATTATAGACTTTGCACAGAATTCATATACGCTGCGGGAAATTATGACCGGTCTTGTAGCTGTCGAAGATATAGAAGAACAGGAAATTATCGAAACAGGACAATTCAGCGATCGCTTTCAGTTGTCTTATGTGATGTTTGACGACGGCGAATGGACAAATGAGGCGCCGGCCTTGTTCAGAGTCGGTAAAACCGGCTGGCAGTATGGCGGGAAAATCGTTATTACCGACGAAAATGGGAAAGTATATTCAATCGTAATCAACAGGTTGAGTCGAATGATAAATATTCTTGATGGCGATGCGGTAATTCTTGTACCAAGAAGCGAAGATGAAATGGGTTTTTAAGAAAATTTTGTTCCTTGGGCAAAACTCAGGACAATCGCAAAACCGTAAGGCTTTTACGCTGATTGAGGTTACGGTTGCGCTGATTGTATTCGGAATGATAGCGGCGACCGTGCTTGTCGTCATCAACAAGGCAATCGAAACAGTCGTCCTGTGGCAGACTAAGATGCAGGCATTTGAGATTACCAGAGAAAATATGGAAAAAATTCTGGCACAATCGTCCGTTACCGATTTTGTTGAATACGGAATGAGTGAAACAAATCCCGATATTACCTGGGAAACAACGGTTTCATCGTTCTATGAGCCGCTAACAGACCAGATGTGGATGCGGGCAGTTTGCACTGCACAATTTGTCGACAGCGAAGGCGAAGAACAGAAAATCGAACTTACACACTGGCTCACCAGCCTGAACCAAGAACAGATTCGTCAGATACTCGAACAGAAACAAAGAGAAAGCGAATACCAGGCAGCAATGGGTACGCTTCTCAATGAATCGTCTGAAAGTGTGGGGCAGCAGGGACAATTACTGGCTGGACAACAAGCTAATCAGCTGCAGCAACAGGCAGATCATCTGCAGGAGCAGGCAGATCAACTGCGGGAGCAGGCTAAGCAGCCGCAGACTAAGGAGCAGGCGGAGCAGCTGCAGCACCAGGCAGAGCAACTGCAACAGAAGGCAGATCAGTTGCAACAGAAGGCCGAGCAACAGCAACAGGCCGAGCAGATGCAGCAGCAGCAGGCTGAGGAGCCACAAAACCAGCAGGATTCTGATGCCCAGAGCTGGAAAGAAATAGAAAGTTTGATTGGCCCGCCGCCGGCAGGTTATAACAGCTGGAAGGATGTACCGTTGGAACAGTTCTGGGGAGCTATGATGAAGTGATTCGGAAAGAAATGAAACAAAACGGCAGAAAAAAATATTGTTTCAGGGAATCAGGGTTTACGCTTGCCGAGGCGGTCGCGACCCTTGCAATAGCTGCGATGATTATGGTTGCCGCCATCGGCATCTACACGGCGGTAAAACGGTCTGAAGCAGCGATAAACAAACGGCTCGAAGGCGGGTTCGTCGCTCTGGAAATACTCCAGAGAATCGCTGAAGATATAGACAGGCTCGCTCTGCCGGGCTCCGATGTAACAATGACTATAAAAAACAAGACCGAAGCAGGCGGATATAAAAGCGCTCAGATGATTATCGAAAGCAAGATTTACGATAAAGACAACAAGCCGCAGGTGTTCGAAAAAATCATCTGGCAGAGCCGACTCGACCCTGATATGAACAGCCTTGTAGTCTATCGCGCTCACGGCGGATATACCCTTGAAGACAAAATGCTCGATGAGCCGAAGGAAAAATACGAAAGAGAGCGATTTATACCCATAAGCAGCGGCGTTACCGTTTTTTCCATCGAAACAGTGAGCGACAATAATACCATAGGTCAGATATGGGAAAGCCAGAGTCTGCCGCCGGCCGTTAAAGTTTCAATATCATTCGCCGCACCACAGCAGGATTTGCTTGGCAATCTGGCTGTGCCCCAGGAAGAGATAAAAACGGGAACCGTTGTCATCGACCGGTTCAAGCAATTAGCCTATCAGTTTGTATATAAGGAATTCCTTGATGCCAATCACACTGCCGACGTGAACGACCATAATGTGCCAGCGGAGGCAAATGAACCGAATATGTATATGGAACCTAATGGAATATCAGGAAGTATGAATGAACGGACAAGAAGATAAAATTCGTGTCAGCGAACATCGAACAGGTTTCGCATTAATACTCGTGATAGTCGTGCTTGTAGTGCTTACCGCCATAGTATATAGATTAAGCTCATCCATCAGCCAGTGGAAACACAGGCAGCAGTATATGATTGATTACCAGATTGCCAGATACGGCTGCGAATCGGGGCTGAAATACGCTCTTGTAACAGTTAACGGACTTGCACCTGTGTATGTTTCAAGGCCGAACGAGCCGGATTTTTCCGACCTTTTTACGATGAGCGACGAGGAGTATAAACAAATGATGCAGGACTGGGCATATAAACTTGGAATGGAAATTGACGCGAACAATCTGGGTAAAGATAATTTTACCGCGAATTTTATGGATTTCAGGTCATTGTTCAAGAGCAATGACGTTAACGACTTAAACAGTCTGCCAACAGATTATAATCTTTTTAGCGAGCCAAATAATATTAATGATGTCAATGAGTCAGGTCTGTTAGGGTCGAATGAGCTTTATGTTCACGGCCCTTACGGGCCGCCGTGGCCTTATGTGATCGAACCAGTTGAAATAGAATTCGGCGATGCCCGCGTGAGAATAGAAATTATCGATGAAAACGCCAAACTGCCTCTATGCTGGGGCATCTCCTCAGACGAGAAAGTGAAAAAAGAAGCAAAAGCCGCCGTTGTTACTTTCTGCGAATGGATGCAGATGGAACCAAACGATATCGAACCGCTGCTGAAACAACTGGCGGGCATAAAAGAAATAAAACCGTTCAGCGTAAATTTAAAACCAGTTGTTACAGCTACATCGCAGCAGGCAACACCTGGCGGGGAAGAAGCCAAAAGTCCGCAAAGCAGGAGAATGGCCCGCAGAACCAGAACCAGCCGGACAAGAAGCACAACCGTTCAGGAAACCAGGTCGCAAATGGCGCATACTATGGATTTTGCAAAACTGATGCACAGCCCGATGATAGACCTTGAAAAACTCGCAAAACCGGTTAATGAAGATGAAAACCGCTCGGAGTCGGCTCTTAAATATATCAGCCTGTGGGGCACAGGGCAGGTAAACGTAAATACCGCGCCGCGGCAGGTGCTTGAGGCGGCTTTTACCTTCGGCGGAGATGCGGCTGAAATAGCGAAACAGATAATAAAACTGAGAAAGGAAATCCCCTTTCAAAATATCGACGACCTTAAGAAAAGGCTTTTCAGCTACACCGACTCAATCGAAAAATCCAAGTCGTATATAACTTTCCAAAGCAATTGTTTTTCGATTCGAGTGAGTGCGACAAGCGGCGTGGCAAAAGTAAGCGCAACGGCGGGCATAAAGAAAGAAAAAGAAGGAAATGCTCAAAAAATCGGTATAATTATCGAATAGTTGACAATTACGGAGCAATAGCAATTGGAACAGAACAGATGTCTGGGTATATATGTTGAGCCTGATGGGGCTACGATAGTCCTTGCGGCGAAGACCGGCAGCAAAATTGAAGTTATAGAGCAATTTTGTATTGCCGCTTCGGCGAGCTTGGCCGAGCCGCAGCAATCCTTCAGTTTCGCCCAGGCCGCAAAGGATATTTCTGCCGCCTGCCAGGAAAAACAGCTTGCCTTTACGGATATCGCTGTCGCCATCGACTGCAGACTCTACAGGCAGCAGGTTCTGCATTCCGAATTCACTGAGCCGAAACAGATTTCTCAAACAATAAAATTCGACGCCGAAGAAGTGCTGGCTGTGAATGCCGCCGAGACGGCTGTTGCGTTCGAAATTGCGGGAAAAGGGCTGTCAGGCTCAGAAGTTTCAGTTTTTGCCGCTGCTGCCGGCGTGATGTCTGAAATAATACTGGCACTGCAAAACAATAAACTCGACCCTGTTACTGTTGAACCGGATTCAATATGCCTGCGAAGAATGATACAGCAGATGCCGGCGTGGAATGGGGATTCAAAACCAATATGGATATCGCTGTCAAAAAACAAATGTTTTATCATTTCGCCGCCCGCGCAGAAAGGTAATGTGTCGACAAGAACGTTTCTTGTCGGCGCCAGTCAGAACAGAAATATGCTGCTCTCAAGAGAGATAATGCTTACTACCGCAGCGGCCGGAGGCTCATGGCAGGGACGAAAAATAATGATATATGATTCAGTCAGCCGGGTTGATACCGACGCTCTGACTGAGCAGTCAGGTTTTGCAGTTGAAATATTTGACCCGACTGAAACAATCACAGCAAAAGCAGAACAACCGCCCGACAGCGACAGGCTTAGTATGATAATCGCTGCCGGCGCCGCAGCAGGAATGCTTGCGAAAAGTGAAAAGGTCGATTTCCGTCCTGATTTTATGCCTTATCAGGGCAAAAGAGCAGCTTTTGAAAAGACCATTAAAGTGCTTAGTATAAGCCTGGCGGTGCTGTTTATCGCACTGGGGGTTTTCGGCCATCTGCAGTATTACAAAGCAAACAGTTACAGGGGTCGTTTGGAGAAAAAATTCAGCGCCGAATATGCCATTGCGATGACGGGGGCAAAATTTACAAGAGGCTCGGAGGCGGTCAAGAGGCTCAAGAGCGAAATAAACAGGATAAAAGATGTTAAAAGCGGCATATTGAGCGCTACGGGAGAAGAATCCGTAGAGGCAAAGCTTGCCTTATTCTTCGAGGCTCTTAACAGTGTGCCGGCGAGTGTTGATATTGAAATAGAAAAAGTTGCCATTACCACAACGACAATGACTATTACCGGAAATACGAGCAGCAGAGGATACCTGGAGCTTTTCGGAGCGGTTGATAAACATCCGAAACTTAAAAGGGGACAATCGAGTTATCAGTCGAAAGACAATCGAGACTACTTCAGGATAAACATCGAACTGAAACAATAAGGTAAACTGATGAATCCCGTTAGAAATCATAAATCCCGTTAGACCTGGTTATGGATATATATGTTTTAGTGTGCCAAAAAACAGGAATATTTTTATAATGATTGCACCAAATTAAAGGAGGTCTAACGGGATAAATGGAAAAGAAGGTTTTTAATGGGACGAATCCTGTTTAAAATATTAAATGGTTATAATGAAAAAGGATTTCTAACGGGATGAAAGATATTTACAAAAAGCCGATTTTTTATTATGTGCTTGTGCCGGTCCTGCTGGCCGTCTGGCCTTTGTGGCTGTTTACACTCGGTTTGCCGGGCGCAAAAGACAGCTATAAAAAGGAAGCCGGCGAATATAGCGAGGCAGAAAAACTCATCGGGCAGATACTCGGCGAGCTTGACCCGCAGCGGCTCGATTACGCAAAAGCAAAAAAAGGCAGCGACCAGTTCGATTATGTAACCGCAATCGACCAGGTAACCAGACTTTGCAGAATTTCTCCGGCGGCTTATAAGCTCAGCTCCAGTCCGTTAAGAAGTATGAAAGGCGGCCAGAAGAGCCAGGATGCCGCGGTGGCCATCGACCAAATTGATATCGAAAGACTTGCAAAATTCCTCTCCGTAATGCGTATGCGATGGGTGAATCTGCAGTGCACAAATATATCGCTGGTAAAACTCAAAGGCGAAAAAGACGCGTGGAAAGCAGATGTGAGGTTTATGTATTATCAGTAAACACAGGAAGTAAAGAAGTAAGGAGGTAAAGAGGTAAGGATAATTAGAAATATCGATTGTTTTTTTCCTTACATCCTTGCTTCCTTATTTCCTTACTTCCTTTTTAAATTGACTTCTGCATCGTTTTTACTTAACATATTGCGTTCAATCTAAAATTTCAGATTCCAGAGGTATTATGACTAAAGAAAAGACAGAACTTAAACGGCGGCCATTTGTGCTGATTATCCGCGACGGATGGGGTTATAATCCCAATCCCGCCCAAGACGCATATAACTCAATAAAGCAGGCTCATATACCTACGGATGATATGCTGATGAGCCAATATCCGAATTGCATTATCCATACGAGCGGCGAAGATGTCGGATTGCCCGCAGGCACTATGGGAAACAGTGAAGTCGGACATCAAAACATCGGAGCGGGAAGAATCGTTGACCAGGAATCCGTAAGAATCAGCAAGGCTATCCGTGAAGGCTCCTTTTTTGAGAATGAGCAATTTGGCAAGTTGATAAATTTTATCAGGGAGCATAACAGCAAGCTGCACCTTCTCGGCCTGTGCAGCGATATCGGCGTGCACTCGTTTCTGGAACATCTCTACGGTCTGCTTGAGCTTGCAAAGAGAAATAATCTTACAAAAGTTTATCTTCACGCTTTTACCGACGGCAGAGATTCTCCGCCGGACAGCGGCAGGGGTTATCTGCAGCAGATAGAAGATAAAATGGCGCAAATCGGAGTCGGCAAAATTGCTACCGTAATGGGGCGGTTCTACGCGATGGACAGGGACAGCCGATGGGACAGGGTGCAAAGGGCTTACGAGTGTATGACGCAGTGCAAGGGCGGCAGGGCGAAAAGCACGGCAGAAGCCATCGAGCAAAGCTATCAGAAAAAAGTAATGGATGAATTTATCGAGCCGGTCTGTATTCTCGATGAAAACGACCAGCCGAGAGCGAAAATAGAGGATGGCGACGGCATTATCTTTTTCAATTTCCGAGGCGACAGACCCAGAGAAATCACGCGAGCCTTTGTCGATGATGCGTTCACAGGATTTGTCAGAACCGCAAGGCCGAAGGTTTATTACCTGTGTATGACGGAATATGACGCGACGATTCCGGCGCCGGCAGCGTTTGCGAAACCGCCGAAGATGAAGAATATCGCGGCGGCTTATTTCAGTGAGCTGGGATTGAAACAATTCCGCTGTGCCGAAACAGAAAAATACGCGCACGTTACGTTTTTCTTTAACGATTATACCGAAACTCCGTTCCCCGGCGAAGACAGGCAGATTGTGCCGTCGCCAAGGGTTCGGACTTATGATTTAAAGCCGGAAATGAGTGCATCGGAGGTCTGCGATGTTGTGATGGAAAGACTCGATACCGGAAAATACGATGTCGTGGTTGTCAATTTTGCCAATCCCGATATGGTGGGACATACCGGCATTCTCGAAGCTGCGGTAAAAGCGGCTGAAACGGTTGACACCTGTGTTGGGAGGATTCTCGAAAAGGTAAAACAGCTTGGCGGCGCTGCGATTATCACTGCAGACCACGGCAATTTTGAGAAGATGCGCGACGAAAACGGAGGTCCGCATACCGCTCATACAATCGGTGATGTGCCGCTGATAGTTTTTGATGAGCTTAATAAAAACAGGAAACTCCGCAGCGGCGGAAGACTTGCCGATGTTATGCCTACACTGCTGGAAATGATGGAACTGCCGAAACCTGCGGAAATGACAGGGAAAAGTTTGTTAGCACATTAAAATATTTCAATATTCCTGCCGGTGTTATAATGGGTCAGATAAAAGTACTTGACCAGAATATGGTAAATATGATTGCTGCCGGCGAGGTAATCGAAAGACCCGCCAGCGTAGTCAAAGAGCTTGTCGAAAACAGCATTGACGCAGGCGCGACCGAGATAAATATCTATATAGAAGAAGGGGGAATAAAACTCATCCGCGTAGTCGATAACGGCTGCGGAATGGACAATGCCGACCTTGCACTTGCGTTTGAGCCGCACGCGACAAGTAAACTTAAAACCATCGCCGATTTACTGAACATCTCCACTATGGGCTTTCGCGGCGAGGCCCTTGCGAGCATTGCCGCTGTGGCCAAGGTTGCCATTGTCAGCAGATGTGCGGACACAATTGTGGATTCGACCCATTCGGCAAGCTCAGGGCAGGCAGGCTCACCACAAGCAGGAGGCAAAATAGAAATCGACTGCGGCGTGAAAGATGATATTCGGCCGTGCAGCGCCGGTCTCGGCACAGCCGTTGAGGTGCGAAATCTCTTTTATAAACTGCCTGCGAGGAAAAAATTTCTGCGAACGGCGAATACCGAAATGACTCATATCATCGAGCAGTTTACAAGAGTTGCTCTCGCTCATACCGATATTTCGATGGCTTTGTTTCATAATGACAGGGAGCTTTACCGTTTGTCCGCCGATTCTGGGATAAGACAGCGAATCGCGAAATTGTTTTCTGCCGAGCTTGCCGAGGCTCTGCTCGAATTGCAAAGCACCGAACGAAATCTAAAGCTGGCCGCACTGCTTTGCAAGCCTGAAAACGGCAGGGCAAATACTAAATTTCAGTATTTTTTCCTGAACGGCAGATATATCCGCGATAAATTTCTCTCTGCCGCTGTCAGGGAGGCGTATCGAGGACTAATTGAGCCGGATAAACACCCGGTAGTTTTTCTTTTCCTGCAAATGCCGCCTCAAAACTTTGATGTAAACGTTCATCCGACAAAAACAGAAGTCAGGTTCGACGATTCCAATCTCGTATATTCGCAGATTCTGGCTCTTATACGCGAAAAACTGCTGTCAATGGACCTTGATGTGCAGGCAAAACTGCCAAAGAGCGGCCAAATGCCGGTGTCTGGGGAAAGCCAGGAGATAAAACAGTCCATTGCCGGCGCAATGGCGGAGTTTTTCAGTCAAAACAGGCAGGGCGAGGTTCCGCAGAGACATTTTGATTTTTCAAAAATCGCGCAAAAAAGTGATTCGGTTGTAGCTGAGCAAAGAGATAATTTTTACAATCAGCCTGTTTCGCAGGTAAATGAAATTCCGCAGTATCTTCAGATTCACGACAGTTACATAATAGCTCAGACTGAAGACGGATTTTTAATCATAGACCAGCATGCCCTGCACGAGAGAATAATATATGAAGACCTGTGCAGACGCCTTGCATCCGGCAGCGGCGCCAAACTCGAATCTCAGAAACTGCTCATACCGGAAAGTTTTGAGCTGACCGCTGCGCAGTCTCAGATACTTGAAGCAAACAAAGATTTGCTTCAGCGTCTCGGTATTGAGCTTGAACCCTTTGGGCCCGGCATCTGGGCGGTGCAGGCGTTTCCCAGTCTATTGGGCAGTGTCAAGCCGGTTGAGTTTATTATAGATATGCTGGATGTGCTGACCGACAGCGTAGGCAAAATAGATTCCGAAAGACTTCTGCATAAAATTCTTGATTTGGCGGCGTGTAAGGCGGCTGTAAAAGCAGGACAGAAACTGAACCCCACCGAAGTCAGTAAACTATTGACCGATAAAAACACTGTTGAACGCGTCAGCCGATGTCCACATGGAAGACCGACCGCAATAAAATTCAGCCTTGCAGAATTAGAAAAGCAATTCAAAAGAACCTGATAAGTCCTTTTGCCACAGGAAGTTACGAATAAAACTTAAATAGCTTGCAAACCAATTGCACCCTTAATATAGTATTGGCTCTTAAAACAGACGGTTTTTTAGCCGATAAAGGTCAAAGACCCGAAAGATTGACTTATGCTTAAAAAAATTATTAACTGGCAAAAACGCGCGATGAAGAAAAAAGAGGACATAAAGAAAAAAATAATTCAGAACAGGATTTCAAAAAAACCTGTTCCGAAAAAGAAGCCTGCGCCCATATATACAAAGACAAGCGAATATCTTACCGAAGGAGAAGTTGAGCATTACAAGCAGCTTCTGCTCGACAAGATGCGGGAAATTGTCGGCGACGTCAATTCCATCGAGGATGAGGCACTGAAAAAGTCCAGACTTGACGCCAGCGGCGACCTTTCAAGCATGCCGATACATATGGCTGATATCGGCACTGATAATTATGAGCAGGAATTTGCCCTGAATCTGCTCGATGGCGAAAGAAAACTGCTTCGCGATATAATAGAAGCTCTGCAGCGAATTGAGGAAGGCATTTATGGTATATGCGAAGTTACCGGCAGAGCGATTCCAAAGGAGCGACTTGAAGCAAGACCATGGGCGAGATATTGCATCGAATATGTCAAACTTGTCGAAAAAGGAATTGTCAGAGAAGGCGAATCTGTGCCTGAAGGCGTCGAAATAGACTGATTAGTCCAAGTGATTATTTTTAGCTTTTTACGCCCGCTAAATTATTGCAGCGGGCTTTTTATTTTTTATAATAATAAGCTATGAAAAGGCGATGTCCAGTTTGCGGGAAAAAGGTTGAAAAAAGAGCAAAAGATAAAAAACAGACCGCCCAGGTTACAGATTTCTTTCCTTTCTGCTCCCAAAGATGTAAACTGATTGACCTCAACGCCTGGTTTGAAAGCAAATATATCGTTTCCAGCCCGCTGGATGAGCGTAAAAAAGACGAGCCGGATGAGCCGGAAAATATGTTGAAATAAACGCTTAAAGAGAGATAATATTGTTCTGGCCGTTTTGTTTTGAAAGGATTGTAAAATGACGGAACAAAAGAGCTTATCTGAATGCTGCAGCAGCTTTCTGTTTTTAAATATCTTCAGGACATTCAAGATAGCGATTCAGCCCGCAAGGCTTCTGACTGCTTTTCTGGCACTGGCGATTGTTTTTATTGCCGGCTGGCTGATGGATTTCAGCAAAACAGTCGTGGTTTCGGGCCAGATTACTGAGCGTCAGATAAGAAGCTCGGCGTTGACCGGCTCGGCAGGTTGGCCGACCGAACTGCACTGTTTTGTCAACGATTCTCAGCGCATTGACGATTTCATCAAAAGATATAAAGATGGAACGGAAAAGCAGGGTGTTTTTAAGGTCTGGTCACGTTTTTGTCTGGCACGGTTTAATCAGGCTGCCGCCTCTTTGACAATGCTGAATTTCAACAATTTTATCATTTCCGTAATGGAATGTGTCGCTGCCTGTATCTGGGCTTTAAAATATCATACCATTTACAGCATTGTTTTTCTTTTAATCTCGCTGGCAATGTTTTCCACAGCCGGCGGCGCAATTTGCAGAGGCGCTGCGCTGCATTTTTCGAAGGATGAAAGACCCGGCATAAGCCAATGCGTGAAATTCGCTCTTAAAAAATTTATTTCGTTTTTCGCCGCTCCGATTGCACCGATAATACTGATTATAGGTTTAGCGCTGGTAGGTATTTTATCGTTCGGCCTGCTGACAAATATCCCATGGGTAGGTGAGCTTATACTGGCGGTGTTTTTTATAGTAGTTCTGCTCGCGGGCGCTATGATTACCCTTGCAATTTTCGGCACCGCTGCCGGTGTCAATCTTATGTTCGGTGCGATTGCGTATGAAAATTCTGACGCATTTGATGCCGTAAGCAGGTCGTGGCGTTATGTTTATTACAGGCCGTGGCGGCTTGGTTTTTATACTTTTCTTGCCGCCATTTACGGCTCAATCAGTTATTTGTTTGTAAACTTTTTTGCCTTTTTGATGTTTACGGCAAGCAGGACGTTTCTATCAGCCATTATATGGACAAAAGGGGGCAAGGCCGAGTTGACCAACAAGCTGGATGTTCTGTGGCCGAAGGTGGAATTTTTCAATTTGGCCGGAGGTGGTGTCGAGACTTCAAAAAATCTGACTGAATCCATTGCGTCTATTATCGTCCATTTAGAAGTATTGGTTGTTGTCGGATTGGTTCTTGCTTTTGCCATTAGTTTTTATTTTTCGGCCGGCACCATTATCTATTGTCTATTGAGAAATAAAGTTGATAATATCACACTTGACAATGTCTTTGTTGAAACTGAACGTATAACCCAGCCCGACCAAACTCAAGGCTCACAGATGCAGTAATTATTAACCGGAATTTGCGAAAGTAAGTATGGTTGAAAAAGATAAAGATATTCAGACCAAAGAATCTGATGATAAGGGAAGTCAGAAATCGCTGTCTGCGGGATTGCTGCAGTTTCGAAAGCAGATAATAGTGCTTGCGCATATTGCTGCTTTTGCGTTAAGTCTATTAATGGCTTTTCTGCTCGTCTTTAATATGCAGTTTCAGAGAGAATGGTTTTTTGTACAGTACCCCAGACTTCTTGTATTTTTCATTATAATAAAGCTGGTTGTATTCGGCTATTTTAGACAATTTCAGGGCTGGTGGCGGTTTGTAGGCATTTCCGACCTGCTGGCTATTGTGAAGGCTTCGCTTGTCAGCACGCTGGTTTTGGTTGTCCTATGGTTCAGCCTTCTGCAGGTCGAAGCCGTCAGGATAAAATCGCAGGATTTGACTACTATCAGCCAGGCCGTTTTCATTCTCGATATGTTTGCGACGATTGTATTTCTTGGCGGTCTGCGTATGGCCGTGCGGCTATATCATGAAGAGTTTCTTACTGAAGCCGGCGGCAAACTGAAAAGATTTCTGATTATAGGTGCAGGTAATGCCGGCGAAGCCCTGCTTCGTGAGCTGCATCGCATGCCGGTTGAGCAGTATGATGTGATAGGTTTTATTGATGATGACCCCGCAAAGCGGGGTATGGAGATACACGGTATTCCTGTTCTTGGAAAGGTTGACCAGCTTCCACAAATCTGCGCAAAGCAGAACATCGAGGAAATTGCCATTGCTATGCCGAGCGCCACGGCGAAACAACTCAGAAGTGTAGTTCAGATTTGCGAAGGTGCAAAGGTCAGATTCAGGACCGTTCCATCAATTGCTGATATTGCGAGCGGGAAATTCCGCGTTTCGCAGATTCGTGATGTTGATATCAACGACCTGCTGGGGCGCGAGGCAATTCAGCTTGACCTTGATATCATCGAACAATATCTCAAAAACAAGGTTATTCTCGTAACAGGCGCCGGCGGTTCCATCGGCTCGGAAATGTGCAGGCAGGTCTGCAACTTTGAGCCGAAGCTTTTGCTCCTTCTCGAACAGGCTGAAAACGCATTGTTTTTTATCGAAAGAGAGCTTCGCAAAAGTTTCCCGAAAGTTGCTATGGAAACTATTATATGTGATATCATCGACAAAAAAAGAGTTGAACAGATTTTTGAAAAATCCAGGCCTGAAATTGTTATTCATGCTGCCGCCCATAAACATGTGCCCCTGATGGAACTCAATTCAGGCGAGGCGATAAAAAATAATGTTGTCGGGACGAGGACGGTTGCAGATGCAGCGGATAAATACGGTGCCGGCAGCTTTGTAATGATAAGTACGGACAAGGCCGTAAATCCGACGAGTATTATGGGTTCTTCCAAACGCATCGCTGAGATGTATATTCAGGACCTCAACAAAACCAGCAGTACGCATTTTGTAACCGTCAGGTTCGGCAACGTTCTCGGCTCGAACGGCTCGGTTGTGCCGGTATTTAAAAGTCAAATTGCCTACGGCGGACCTGTAACCGTCACGCATCCGGAAATGAAAAGATACTTTATGACGATACCGGAGGCATCCCAGCTTGTTCTTCAGGCGGCCGCTATGGGAAAGGGAGGGGAAATATTTGTGCTTGATATGGGAGAGCCTGTCAAAATTGTTGACCTTGCCAAGGAACTTATTACGCTTAGCGGTTTTAGGCCCGGCGAAGATATCGAAATTGTTTTTACCGGCATCCGGCCGGGCGAGAAACTCTTTGAAGAGCTTTCTGTCAAAGGCGAAAATATGGTGCCTACCCGCCATTCTAAAATCGGAATCTGGGGGAATAATATCCCCTTTACCAGGGAACAGCTGCATCAGATGATAAATAATATTATTGCTATAGCGGATACACAGGATTATGCACGAATTGTTTCCTTAATAAAACAAATGGTTCCTGAATACATAGGAGACAAAGTTAATAAAAACTGATTATAGATGGAATGCATATAAAAAAACCCGCCCCTAATGATGGGCGGGTTTTTTGTTGTCCCAGGGTTTGTTATGAATTTTGTTTCTGTTCATCACGAGGATGAGCGCTGTCATAGACTTCTTTTAACTTCTTTGTGGTAAGATGCGTGTAAATCTGGGTTGTTGACAGCGATTGATGGCCTAAAAGCTCCTGAACGCTTCGCAGGTCAGCCCCATTATTGAGCATATGGGTTGCAAAACTGTGTCTTAACGTATGCGGGCTGATTGACGGGTCAAGACCTGCTATCTTGAGATATTTATCCATCTTTCTGCGGACGCTTCTTGTGCTGAGTCTTTTGCCGTGCTTGTTGACAAACAGAACCTTCGAATCAAAGTTGCCGTTACTCTGTGCACGTTTATTGCGGAACTCCATATAGTGCTGAATTGCCTGAAGCGAGGATGAACCTATCGGAGTCAATCTTTCCTTTTTGCCTTTGCCTCTAATGTGCAGAACCTCACTGAGAAAATCCACATCGTCGATATTGAGCCCAACCAGCTCGCTGACTCTCACGCCGGTGCTGTAAAGGGTTTCCATTATCGCACGGTCTCTGGCGCCGAGCCAGTTGTCAGTCGGCGGTGTCTCAATCAGTTTTTTAACCTGTTCGTATTCGAGAAATTTGGGCAGTTTCTTTTCCTGCTTCGGCGTTCTGACCGCCGTAACAGGATTAGTGCTCAAATGCCCCCGTTTTACGAGAAACTTATAGAAACTTCGCAGTGTCGCCAGTTTTCTGGCAGTAGTAGATTTCGAATATTGTTTATCGTTCAGAGCGGCCATAAAGGCTCGAACGACATCGGTTGTTATCGACAAAAGAAGCTGCTCAATTTTCGTTTCTGTTTGTGTGGCGACAGAACCGCCCGTGTTGTGGTTGCCGCCGGACCAGCCCTCTGAAGAGCGGCCGCCTTCGCCGCTCAGGTATTGGCAGAACTGCCCGATGTCTGCGTTGTAACACTTTGCTGTATGTTCGGAGAAGTGCTTCTCAAATTTTAGATAATCCAGAAACTCATGAATAATCGGGCAAATTTCCATTTTTATTGTCTCCAAACCGCCATATTAACAATGAAAGTTTTTTCTCTAAATTTCAAAAGACTCAACAATTTCCGGTGCCGGGTCATTCAACAGTCTGTCGGCTTCGCTTATCAGCGACTGAACAAGCTTGAAACTCAGAACAGCGGCGTCAAACCAGTCAAAACTGGTACGACTATCCGATGCCTGTGTAATCAGCGCCTCAAGAAGTTTATCTTCGCAGCCTGCCTGATAACGGAATATGTACTTTTCAGAACCTTTCCTGAGAACAAGTTGTTTTAAATTCTGGTTCAATTGTCTGCTCATTTTTTAGAATAAATAACCACATAACAATTATCGGCCGAATAGCCGGACCGATAACTAAATTTTAAAAATTTTCCCAAAATTAGCTGTTTTATCGCGCAGTTGTTATATAGAGGTTATCGGCCATAAATTGTTATTTTCTTTAAGGGTTAAACCAAAAGATTTTAAATAAGTGCTTTTGTTTTAAGGGTGTTAGCTTGATTGGCAGGAAGGTTGAAATTCGTAATTACATTGCTTTTTTGAAATGATATCCCAGCGATATAAGATATCAGTATTATTAAGGCCAAAAAGGAGTTTCGGGGTCTGTTTTTCTGCTAATTTCGGGTTATTTCGTAGATTTTTTTGCAGTTTATCAGGAGTTTTTCAGCCCATTCGATAGGCATAATGGAAGCTGCGTCAGATTTGGCATTTTTGGGGTTGGTATGCACTTCAAGAAACAAGCCATCGGCACCGGCTGCAACAGCGGCCTTTGCGAGGACAGGTGCCATATCCCTTGTACCCGCCGAGGCATTGCCAAGCCCGCCCGGCTGCTGAGTGCTGTGTGTAGCGTCAAAGACGACAGGGCAACCGAGCTTTTTCATAGCGGCTATCGCTGTCATATCGTTGACAAGACGGTTATAGCCGAAAAATGTGCCGCGTTCGGTAAGCAGAATCTTTTCATTGCCTGTTGAACGGATTTTTTCAACGGCGTTTTTCATCTCTTCCGGCGACATAAATTGACCCTTTTTGACATTAACCGGTTTGCCGGTTTTCCCGCAGGCGACAAGTAAGTCTGTTTGGCGGCAGAGAAAAGCAGGGACTTGTAAACAATCAACCACTTGAGCTGCCACTGAAACCTGTTGAATTTCATGAACATCAGTCAGGATGGCAAGCGAAGTTTTTTGTCTTACCTTTGCCAGGATTTCAAGACCTTTTTCGATACCGGGACCGCGGAAACTGCCAATGCTGCTGCGGTTAGCCTTGTCGAAACTTGCCTTGAAAATTATCGGGATACCGGTTTTTTTGCTTATCTTGAGTAGTCTGTCAGCGATATTCAGGCAGATTTTTTCGGTTTCGATAACGCAGGGGCCGGCTATTACAAATAGTCCGCCATCAGGTTTTATTTTTATATTGCCTATCTTGAACATATCATTATTTTATAGCCACAAAGGCACTAAGACACGAAGAAAATTATATTAATAAAAAATTTTTGTGCCTTTGTGTCTTAGTGGCTAAACTCATTTTTCCAAACTTATTCAAAAATTCTGAATATTCGTCTTCTCATTCCCACAGGCTTGCCCTGCGGCGGGACAAGAATCTTAACAGCCTGCGGAATGATGGTTACTTCAAGCGGTAATTCCGGGCCGGGGTCGCCGTCAAGTTCGGTTTTCAGAGGACTGTCGGAATATATTTTGATTCTTTTACACTGTTTGTAAATAACATTTTTGCTTTTACGATGACTTTTTAATGTTGTCATAAGTGAGTGTTTGAGCAGATGCGGTTTTGAATGGCACCTGTAAATGCAAAGGTCAAGCAGTCCATCGCTGTAGTCCGCTATCTGCAATATGGGTAATCCAAGGGCGTATCTGGAGATACTGCCGAAGATAACGATGCCGCAGTCTGAGAAAACAGTTTCATTTTCGACCTCGACAGTTATTTTCGGAAAATCATAGCTCCAAAATGTCTGCCAGATAGGCCAGAAATAATGCAGATGAGTAATATTTCCCTTTCTCTGCATATCAACGAGTTTTACGATTTCGCCGTCAAAGCCAACGCCGCCGACTGACGTAAAAAATTTATCGTTGGCCTTGCACAAATCCAGCGGCCGCAGTACCTCTGCCTCAAATGTGCTTATGGCGTTTTTGAGTGTTGTTTTATAGCCGAGTTCATTGGCTAAAAGATTTTCAGTGCCGCAGGGCAGAAGCATCATAGGTTTATCGCTGCCTTCAAGGCCGTGGACAACCTCACGAATCGTGCCGTCACCGCCGGCAACTATAACCATTGAACAGTCGTATTTGACTGCTGATTGGGCTGCAAGTTCCTGAGCGTGAGAAAGGGATTCTGTATAGTCAATTTTTACTTTAAAGCCTTTTTGCTGCAGGTACTCGATAAATTTTTTTACCGTCAGCTTTTCACAGGAGGCACCTGCGCTGGTGTTTATTATCAGCGAGATATAACCGTTTTGGGGGTTCATTGTTTGGTATCAAATGTTATCTTTTTTTTCTTTATGCCGGTTTTTGCAATCGCCTCTTCCATCAGATGTGCATAACTCTGAGGTATGTGTTTCAGGTTTCCAAGCCCAAGTTTTTTCTGAACCTGTTCGATTGTATCGTCGCCTGGCCCTTCAATCTCCACGAATTTGCCGAGCAGCGGCAGTTCGTCCAGCGCAACCTTACAGCCGGCAAAAGCCCACAAACTTCTTTTCTTTTCAAAAGCGAGCTTTTCCTTGTAGCCGAGTTCGCCAAAGAGATTTGCAAGCTCTTCGGCTTTTTCGACTTTCAGGCCGATTTCACGGCGAGTCTTAAAACGATGATTTTCTCTTGCACCTTTATAGGTCAGTTCTATTGCCTCGCCGAGATGATTTTTGTGCTTTCTTATCCGCAGGCAGCGGTCGGAATTAACCAGTGAATCTTCCGAGTCATCGTAATAAGAATCGGTCTGGATAAAATCGCCTTCAAACTCGGCGCCTAATTGTTTAAGCTTCTCCGCTATCGGCTGCAGACTGTCAATTTTTAATTTCAACTCTATTTCCAGCATTTTGCTAACCCGTAACTATATTTACCAGTCTTGATTTAATTACTATCACCTTTTTTATCTGTTTACCCTCAATTGCAGAAGCGACTTTCGGGCACGCAAGAGCCTTTTGCTTTATTTCTTCTTCGTCCGCGTCAATAGAGACGGTGATTTTATCCTTGATTTTCCCCAAAACCTGGACTGCAAGCTCAATCTCTTTTTCCCGTGCGAGGTTCTCATCATATTTCGGCCATTTTTCATAGACCAGCGTATTTTTGCTGCCAAGCATTTGCCAGAGTTCCTCTGCGATATGCGGTGCGAAGGGGGCCACGATGAGCACAAATGCTTCTATTGTCTTTTTTGGTTTTGCTTCGAGCCTGTTTATGTGATTTACAAAAATCATCATCTGGCTTATTGCCGTATTGAAACGGAAGTTTTCAATATCCAGCGTAACTTTCTTTATAGTCTGATGAAGTATTCTCTGAGTTTCTTCATCAGAGTCGATGTCTTTTATACCGCTGTTTAATTCACCGGTCTGTTCATCGATTACTATCCGCCAAAGTTTATTCAAGAACCTGTGAACGCCTTCGACACCCTGCGTGCCCCACGGCTTTACGGCCTCCAGCGGCCCCATAAACATCTCATAGAGCCTCATCGAGTCGGCGCCGTAATCGGTAATAACCTTATCGGGATTGACGACGTTGCCTCTGGATTTGCTCATCTTCTGATTGTCTTCGCCTAAAATCATTCCCTGATTTATGAGTTTTGTAAACGGCTCCTGAGTGCTTACATAGCCCAAATCGTAAAGCAGTTTGTGCCAAAACCGCGAGTAAAGCAGGTGAAGAACAGCGTGCTCAGCTCCGCCGATGTATAAATCGACTGGCATCCAGTATTTTTCCTTATTTTTGTCCCAGCCGGCGCTATCATTATGCGCATCGAGATAACGCAGGTAATACCAGCAGCTTCCCGCCCACTGCGGCATTGTATTTGTTTCTCGCTTTGCAGCTTTGCCATCAGGCAGTTGAACATTGAGCCAGTTATCAATCTTCGCAAGCGGCGATTCACCCGTGCCGGAAGGCTTGAAATTGCCGGTCTCCGGCAAGACAAGCGGCAAATCTTTTTCATCAAGTGCGATTATGCTCCCGTCTTGGCAATGCAGCAGCGGGAAAGGCTCGCCCCAGTAACGCTGCCTGCTGAACAGCCAATCTCGCAGTTTGTAATTAACTGCCTTTTTGCCGAGGTTTTTATCTTCAAGCCATTTTGTGATTTTTTCCTTAAATTCCGCTGTCGAAAGGCCGGTAAATTTTCCGCTGTTTATCGCAATGCCGTCGCCGATAAAACAATATTCACCTTTTTCAACCTGCTGGGCAAGGGCTTTATCTGCCGGTTCAACTACCGGAATAATCGACAGGTTAAATTTTTTCGCAAATTCAAAATCTCGCTCATCGTGAGCGGGAACGCTCATTATCGCGCCGGTTCCATAGCTAATCAGCACATAATCGCTAATCCAGATGGGAATTTTTTCGTCATTAACAGGGTTGATTGCAAAAGCTCCTGTAAATACACCTGTTTTTTCTTTTGCGAGGTCTGTCCTGTCGAGGTCACTTTTACTTTGCGCCTGTTTTTTATATTCTTCGACAGATTTTTTCTGACCGTCTGTTGCAATCTCATCGACAAGCGGATGCTCCGGAGCAAGAACCATATAAGTCGCCCCGAAAAGCGTGTCAGGACGGGTAGTAAAAACTGTTATTATTTCATCGAAACCATCGACCTTAAAATCGACTTCTGCGCCGATACTTTTGCCAATCCAGTCGGTTTGCAGTTTTTTAATCGACTCAGGCCAATCAACGAATTTTAAATCTTCAAGAAGTCTGTCTGCGTATTTTGTAATCCGCAGCATCCACTGGCGCATCGGTTTTCTTATAACCGGATAGTCTCCGCGTTCACTTACGCCGCCGATGACTTCCTCATTTGCCAGAACCGTTCCCAGCTCAGGACACCAATTTACCGGAACTTCGTCTTCATAAGCAAGCCGATGTTCATTTATGAATTCTTCTCTTTCTTCTTTGCTAAGCTCAAACCATTTTCTTGCTCCGCCCGGCTCTCCTGTTACCGCGTGAAGAGGGCTGACATAAACAATTTCGTTATCAGGCCCGATGTAATATTTTTCCGCATCCAGATTTTTGATAAGTTCGGAGATTGGTTTTGCCTTTTGCTCGGTTTCGTCAAAGTAGCTGTTAAATAATTTCAGGAAAATCCACTGTGTCCATTTGTAATATTTCGGGTCTGTGGTATCGACCTGCCTGTCCCAGTCATAGGAAAAGCCAAGTGATTTAATCTGCCGCCGCATATTTTCGATATTCTGCTGAGTTGTTTTGGCAGGGTGGGTGCCGCTCTGGACAGCGTATTGCTCCGCCGGCAGGCCGAAGGCGTCCCAGCCGATTGGATGCAGGACGTTAAAGCCTTTCATTCTTTTATAGCGGGCGATGATGTCGCTTGCGGTATAACCTTCCGGATGTCCGACGTGCAGACCCTGTGCGGAAGGATATGGAAACATATCCAGCACGTAGTATTTGGGCCTGGATTTGTCGCAGTCCTTAGCGGCGAAAGTCTTATTGGTTTCCCAGAACTTTTGCCATTTTTTCTCTATTTCGTTGAAGTTGTAGAATCCCTTGTTTTCTTCCATAGTTTTTATAGTCCTGAATGAGGGCAGGTTCCGCCTGATGGGCAGGTATGACATTTTGAAGCTGCCGAAGGCTGCTTTACTATCCCTGAAAAGGTTGAAAATTGCTTTGTCAGTTTTTTACCGCCGCAGGCAGGGCAGATATGGTCGATTTTAGCATCAGCCTTTTCCAGAAATTCACTTACCTTGCCGCAATTAGCGCATTTATATTCGAAAATTGGCATAAAATCCTTCTGAAATCGAGTTTTAGGCTTTAAAAACAAAACAGTATATCTCTTTAATTGGCCTGAGGCAAGGAAAAGATTGACGAAACAGGGTTTTGTATATCCAAAAACACAAAATAAAAAGAGGGTTTGACGACCCGAGAGATGTGTAGTATATTACAATCTGCCGTGAGTTGGTATCTTTGACTGGATATGAAACGGTGTGCGTCTTAGAGAGTAATAAATATATAGTTGAGTGCAGCAAAAAGAAAGTTATAAACCGACTTGAGAAAGTAGAGCAGGATTGTGACATTTCAGCATTGTCCGGACTATGGCAGCATTCTTGATGACCCGCACAAAATAGTACAATTCATTAACGAGCGAATCAGCAGCAAATTGGATTGGTGCCGGAAAAACTTAAAGAACTACGAAGGTAAAAAGTGGCCGACATGGCAGCGTAAAGTTATTGAGGTGTTTTACGAGGGAAATCTTAGCATCCTTATCCCTCAACATGGCCAGGTGCTAAGTGAACAAGGCGATGAACTAATAATTAAGTGGAAAAGCCCTTGTCCAATCCTGCGGTGTTGTCAAAAGCTCGGTCTGGCTACAAGTCACGTTTGCAGCACACTCTACCATGTTCAGTACCAGGTGCTGCTATCCCTGATTGTTCCAGGCGCTTTTTTTGCAAGGGATTACAGTCAATTGCGGCCGGACACAGACTCCTGCCTTGAGATAATCATTCGCAGACCTGATGTGGTTCTATTGTCAGGAAAAGAAACTGAGACGCAGTAGTTTTACTGGTTTTAAATCAGTCAATGAAAATCCGCTTCAGGTGCCTATCGTAGATATTTTCCGTAACTGTTTTTGCGATTGTATCTTCGTATTTTTCAAGTGCCTCGATATAGCAGTGCCCCATCTTTGCCGCGATTTTGTAGCCGACGTGGATTAACTGCCTGAAATTAGGATTATAGTCCTTACATTTCTGGTCGTGGCGCAGGGTATTTGCGTATTTTACACTGTCCCATTTTGCAACTTCGTCAGGTGAAGGCAATTTAGCCTTGTCTATATCAATAACCGTTGCGTAAGGTCCGCAAAGCTCATCAAAATGCTCAAGTGCCTGATTATAAACTTCTTTTGCGATATCAAGGCCGCAGCCGCCTGCAAGTGCAAGACCGATGATTTCCTCAAGCCAGGTTGTGCCGGCAGTTTTCAAATGCAGGCCGGCGCTGAATTTCTTCAAAGCCTTCTTAATCGGCGTATAAATTGAAAATTTATCACTGCCGGAATGAACGCTTAATTTCAAAGTTGCCGGCAGGCCGAACTGTTTAATCGCAAAATTGATAACCGCGATATCTTCGTTGAATTCCTTTTCAAATTGTGCAATATCGCCGACATAATCGACACCTTTATTGAATCTGCCTGTAAATTTCGGCGCTATTGTCTGGGCCGGGATTTTCTCTGCGGCAATAGCAGAAAGTATAAAGAGCATCTCAACAGGACTTTGAGGCAGATTTGATTCGTCCATTGAAACTTCAGTTACAAAGTTATCGGCACCTTTTTTCTCTGCCACGTGCCTGTAGATTTCGCCCGCCTTTTTTACTGCAAGCAGAAATTTCGCCCCGATTTTTTCAAGGTCGTTTTGTGTTATGTTTAATTTGCCTTCGATGTTGGGTATTTCAATTTTGCCGATGAATTTTTTGTTGGCTGCGACAAAGGCTTTCAAATCTTTTTCTTCGCATTTTTGGCCGATGTAATCGGCGACATCGAGTGTGAAGAAATTGCTCGAATCAATAAACGAATCGACGGTACTCAGATTTATATGGTCTGCATCGACATAATATGAGTCTTTCCAGCCGAGCGCCTTTACAGCCGTCTCAGCCTCTTTTCTGACGTCGGCAGGCTTTGTGCCGATGATGGAATGTTCCCTGTTGGATTTATTCCAGACGGGGACAATATTACAGCCCTGCTGTTTTGCTTTTATTATGGCGGCAAGCTGGGCCTTGCCCTGATGAGCGAACCTGTCGCCGATACCGATGGAAAATTTTTCAAGCTTCATTCAATAAACCTTTCAATATTCTTTATCGAAATAGCTGGTATATTCAATATATCAATATGTCCTGCAGGTCAAGAACAAATCGGACGAACATTTTTTTCTCGGACAGTGTTTATTGGGTTGCAAAAAGATGTTTGCTGGTTATTATTATCTTCAATTTTTAGGAATGGATTGTGCTGAAAAAGCAATTGGGGCTTTTAAGTGTTTTCAGCATCGCTGCAGGTGCGATGATTAGCAGCGGTCTTTTCATTCTGCCGGGTCTTGCGTATGCAAAGGCGGGACCGTCCGTTGTTATCTCTTATCTGCTGGCCGGTCTTTTGATGATTCCTTCGATGCTGTCAAAGGTCGAGCTGGCTACCGCCATGCCGAAAGCCGGCGGAAGTTATTTCTTTGTCGAGCGAAGTCTCGGTCCTTTGATGGGCACTTTCGCGGGTCTTGCAAACTGGCTTGCAATCGCACTCAATGCAACCTTTGCTATGATTGGTATCGGAGCTTTGGCAACGATTTTATTTCCTCAAAGCGATCAAATGACTATAAAAATGGTATCCGCTGCGGCCTGTCTTTTCTTTCTTGTGATTAATCTCGTGAGCGTCAAAGGAACAGGCGGACTGCAGACCGGGCTTGTAGTGGGGCTTATTGCAATTTTGGTTGTATTTGTAGTTAAGGCGGTACCGTTCGTTGAGTCGCATAAGTTTTCACCTTTTTTGCCGTTCGGTACGAAAAATATGTTCGCTGTTGCCGGTATGGTTTTTGTATCTTTCGGCGGACTCACAAAGGTTATTGATGTTTCCGAGGAAATACATAATAGTTCGAGAAATATTCCGCTTGGTATGTTCCTGGCCTTTTTTGTGGTAAATGTTCTTTATGTGCTGGTTGTTTTCGCAATAGTAGGGGTGCTGCAGCCGGAAGTTTTGAGCGGTTCTCTTACGCCGATTGAATTTGCTGCGAAAGCTGTTGCTGGAACTGCAGGAGAAATCCTGATTGGCATCGGTGCTTTTCTTGCCTTTGCAACCACCGCCAATGCGGGGCTGTTAAGTGCTTCACGAACTCCTATGGCTATGAGCCGTGACGGTCTTGTGCCTCAGTTTCTTTCTCAAACAGGCAAAAAGTTTCATACGCCGCATTGGTCGCTTCTGCTGACCGCAGGTTTTATGCTGTTCGTGATTTTCACTCTTTCCATCGAAAATCTTGTCAAGACCGCATCTACCATAATGATTGTTATGTTCATCCTGATGAATGCTTCGGTAATTATAATGCGGTACAGCGGTATTCAGGCGTATCGGCCTACTTTCAAGGCACCTTTTACGCCGTGGATGGAAATTGTGATAATTATAGTGTATCTGTTTCTAATTTTTGAGATGGGCTATGTGCCGCTGGTAATGACAGGCGTCTTTGCGGTTATCGCTATGGTTTGGTATCTATTTTATGTCCAGAAGCGTATTGACCGCCAGTCGGCAATCGTCTATCTTGTCAAAACAATCGTCTCAAGGCATATCGAGAGGACCGGTCTTGAGGAGGAATTAAAGCAACTTGCTCTGCAGCGCGACCAGATAATAATGGACAGATTTGATGAGCTTATCGAAAACTGCATTATTCTTGATATAAATGAGAAAATCTGTGCGACAGACCTTTTCCACAAGGTTTCGCAGGTCCTATCAAAAAAGCTCAATGTTGACGCAAATAAGCTTTATGAACTCTTTATACAGAGGGAAAAAGAGTCCGCAACCATTATAAAGCCAGGTCTTGCTATTCCGCATGTTGTTGTAGAAGGCCAAAAAGTTTTTGAGATTTTACTTGTTCGCTGCCGGAAAGGCGTGATTTTTTCCGAACTGCAGGAACCTGTAAAGACCGTATTTGTCCTAATCGGTTCCTCCGATGAGAGAAATTACCACCTCAGGGCACTTATGTCGATTGCGCATATTGTCAGCGAACCGGGGTTTGAAAAGCGATGGTTCGCCGCAAAAAATGTCGAACAGCTCAGAGATATCGTCCACCTTTCCGGCAGAAAACGCGACTGAACCGTTAACGCTGGGCTTGAAGATGCTTTCTTTTTTTGCATTTATGCCTTATTATTTAATATTCAAGAAATTGCAAAGGATAATTTTATGCCTCAAAAAATCCTGATACTTAATGGAAGCCCTAAAAAAGATGGAAACACCGCTGCGATGGTGAATTGGTTCAGTCAGGGTGCTCATTCGAAAGGAGCTGATGTCGAGATTGTCCGCACCGCTTTTCTTAAATATAAGACGCTGGGCTGCACATCCTGCCGAAAATGCCAGACAATTGACAAATACGAATGCTGCATTGAAGATGGGGCAAAACCTGTTTTGGCCAAAATGGCGGATGTCGATGTAATTGTAATAGCTACGCCGCTTTACTTTTTCAGCGCAAGCGCACAGCTTAAAATAATTTTCGACAGGATGTTTTCGCTTTATAAATGGGACAATGACGCCGGCACAATGCAAACGCCATTAAAAGGGAAAACCCTTGTCCTTCTGGCGAGCGCATTTGAAAATATAGGTCTTGATGCCCTTGAAAAACCTTTTGCCCTGACAGCGGAATATACTGGGATGAAATTTGAATCTATTCTTGTCGCAAACGCAGGCGTTTCAGGTGATATTTCGAAAAAGTGCCCCGATGTCCGTGAAAAAATCGTTTCGTTGGGGATGAAGATGACACAGGAATAAGTAAGACAATGAAAAAAATTATGTCAAAGGTACCGATTCGTAAAGGAAAATACTGGGTTTATATCGTTAGGTGTAAAGACGGGACATGTTATACGGGGTACACTAATAATCTGGGAAAACGTATTGCTTTACATAATAGCGGTAATGGAGCAAAATATCTTAGAAATAAATTACCGGTAGTATTGGTTTATGCCAAAGAATACCGGTATTATAAAAATGCTTTAAATAGAGAAAAAAATATTAAGAAATTAACTCGTCAGCAAAAAGAAGAACTTATAAGAATTTATGAAATCAACAATCAATGTAATTGTGGCACCCATGCTTAGGTTTTCAGAAAAACAAAAAGGCAACTTATGATAAGGTTTTCAAGAGATTTTTTGGGTGCTCCCGCAGTTTTGCTTTGGCAAAACTATACGCGGGAGCAACCGTGCTTAGGTTTGCACAAAAAACAAAGGAAATAAGAAATGAAAATTTTTGTGCAAACCTACGGTTGCCAGATGAATAAACTTGATACCAATCTGGTAGTCAATTCATTTTTGCAGGCCGGTTTCGAATTGACCGAGCAGGTTGGCCAGGCAGATGTTGTTCTCATTAATACCTGCTCTGTTCGTAATCACGCCGAGGAAAGAGTTTTATCATTGCTGGGACATTTAAAACATATAAAAAAGACCCGTCCGAATATAATCGTTGCCGTCTTCGGCTGTATGGCTCAAAGGCTTAAGGATGATTTGCTCAGCCGCGAAGCGGTGAATATTGTCTGCGGACCGCTGCAAATACCGGAACTTGTAAATTTGGTGAATAATGCCGTCGGCAGTATCCAAAAGCAAAGCGATACAAGCGGTGATATCAGGCAAAAACCTTCACAGGAGCAATTGCAGGAACTCGATAATTTTGAACAGATGTATGATTCAGCAGAAAATAATTTACCTGCACAGGCGTATGTTCGTGTGATGCACGGCTGTGATAAATTCTGTTCTTATTGCGTTGTTCCTTATGTCCGCGGGCCGGAGGTATCAAGAGCACCTGAAAAAATTATCGCTCAGATTAAAAAACTTGCCGAGACCGGCGTGAAACAGGTAACGCTGCTTGGGCAAACAGTGAATTCATATTGTTACAATGGATTCTCTTTTGCGGATTTACTTTACGAGATAAGCAAAATCAACGGCATTGAGTGGATTAAGTTTGTTACCTGTTATCCGAAAGATTTTGATGAGAGAATTTTTAAGACTATGGCTGATTTGCCGAAAATCTGCCGATATTTGCACATTCCCGCTCAAAGCGGCTCAGATAAAATCCTAAAGGCGATGAACAGGCATTATACCAGCAGCGAATATCTTGATTTGCTCCAAAAGGCAAGGCAGATTGTGCCGGATATTGTCATTGCGGGCGATTTTATCGTAGGTTTTCCAGGTGAGACGGAAGAAGATTTTCAAAAAAGCGTTGAACTTATCAAAATGACTCAATATAAAAACTGTTTTATCTTTAAATATTCTCCCCGCCCCGGCACAAAGGCGGACGATAAACTTTCTGATAATATTCCGATGGAAGTAAAAAAGCAAAGAAACACCGAACTTCTCGCTATTCAGGAAAAAATAAGTGCAGAAATAAATAAATCTTTTATAGGTAAGACTGTAAAAGTTCTGGTTGAAGGAACGAGTAAAAAATCTCATCTTGATGAGACTGGCAAAAAAGAATATCCCCAACTTATCGGCAGAACGGCAGGGGATTATATAGTCGTATTTAACGGTTCGGCGGATTTGGCAGGCCGGTTTGTTAAAGTTCAAATCGATAGAGCGAGCGCATTAACATTATTTGGAGCAATGGTATAATAAAAATATTTAACCCCCGGTTTTACTGAGAGTTTTCTTTTCCCAGTTCTCTTCGGCTTCTGGTCGGCGCAGATAAAACGGCACGAGGCTGACAGGGTCGGAAAATTTTCCTTCCGTCGCCATTTGTGAGCCGATTTCAAAGACATTTGCCGCCCTTGGCGACCAGTATTCTTTGTCGAGTATTTTTATGTTATCAGTCTGAAATTTTTTAGCGTAATAAAGCAGACCTTCGCCAAGCAGCCATATCGGTTCGTTGTCAAATTTTACTTTGAATTGTTCCGCAGTCATCAGGCAGTCAGGCAGGATTTTTTCCCAGGAGTTGTTTTTTCTTTCAAAAACTGCGATGAAAAACTGGTCTCTTTTTGCGTCAATAATAGTAGCAATTTTTTTTATGCTGCTGTCATCAACGTTCAGAGCCATCGCATCACTGGTATTTACTACAACAATTTTGCTCTGTGCAGCCAATGCCATCATCTTCGCAACTGTTACTGAAATTCTTATGCCTGTAAAGCTGCCCGGACCAATAGAAATAAAGACCTGATTTGTCTGGTTAGCACTTTTACCTGATTTTTCTAAAAGTTCAATTATCGTATTAAATAATTCTGCGCTGTGCCGAAGGGGGGCTGAAAAGGTTTTTTCGTCCGATAATTTCCCATCGTAACCGATTGCTACTGAGCCGAGCCTCCCTGATGTCTCCATCGCCAAGGCTAACGGTTTGTATATAATTGCTGATTTTGCCATAAGTTCAGTTTAAATAGTGAATTATCAGATATATCTGGTCAGCTTGTTCAGCCGATTTTTTAAATTTTTTACTCTAAAGTCAGCGGTTATAAGCCGATGACTATTACCGACGATAATAATGGATTTTACTGTAAAAATCCATTCCGAAAAGGAAATGCTGTCAAAGAAGTGTTTTAAAGAAATTTAGCTTGAAAAAAGTAAAAATCTGTGTTAAGATAGCTAAACTCAGCAACAGTCGTAAGATTTATAAGATGTATTAAACCGGACAGTTGCGTAAGAAAAACATTTTTTGGGCGGCTGTTATTTGACTATTATATTCAGGAGACGACCAGTGGCCATTGCTATATTGAGAGCAAGGTTGTCGTTAGGTATTGTTCTGGCAGTACTGTTGATTTGTCTGTCGGCGGTTTCGCTTGGTTTTGCTGCCGATGAAAAGGACGCAAAAGTTCAGACTCTTCGACAAACAGGTAAACAACTGCTTGATGTAGGTTACGAACAATACCGACGCGGCATGTATGACAACGCAAAAGAAACTCTTGGTAAAGCTGCTGCATACAGACAGTATTTGAGTGTTTCTGATGCAAGTAAGCTTGACACACTTCTTGAAAAGTTGAGTTCACCATCAAGGCCTGATGTCAATCAGATTTCAGGTCAAGGCGTTGAGCAGACAATACCGGTGCATCAGACAGAACCGGTTGTTGTCGAGCAGCCGGCAGCAACACAGCAGGCAGAGCCTAATGTTGTTGAACAGCCGACGACAACACAGCCGACAGAGCCGGTTGTTGTTGAGCAGCCGGTTCAGATACAACCCCAGGCACAGCAGCCGGCAGTCAATCCCGAATATATCGAGTTTGTTCCTGTGGAAGCCGGCGACATTAATCAACCGTCACCGCGGCCTGTAGAACAGACGGAAGTCCAGCCGGAATTCGTTACACCCGTTGGGCAGGAGCCCAATCTTGGAATCGAAGTTTCTCAGCCGTTACAGCCTCAGCAGGTGCAACCTCAAGTTCCCGCTGCGGAAAGGGCAAAAGAAGATTATATTGAGGTTGTCAGGCAAAAACAGCGTATTCAGCAGAGCTATACAAAGGCTGTTGTAAACGAAGCCATTGCAAAAGCGAAAGAGTATGCTGATAAGGAAGATTTCCTAAAGGCAAAAGATGAAATTAACCGCGCATCGACAATCGTTGAAAAGAATAAACTGTTGCTTGGCGATACTGATTATGCTCAATACAAAGCTTCTTTGCAGCAGCTTTTGGACCAGATAAATACACGCCAGACGGAAGTTGATAATCTCAAGACTAAGAAGACAAAGGCCGAGGCTCAGACCACACAAGAAAAACTCCGCACACAGCAGACTGCTGACAGACAGAAAAGAATTCAGGACCTCCTGACCCATTCTCTGGAATTCCAGGAGCAGCAGAGATATGAGGAATCCCTGGCCCAGCTTGAAACCCTTTTAGCCATTGACCCGCTTAACAGGGAAGCCCTGAGAAACAAGCAGACTCTGGAGGATGTTATCAATCTTCGCAGGCAGCTCGACGTGAAAAAGGAAATAGGACGCGAAGAAGAAAATGTTTTTTATGACACACAAAAATCAATGATTCCGCATGCGGAATTGATTACCCTTCCGAGAAACTGGCAGGACATAGCCGCAAGAAAGGCAAAAGCGATAAGCGGTCTTTCTGCCGTCGATGCCGCGGTTTACAAACAGCTCGAAATGCTGGTTGACTTAAGCGCTCTTACTCCGGATACGCCGTTTAATGAAGCCATTGATACAATCAGGACTTCTATTGACCCGCCGCTGAAAATTATTGTTCGCTGGAAAGACCTTGAGGAAAACGCATACATTGAAGCTGACACGGTTATCGGAATGCAGGGGCTTAGCGGCATTCCGCTCGGTAAGGCCTTGAAGGAACTGTTGGATACGATTTCCGGCAGTGCTACGCCGATAGATTTTGCTGTTGAAGACGGAATTATAACGATAGCTACAACAGGGGTGCTTCCAGCCAAGCTGGTTACACGTGTTTATGATATTACCGAAGTTGTCGACTTAAAGGCAGATTTCAGAACCGGTGTGTGGACGCCGGGGGAGGCGACATCAGCTCCTACTACGGAAACTACAACGCAGGTAGAGTTGGATCAGGAACGCCTGGATAATGCTACGATTGTAATACAGATGATTCAGGAATCAATTGAGCCTATGAGCTGGTTGCTCAACGGCGGACAAGGCACCATCAGCTTTCAGAGCTCCAGACTTATTATAAGTCAGACGCCTAAAATTCATGAGCAGATTCAAGAGCTTCTGAAAGGCCTGCGTGAATCGCTCGGTCAGCAGGTGTCGATAGAAGCCAGGTTCCTGTTTGTTACAGAAAACTTTCTTGAGGATATCGGTTTTGGTATTAGTTCGATGAATATAGCCACAAGTAAGCTTGGTAAATTTGGCAATACGCATCTCGACTTTGGCTCACACGCGTTTACAACTCCGGGTTCAACAGGTATTCCAGGCAGCCTGGCGACCGACTTTACAACAGGCGGAGGAACTGTGCCGCCTGCACTTGATCTTGTCGGCGGTCTTACGTATGGAAATGCAATACTTGATGACTTGGCTGTTACATTTTTCTTAAGAGCGACACAAGCACATAAGGATGCAAAAGTACTCACCGCGCCAAGGGTTACCGTCATCAGCGGAGAAAGAGCAGCTATCTCCTTAACTAAACAAATCCCCTATATTGAAAATTATACGTTTACAGAATTAACAGGCGAAAACCAGCCGACGCGAATAATTTCACAGCCTACGGCGGGTCAACCAGCTATAGGCGGTGTGCTGTTAAATGTTATTCCAACGATAAGCGCTGATAAAAAATATATTATTCTTTATATTCAGACCAGTTATCAAAAAGTTGACTTGCAGGATTTCGATGTTTTTGATGCACAGGGCAATGCTTTCCCGACTCAACAGCCGCTTGCGGAGACTTCCACGGTTCAGACGCGTGTAAGTGTGCCGGACGGCGGTACATTGTTGATTGGCGGCCAGAAACTCGGTGCTGAAATCAACAAAGAGGCGGGTGTTCCGGGCCTTTCGAAAGTGCCGCTTTTGGGAAGACTGTTCAGTTCCCGCAGCAAAATCAAAGACCAGGAAGTGCTGCTGGTGCTTGTAAAGCCGAGCATTATTCTTCAGGAAGAAGTTGAACGGGATTATTTTGCACCGCTTGAGTAGTTGTGAATCTTTAAGGAAAATTAAAAAGGCCGATTTAATGTCGGCCTTTTTTTTATGACCTATTGTTCAAATTTTTGTTTTATGGCCTGATAGCCGTAGTGCATCAGCAGATTATCCAGAATAATCATCGCGGTATAGTTTTCCGCTACCGGCCAGACGCGTGCTACAATTGTCGGGTCTCGTCGTGTAATCGCTGCCAGCATCTTATTTTCGAGCGTGTATTTGTCGATGGTATGCTGCTGTTTGTCTATTGTCGGCGTCGGTTTTACAGCAAGTCTTATTATTATCTCCTGTCCTGTTGACAATCCGCCGGTGATTCCGCCTGCGTTGTTGGATTCAAAGACCACTTTACCTTTTTCTGCTCGCATCTGGTCATTATTTTGAGAACCGGTCATATCTTTTACGGCAAAACCTGCTCCGATTTCAACGCCCTTGACTGCGCCAATTCCAAGCATTTTGCCAAGTTCCGCATCGAGCTTGTCAAATATCGGCTCTCCAAGACCGACAGGAACGCCCCTGACGATAACTTCTACAACGCCGCCGGCCGAATCGCCGCCTGCGGAAATCTTGTTGCAGGCCTTTACCATTTCTTCTGCCGTTTGAATGTCCGGACAGTTTAGAACGGGGTGAACGCCGTATTTTTCCCTTATTTTTTCAGGACTTATTTTCGGTGCTTTGTCGCGTATTTTGTCGATTTGGTTTTCAATCTCAGCGAAAACCGCCATTTTTTCAAGAAATCTCATTTCATTTGTTATTCTTCCCTTTACGTAAATTTCCTGATAAAACGGGTCAAGTTCTCGCCTCATCTTTTTGTAATTTTGTGTACATTTGAGAGCTTTCGCACTGTCAATATTGCCGCAGCGGACCGATGCGAGTTCCTTTACATAGCCGAAGACTTCTATGCCGCACTTCTGGAGCACTTTTTTTGCGATGCAGCCTGCCGCCACAATAGTTGAAGTATACCTGCCGCTGAAAAACCCTGCGCCGATTGCATCATCAGCCGGCCCATACTTTATAAAGGATGCGTAAGAGGCGTGTCCCGGCCGAGGTGTGCGATTGGTGTCTTGATACTGCTTAATATGTTCAAAGTGCCTGTCGAGATTGGGAATAAGAATAGTTAACGGCGTGCCATTGGTTAGACCCTTATTTTTTGCGTTCTCTACGGTATCCGCGGCGTTGACGCCGGTATAGATTATCGGCAAATCAGGCTCTTTGCGAGGTGAGCTTAATTCATCCGCTCCGGGCTTTCGCAAAAGCAAATCGCCGTAAATTTCCTGCTCGGTTATCGCCATAGCAGGGGGATGGCCCTGTATTACGGCGGCCAGTCCATCCTGATATGACCCGCCGGCGACGGTTACCTGAAACATCTTTCCAAAATGACAGCCTAACATTATATATCTCCTGTTCTTATAGGTAATTCGACTGTGAAAGTATAAAAAGGAAAGTTCTATTGTTCAAGATAAATTTATATCTGCTCCCAATTGTTTCATCAGTTTGACATAATCCGGGAATGTTACGTTCATCGCCTCTGCAGTGTCGATTGTGCAGGGCTGTTCAATAGCCATTGCCGCAAGTGAAAGAGCCATAACAATCCTGTGGTCGCCTCTGCCGTCAAGTTCAGTTGCTTTGAGTTTGCTTTGATGGACAATCAACCCGTCGGGTAGTTCTTCGACTTTTGCCCCCAGTTTGGCCAGTTCTTCAGCCATGCATTTTATCCGGTCGGTTTCTTTTTTTCTCGCCTGCGGGACATTCAAAAATTTTGTGGTTCCGGAGGCAAATGCCGCAGTTACCGCCATTGCAGGCAGGGCGTCAGGTGTTCTGTTCATATCAATTTCAATACCTTTAAGCTGACTTGATTTTATATGAACGCCGGCTGGAGTAACTTCGATTTTCGCGCCCATCTGTTTAAGATAGTCAACGACAGCCTTGTCGGGCTGACTGTCTGAAAAATCAAGGCCGGTAATTGTTATGTCCGCATCAAGTATCGCAGCGGCACAGAGAAAGAATGTTGCGCTTGAAAAATCTGCCGGTATCTGTCTGTCAAAGGCCTTGTACTGCTGGCCGCCTTTAATTTTGAATCGGCTCATTTGCTGATTTTCGTATTTAATATTCTGCCAGCCGAGCCAGTCGAGAGTCATTTTTACGTAATCAGGTTCATTGAGCAGCGGCACAATGATTTCGGTATCTTTTTGTGCCAGCGGTGTCGCAAGCAGAAGACTGCTTAAATACTGACTGGTGAAGCATTCGATAGTGGTTTTGCCGCCGATAAGCTGTCCTTCTATTTCGGCAGGAGCGGAACCGTTGCTTTTCAGACATCTTGCCTTCGCTCCAAGGTCATTCAGTGAATCGAGCAAAGGTTTCAGCGGCCTTGTCTGTATTTGCGCATCGCCGGTGAAGGTTATTTTCTGCCCTTTTGGAGCAAGTGCGGCTGAGCCGAGGGCCAATCGTAATGTTGTGCCGGAGTTGCCTACGTCGATGATTTTATCAGGAACTTTTAAGTTTCCCGAAGTGCCTGTGATTTTCCAGCAGTTTTTATCTGTGCAGTCTATTTTAGCGCCGAGCAGGCGGTAACAATTGACGGCGCTTATCGCGTCGTCTGAAATCAGGGGATTTCTGACAAGACTTTGCCCCTTTGCGAGAGAGGCAATTGCCACCGCGCGTATGGTATGCGATTTGGACGCGGGAATAGCGATAGTGCCGCGAAGTCGAGATTTTTTTGCCAGCAGTCTCATTTTTTATCGGTGCCGATAAATTTCCCAGCCAAGATAGTTGTCAAGGGCTTCTGCAATAGCATCGGCTTTGGAGCTGATATTTGCAGCGACGTGATGTTCAAACCCTGCCTTGCAGATATATTGCAAAAGCGACTGGAGGTTTTTAACCTTCATCACGCCATAGCCGCCGAAAGTGATGAGCTTGTCTGCGGTAAATTCGCCTTGACCTACGAAGCCTGCGATTATTCCGGAGGTATCGTCTGTTGTCATTCGGCAAAAGGTCGTTTTGTTCGGAGCGATTTTGCCGACAATTGTGCCGTAAGTATTTTGTTTTCCTACAGAGCCGGCTATGATTGCCTGATAATCCATCTTTGACGATTTGAAGAACGATTTGGGCAGATTGCTGCAATGGAACAGCACACATTTATCGGGATTATTCGCGTAGTTGTTGTTCCAATCAAGCAGCGCACTGGGCTTTCCGCTTGCAAGCTGAAGAATATACATTGCCAGAAGGCCGGTTATGTCAACCTCGCAAGCGCTCGGCAAAAGGCCCTGGCTCATCATACTCATAATCGTGCAGGGAACAACGCCGAAAAATTCTTCAACGCTTGTCCAGCATTGAATCGCGGTGCCCGCAAGATTAAGGTCTTTTACCCAGTTATCGACAACACAGGCGAATTTTGCCATTTTCAAAATCGCATTATTTGGGACGTTTTTGGTTGAAGCGTATTTCTTTATAGAAACCAGCTTGTCTTTTACGATTTTGTCGTTGTCTTTTAATTTTTCGGTTCTGCCGAAGACTTCCGACAAATCGAGCGTTTCGGTTGAGATTCCCGCAAGCTCAAGAATTTTTTCGCTATAGCGGACGGTATTGAATGCTCCTGTTCTTGCGCCGATTGCCCCAAATCTTACATTTTTAAGTCCCTTGACAATTCGGCAGACCGATGCGAAATCGTCCAGTTCTTTTTTGAACTGGGGCGAATTGACTTTGGTTGTGTGTGTTTTTGTAAGAGTGAAGGGAACGCCGGACTGCCTCAGGTTGTTGCAGACGCTGATTTTTCCGCAGAATGAATCGCGCCTGTTTGCAATCTTCATTTTCGCGGCATCGTCAGGCTCAGCCTGAATTAGAATTGGCACATTCAATCCGCAGCTTTTAATGACCTCAGCGACGCCTTTTTCATCGCCGAAATTCGGAAGTGTTACGATGACACCATCAATTTTGTCCGCGTTTTTTGAAAAAAGCTCGGCGCATTTCTTCGCATCAGCGTATGTTTCAACACTGCCGAACTTTGTATCTTTTTCAGTCAGGCAAATCGCGTCAGAGCCGATATTTTTAAGAACGTTTAATATGTCCTGCCGTCCTTTTTTGGCAAGTATGGCGGGGAAAAAGCCCCTGTTGCCGACTAAAACGGCGTAAGTCATCTTCTTTGCCATCATAAAATTCCTTTAAATGTTTTAAAACAATATGATAATTTATATTGTTGTGCGGTCAAGAATTATTCTTTTTGGCCATAATAGTGACTCTGCGGGTGTTGAGTTGTAATCATTTTTTATTTTAGAAGTCCGAATTCTCTTAGCCAGTATTCCGTCTCGGCTTCGCTTATGCCGTAAAATTTTGCCGGCGGTTCTGCCTGTCTTTTCTTTTTTTTCTCGAGCTGTTTTATTACCTCTGTCCAAAAATCGACGCAGTCAACGGCGTCTGCCTTTCTTTTATTCGCTGCGGTTTTTATACGTCTGTCGCTGCTGACGACGGCAAGATTTCTCGGGGCGGAATTTTCTCGAATCAGTTTTTCAATAACGTCATCGGCTTCGTGAATTGTGCCTGAAAAAATAACTTCAAGGTTTCTCAAATTATTAAAGCCCGATTTATCTCTCGGCCCAACGCCGTCAAAGATAATTTGCCCTCTCTTTTTTGTTCTGTAAAGATATTCATCAACCATTCGGCAAAGCTGAATATCAGTAAAATCAGAGGCTTGTTCCAAAAGGTTCTGCACCGCCCTCAGCAGATTGTAGCCATCGATCATCAGCACTTTAATTTTCCTGCGCTGAGTATCTTATCTCTCCGCCGACGATTGTGTATTCGACTTTGCCTTTCAGTTTCCAGCCGTTATAAGGGCAGTTTTTGCTTTTCGAATGGAATTTATTTACGTCAACCGTGTATTCGTAATCCGGGTCGATGATGGTTATATCAGCCTGTTTTCCTTTGCCTAAAGTGCCTTTATCAACACTGATTATCTTCGCGGGTTTTTCAGCCATTATCGAGACAAGCTGCGGCCAATCTATTATCTTCGGCTCAATTAGCGCCTTTATATAAAGTCCAAGTGCACATTCAAGACTTGCTATTCCGAAGGGGGCAGCGAGGAACTCAAGCTCTTTTTCGCTTTTCAAATGCGGTGCATGGTCGGATGCGAGGGCGTCGATTATGCCGTCTTTTATCGCCTGTTTTATCGCTTTTATATCGGCCTCGGTCCTCAGCGGCGGGTTGACTTTATAATTTGTGTCGTAATCGCAGCAGGCGTCATCGGTCAAAAGCAGATGATGCGGCGCAACTTCGCAGGTTATCGGCAGCCCTTCCTTTTTTGCCTGGCGGATAAGTTCCACAGAGCGTGCCGTTGAGACGTGCTGAACGTGATATCGCATATTTGTTTTTCTGACGAGCTGAATATCCCGCCACAGCATCATTTCTTCGGCGAGAGGGTCAATCCCCGGCAGCCCCAGTATGGTTGAATTATAACCCGAATTCATCACGCCGGTGCCGGCAAGCGAATTATCCTGGCAGTGCTGGCTTATGACGATGTTTTTGAACATTGATGCGTATTTAAGCGCCCTTAGCATCATGGCAGGATTCTGCACGCCGCTTCCATCGTCTGTAAAGCCGATTGCGCCTGCCTGAACCATAAATCCCATCTCTGCTAATTGTTCGCCGGCCCTGCCTTTTGTGATTGCGCCCATTACATAGACGTGTGTTTTTCTTGTCTGCCTGCCCATTCGGTGAATATATTCGACGCTCGTTGCCTCGTCGATTGCCGGTTCGGTATTCGGCATACATACTACCGAAGTAAATCCTCCCGCGACCGCGGCAGCCGAGCCGGAAGCAATTGTTTCTTCTTCCTCATCGCCCGGCTCACGGAAATGAACATGTATATCAATCAGTCCCGGCACAACAAGCTTGCCAGCGGCGTCGATGACCGTATCGGCTTGTTTATCGATTTTGCCGACATCGGCAATTTTGCCGTCAATGGCATAGACATTGACCTTGCCATTTATCTTGTTGGCAGGGTCGATTACAAAACCATTTTTTATCAGTAAAGATTTGCTCATTGTCCTTCGAGCCTCTCTTTTTTATCTTGCATCATTGCACCTTGATTGACAAGGAACAGCACAGCCATTCTTACTGCAAGGCCGTTGGTTACCTGTCGCAGGATTACGCTGTTTGGGCCGTCGGCAACTTCACTTTCCATTTCCAGCCCTCTGTTAATCGGCCCAGGGTGCATAACAAGAATGTCTTTTTTTGCCTTTTTCATCCTATCGACGGTCAAGCCGAAATAGTGCGAGTATTCCTTTACTGACGGGAAGGGATTTACTCCCATCCTTTCAAATTGTATCCGCAGCATATTGATTACATCGAGTTGGCCGATAACGTCGTCCAGCGAATAACTGACCTTGACCGGCAATTGTTCGACTTTTGCAGGCATCAGGGTTGGCGGACCTACGAGAATAACTTCAGCGCCGAGTTTTGTCATTGCATAAATATCGCTTCTCGCCACTCGCGAATGGGCGATATCGCCCACGATTGCTATTTTAAGCCCTTCGAGGCTGTCTTTTATCTTTCTTATTGTATAAACGTCTAAAAGTCCCTGTGTCGGATGTTCGCAGCAGCCGTCGCCGGCATTGACAACGCAGGCGTTTATATTTCTGCTCAGGAATTTCGGGGCGCCTCCTGCGCTGTGCCTTATGACAACGATATCAATACCCATCGCTTCGAGATTTCTTGCGGTATCAAGCAGCGTTTCGCCCTTGCTGGTGGAGCTTACTTTTTCGGTAAATTCTATGACATCTGCGCTTAATCTGTTTGCCGCCAATGTGAAGCTGTTTCGGGTTCTTGTACTGTCTTCGAAAAACAGATTTACCACAACTTTGCCGCGGAGGGTAGGGGCCTTTTTTATGTTTCTTGTGCTTACCTCTTCAAAGCCATGGGCGGTATCGAGAATATATTCGATTTCCTCTCTGCTAAAATCCCGCAGTCCGATGAGGTGTTTGTGTTTCCAGATAATCTGCTTTTTATTCATATTGCTATCACCCGGTCTTTGCCGTCGGATTCCACAAAATTTACCTGTACGTTCTTTTCAGCGGGCAAATCTATTTTTAAACCTGCGAAGTCTGCCGCGATTGGCAGTTCTCTTCCGGCTCTTTCGACCAGGACGGCCAGTCTTATTGCCTTTGGTCTGCCGAGGTCTATCAGCGCATCCATTGCTGCCCGTATGCTTCTGCCTGTGTACAGAACATCATCGACGAGGATTATAATTTTGTCGTCGATATCGAAGCCTATTTCAGTGCTTCTTACAATTGGCTGACTGTCGCCATGAGGATTATTTATGTCGTCCCGATAGAGCGTTATATCCAGGGTGCCGCAGGGAATTTTAGTTTTAAGTTTTTTGGATAGTATATCGCTTATGCGTTTGGCGAGAATTTCGCCTCTGCTCCGAATTCCGATAACAGCGATTTTGTCGCCTTTGCTTGTTTTTAAGACAATCTCATCGGCCAGAGCGGTAATGCAATCAGCGATTTTATCGGAGCTTAAAAGAACTTCCATATTTTTACTCAATCCTGTATTCCAGAAGTCCGAAACAGTAGTAGAGAGTATATCAACTAAGACCCTGTTTAGCAAGCGCACAAAACAACCTTTGTTTTTATCGTTACCTATGTAATTATAAAGACTTAAAAATTAAATCGGATAGTCTGGAAAAGATAAGTAAAATATGATACAATGCTCCTGAGTCTTTTTTGATTTTTTAGGGTAATTTTTTGACCTGTAGATTGTTAAATTTTGTAGTGGTTTTATTGTTCTGCACGACTCTGGCGGTGGCCGCTGGTGAACAGCCGGGGGCTCTTGATGTTGCCGGCGTGTATAAAGTCAGGAGTATCGACCCGAATCTTACAGGCATTGGGGTAGATATCGGCCTTGTTTGCAGAAGCGATACGTATGTTGGTTCAAAGCCGCAGAATGATTATAGGCCGGATATTTCACATAACAGTTTCAATGATATAAAGATAAGATTTTATGACAGTGGAACCGGCGATACCGGCGTATCAGGTCACTCAACCGCTATAGCTTCAATCCTGGCAGGCCTTGACCCTAATGCGTATTTATCGCCTCTGGGCAATTTTTCCTATGAAGGCGCTTGTCCTTATGCGGGGCTTGATGTTTATGAGTTTCGCCATTTTCTTGAGGAGTTTGTTTTTCCGGGCGGCTGGCCGCAGGTCGATTTGCTTACGATGAGTTTTGGCTGGGCGTCTGAGGACTGGTGGACGAGGGGTATAGACAGAATGGCCGAACAGTTTGGTTTTCTGGTAATAGCAGCCATCGGCAATGGAAAAGATTCTTATGACTTGCCGTTATATCCTGCAGCAGGCTCAAATGTTCTTGCTGTTGGCGTAGCGGATTCAACAGATTCGCTTTCCAGCTTTGGAGTTCCTGACGTGAACCATTCGACGGCAGGACCTACTCTTGATGGGCGATGTAAACCTGATATTGTCGCGCCGGGTAATTGCCTTGTTGCCGTTGCAGGCACAAAAAATTCTTACAGGCCTTCGGGAGACTATTCAAGTTTTGCTGCTCCTGTTGTTACGGGGGTTGCTTCACTGCTTATCCAGAAAGCCAGGAGTGAGCCATCGCTGCAGTTTGCGGTATCTCCTTTTACGAGTAATTGTGTCCTTAAATCCATACTGATGACCTCTGCGAAAAAACTTGCGGGCTGGCACAAAGGTTTTCCGCAAAGTGATGATGATTACGAATATCCACTCGACTTCAGTCAGGGTGCCGGGATGGTTGACGGCTTTGCCGCTTATAGTGTCCTTACGGCTGGTATGCAGCAGGACGGTATTGTAGCTTCATCCGGTTGGGACACAACCTCAATTGAGCCAAATTACATTGCCGAGAAGGCTTACCGCTTCAAAGCGGATGGATTTAAAAACCCGTATGTTTCTTTAACACTTGTCTGGAACAGAGTTTATGAAGACGAATATCCTTTTGCTCCAGTCTGGCAAAGCTGGGCGGATTTACAGCTTGAGCTTTGGGTGGTCGATGCCAATGGCCGTGGTCAGCTTGTAGATTATAGTAATAGTTCTGTGGACAATGTTGAGCATATTTATACTGCTCTTGACCCTAATTCTGAGTATGAATTTGTCATATCCAATAGTCTGGTTTCTGATTTGCCGGACCGTTTCACTCCTTACGCTGTTTCCTGGATGGTTGTGGATAATGAGACAAAGTAAATAGTATTTCAGGTATATTTTTTCTCTCCTATTTTTATTTTTACCCTCCGTGTTCTGCTGATTTATTTAGACCGACCGAAAAAATTTTTAAAATTTTTTCAGAGGAAATCCCTTCGGTTTAAGCCTTTTAGATGTTTTACCGGACGCTCCAGATTTTATTTGCCTGGCGTTGGCCATTACCCGATTTTAATTCGTATATATTTAAAGAGTCTCTAGTCTCTGTATTGGGAGAGACTTTATATATTGAATTTTGATTTATTTTAGGGGGTTTTTGGGGAATGATTAAGAAATGCATTTTCGCTTTGGTATTAGCGATTTTGATAGCTTTAGAGGTTTATGCCACACCAATATACGGCACGGTTACGATGTCTAATATCGGATATGGCGCTAAAGATACGATGACAATCTGGGGTGGCGGCTGGAACGGTCTGACTGTTTATGCCGGCGTTTTTCTGTTCAACAAAACTGCCGGTACCGGTGATGGCGGGCTGCTTAACAATGGCACAATTGGTGGTTTTTGTATGGACCTTTCCGAATATCTTGCGAGCGGCAGTCAGACTTATGATGTACTTATGCTTGAGGATGGCCCCAGACCGACGATGTTTCTCGGTGGACCGATGGGGCAGCAGAAGGCCGCATTTCTGGCGGAGCTTTGGGGCAGATTTTATAACCCTGCCTGGGCTGCCGGCGGAACTTATACTTCGCAGCAAAAGAGCAATGCTGAAGCCTTTGCCGCTGCTGTCTGGGAAATTGTTTATGAAGACCTTCCGGCTTCATCTTCCGGCTGGAATGTTACGATTGACGGAACTGGCGGCAGCAGAGGTTTTAAGGCGACAAATCTCGACTATCAAACGGCCAACAATTGGCTGCATAGCCTTGATGGTACCGGCCCTATGGCTCAATTAAGGTCGCTTTCACGTATAGGTTCGCAGGATTTCATTGTTGAAGTACCGGCACAAGTACCGGAACCATCTTCAATGGCGATTTTTGCTGTGATGGGAATTTTCCTGTCCGGTAGAAAAAATTTAAAGTTCAAAGCTTAAAGCTAATCCCAATTTATCATATTACCAGACCTTTGCGAATTTTATTTGCCTCGCGTTTGGCATTGTCGATTTTAATTCCTATATTTATATGGGGGTTTGTAATGGTAGAGACTCTCTGTATTCGGACTTATTTTGAAAGAAGTTTTAGATATGATTAAAAGAAATACACTCGTTTGTTTGACAGCAGCGATGATTTTGGCAATCGGCGGCATAGCAAATGCCAATCAGATGCAGCCGCAATCATTTGACCCCTATGACTGGGACGTTTCGCTCAGCGACACTATCATTGCCGACATAACCGCGCTGGTCTGGGGGGCGCTGGGAATCGCTGCATTGTCGTTATCCAATCGCCGTAAACACCATCAGAAGCACATCGTACACAATCACAAACAGTATTTTTGCGAGGAAGAGGTGGATATATCCGCCTTGTCTGCCGTAGTTTCAGCAAAGGCGGATGAGTATGTATGCGAAGAAGTTAAAAGTATTTAGGAAAATTGGAAATAAGAAGAAGTAAAATGAAAAAGTTAATTAAAATTTGTTTGCCGATGGTTTTGGCCGGCATTGCAATAGTTTTGACGGCAGGAACGACAAATGCCGGTGTTATTTATTCGAATGATTTTGAATCTGTTGTCGGTTCAGAATGGTCAAATGCGTCAACGGATATAACCCCTGCGGACGGCAGGAGGTTCCTCGGTCAGTTTGCCAATGATGACTTTGTTACTTTATCTCTTGATAATCTGCCTTCGCATGAATTTATTACAGTATCTTTTGATTTGTTTGTAATACAATCCTGGGACGGCACCAGCCCTGATTGGGGGCCGGACATTTGGCAGCTTAGTGTAAATAATGGTCCTGTATTGATGAGAACGACTTTTAGTAATACCGGGGAAGATGGCCATCTGCAGTCTTATCCGGGTTCTTATTCTGGTTCGGAAGAATATCCGGCCTATACAGGTGCTTCAGAGATAAACACGCTCGGCTATGAGTTCTATGGTGATTCTGCCTATTCTTTAAGCTTCACCTTTAAACATTCTGATAGTTCATTAGCACTTAACTTTGCCGGATTTGGGCTTCAGGATATTTCTGATGAAAGCTGGGGCATGGATAATATGACCGTGGCTGTAGCAGAGTTTAATATTCCCGAACCGGCGACGATTGGAATTCTAAGTCTCAGCGTTTTGGGGCTGATTAGGAAAAGAAAATAATCCCGCATCGAGCGGCTGGTTTTATTCTTATTGCGCCAGACCCGCACCCCACAGATACATTAATTGCGGCGTTGTAAACTCATAAAGAGTATTTCTGTCGAGTTTGAAAATACTTTTTGCTTCCAGAAAGCTTTCAAAAGAAAAGGGCTTTTCGTATTCAACAACCTTCGCGTTTTCGATTCCCGCTAGTGATTTGGCAAGCGCAATCGCTTCTTCCATATAGCCTATCTCGTCAATCAGTTTGTTTTCCAGTGCCTCCGATGCGCCATAGATGCTCCCATCAGCAAGGGCAGTGACTTGTTCTGTTGTCAGTAGGTCTTTTCTTGACTTTGCCACGATGCTTACAAACCTTTCATAAGCGGGACATATCAATTTCTGATTTAGGTATGCAATCTGTTCTTCAGTTACCGGCTCAAATGATGTCGGCCAATCTTTCTTTGGACCAGATTTGACAATTACGGGTTTTATACCGAGTTTCATCTCGAAGAGGTCCTGAAGGACAAGATGTCCCATTATTACGCCTATTGAGCCTGTGATTGTAGTAGGTTCGGCGATGATTTTGTCGCACCCGCAGGATGTATAAAGACCGCCTGAAGCGGCAACGGTTTCCATAAAGGCGACGGCAGGTTTGCCGGTTTCCGCCCGGAATCTGCAAATCTGGTCGTAAATCCGGTCGCTGGCGCCGACTCCGCCGCCGGGGCTGTTTGTTCGGAAGATTACAGCCTTTACGTTTTTATCGTTTTTAGCGGTTTTTATCTGCTGGCTGACATCTTCCGCCAGTTTATTATCGATGATACCTTCAATTTTGATGACTGCAATTTTGTTCGAGCCGGACCCTTTTTCCAGAGCTTTTTCGAGGAATGACTCGTTTCTACCGGCTGTAAATACGATTACCGACGCTGCAAGGGCGACAATTAGCGCCAGATTGGCTATTATCGAGAAGCCTAAGATAATTCCGAAAAATATCTTCCAGCCGATACCTTTGCCGGAGCTTTGTGATGGCGGATTTGGCGGATAAGTATTTTCTATTGATTCCATTTTAGTCCTTTCTTCATTAGTTTCCCTGTAATTGTAAGACCGGCGCAAAAAAATGTCAAAAGATTTAAAAGGGGCGCAATTTGTCGTGTAATACGGATTTTTCTCTTTTGCAATGAGGGATTGACTGTTAGAATTAGGGTTTTATACTGGTTAACGGCTGCAAATTTAGTATTAGTAGCGGAATGTTTGTATGCTCAGAACACTGAAGATATTGGATAACAAATTAGTCGGGTGCAGCGGCTATGATGCTTCTGTGTTCGTTTATATCACCCCGGATGAAAATGAGCGGAAGTATCTTGTCGAGCAGCTCAAAATAGATGAGCATACCCTTGCTTCTTCGCTTGACCCTGACGAACCCAGCCGGCTCGAGTTTGAACCGGAGCATATCGCGATGATTTTCAAACATCCCAAGCACTATGCCGCACAGGATGAATTTCTTTTCAAGGTGCTTTCGGCAGGCGTTTTTATATTTTCCGACCGTTTGGTGATAGTGCTCTCTGAAGATACGGCTTTATTCGAGGGTAAAGTTTTCAATAAGGTTGCCTCACTTCTCGATATTTCCCTCAAGCTTATCTACAGGGCGATTTCGCATTTTGTCGAACATCTCAGGGCTATTAGCCAGATTTCCGGCGAGCTTGAACAGCAGATAAATATCTCTATGGAAAATAGATATCTGTTCAACCTTTTTACCCTTGAAAAAAGTCTTGTTTATTATCTTAATGCTATACACTCGAATTCTGCTTTGATAAGCAGGCTGAAAAGTTATGCGTCGAAAATACAACTCACGCAGGAAAACATCGAATTTCTTGACGATATTTCAATTGAAAACGCTCAGTGTCTTAATCAGACCGAGATATTCTCACAGGTTCTGGCAAGCCTTATGGATGCCCGCGCCTCGATTATCAGTAATAATCTCAACATTCGCATCAAAGCCCTTACCATCTTGACTATTACGATTATGCTTCCGACTCTTATTGTGAGCATTTTTTCAATGAATGTTCGTATTCCGCTGGCTCCCTTCTATCATGCCTTCTGGGTTATTTTTATTATAGCGATTTCGTCTTCCCTGCTGGTCGGCCTGCTGTGGTGGCGAAAGAAGTGGTGAAATGGATTGTCCCATTTGCAAAAGTGCGATGATTGTGCTGGAACTTGAGCAGGTCGAAGTCGACCACTGCACGGCCTGCGGCGGCATCTGGCTCGATGCGGGCGAACTTGAATTGCTGTTTAATGATGCACGGCAGGCCAAACAGCTTGTAAGCTCTTTCCATCACGCCCCTGGCGTTAAGGAAAAAGTTCGCTCCTGCCCGATATGTCTGAAAAAAATGCAGAAAATTCATGCCGGCGGGTTCGACCCATTCGGCAAGCTCAGGGCAGGCAAACTCACCGCTGGCAGCGAAGATGAGCCTGTTATTATTGACCGCTGCCCGAAAGGGCACGGCCTGTGGTTTGACAGGGGAGAACTGCCGCAGGTTCTTGCAAAGGGCAGTTTTGATAAGGAGCGAAAGGTAATAAAACTCCTGTCGCAAATATTTGGCGGCGGAAGCGAGGTGAAAAATGGCGGTTGAAAAAGGAAGTTTCGGAAGTCTGAGCCAAAATAAAAATATCGAATTCTTCATTTTAAAGAACAAAACCGGCTTAAAGGCAAAGCTGATTTCATTTGGAGCGACTCTTGTTTCGCTCGAAGTTCCCGACAAAAGCGGCAGGCCGGCCGACATTGTTCTCGGTTATGATGATCTTGCGGGCTATATGAATGACAAATGCTATTTCGGCTGCACTGTCGGTCGTTTTGCCAATCGCATAGCTAATGCGAAATTCACCCTTGACGGCAAAGAATATAAACTGGCTGCCAATGACGGCAAACATCACCTCCACGGCGGAATCAGGGGTTTTAACAGAGCTCCCTGGCAGGGTCAGGCATTTGAAAAAGACAATGTCTGCGGTGTGATATTCAAATATTTAAGTCCTGACGGAGAAGAAGGTTATCCCAGCAATCTCGATGTTTCCGTTACTTATACCCTGACCGATGATGACGAGCTGCAAATCAGCTACGAAGCGGCAGCGGACAAGAAAACAATTGTAAACCTTACCAATCACAGCTATTTCAATCTTGCCGGCCACAATGGGGGTGATATCCTTTCTCATCAGATATATATAAATGCCGACAGGATTACAGTTGTTGACGGTAGTTATATTCCTGACGGACGAATCAGACCTGTCGAGGATACCGAATTTGACCTTACAGAGCCCAGGCCTATCGGCGAGAATATCGGAAAATTCAGACTCGGATATGATTTCAATTATATTCTTAACAAGCCTTCGCCGGCAGAGCTTTCTTATGCCGCAAAGGTTGTTGAGCCCAAATGCGGCAGGGTGCTGGAGATTTACACAACTGAGCCGGCAATCCAGTTCTATACCGGCAATTTCCTTGATGGCATAAAAGGCAAATCCGGAGCCGTTTATAAAAAGTATGGTGCTTTGTGTCTGGAAACCCAGCATTTTCCCGATTCGCCCAATCAGCCGGATTTTCCTTCTGTGGCGCTTGAGCCGGGTGATGTTTACAGACATCTTACTGTTCATAAGTTTAGTGCAGTTTAAAATCGGAAAGGACGTTTTATGATAGGGATAATTATTCTTGTATCGCTTGTTATTGTTGTTGCCATAATTGGTATGTACAACTCTCTTGTCAGACTGCGCAATCAGGTTGACAATGCCTGGTCGCAGATTGATGTTCAGCTCAAGAGACGCCACGACCTGATACCAAATCTTATTGAGACCGTAAAGGGCTATATGCAGCACGAGCGCGGGACTCTCGAAGCTGTTACAAATGCCCGCAGTCAGGCGATGGGCGCCAAAAGCGTTGTCGAATCCGCCAAAGCCGAAGGTGTGCTCGGCAGGGCGCTGAGCAAATTCCTGCTTACGGTCGAGGCTTATCCCGATTTAAAGGCAAACCAGAATTTTCTTGCTCTGCAGGAAGAACTGTCGAGCACGGAAAACAAAATCTCCTTTTCCCGCCAGGCTTATAACGACCAGGTACTGTTCTTCAATAACAAAACCCAGATGTTTCCGTCGAACATCATTGCGTCAATGTTTAATTTCGCAAAGCGGGACTTTTTTGAAATAGAAGATTCCGTCGAAAAAGCTGTTCCAAAAGTTAGCTTCGGAAATTAATTTTATATGTGGGAGCAAATAAGGGCCAATAAGCGAAATTCAATCCTGCTGCTTATGTTGATGGCAGCAGTGCTCGGCCTTTTGGGCTGGATAATCGGAATGTCGGTTTCTCCCGACCCGCAGGCGGGGATTTTTGGGGTTGTTGTTGCCCTGGTTATCTGGTTTGTTCTTGCTTTGGTCAGTTTCTCCAGCGGCGATGCGATATTTCTTGCTGCCAGCAAGGCGATGCCGGTTACGAAAGACGTTCATCCGCAGCTTTTTAACGTTGTAGAGGAAATGGCAATCGCGGCTCAATTGCCTGTGCCGAAGGTTTACATAATAAACGACCCTGCCCCGAACGCCTTTGCCACAGGCAGAAGTCCGCAAAGTGCCTCATTGGCTGTTACGGCAGGCTTGCTCGGCAAACTCAACAGGGATGAATTGCAGGGTGTTGTCGGCCACGAGATGAGTCATATTCTTCATCGTGATATTTTATTTGTAACCGTTGCCGGCGTTATGCTCGGCGCGATAACGCTGATTTCGCAGGTCTTTCTTCGCAGTATGTTTTACAGTTCAATGGGTTCAGGCAGACGATATTCATCGAGAGGCAGAAATGCCGGCGGGGCGCAGGCCATATTGCTTCTTATCGCGATTATCTGTGCCATACTTGCCCCGATTATGGCGACGCTTTTATATTTTGCACTTTCCAGAAGGCGTGAATATCTTGCCGACGCCGGCTCAGCGAGATTGACTCGCTATCCTGAAGGCCTGGCAAACGCGCTTGAAAAAATTTCGCAAAATACCGTTCCTCTCGCTGTTGCCAACAAAGTTACCGCCCCGATGTATATTGTAAATCCTTTGCAGCAGGAGGGAATGAAGCTGTCGGATTTGACGAGCACTCATCCGCCGATTTCGGAAAGGATAAAGATACTTCGCGGTATGTCAGGCGCGTCTTTCGCGGATTATTCCGACGCTTTTAATAAAACGACAAGCCGCACAACTCCTATACCTTCATCTGCTCTTAAGGATGAGACGGTTCAGATTCGCTCCTCTGTTCAGCAGTCGCCTGCCTCAGCAAAAAATCAGCACAGGAATATCGGCGATATTATGCAGCGGACAAGCGGCTATCGTTTTGTGGATTGCTCCTGCGGCCTGAAACTCAAAATACCCCCGAATTACAAAACCGATAAAGTGCAGTGTCCTCGCTGTGGACAGGTGCTGCCTATCTCATAACCCATTCTTTATTCTTATAGACAAGCGTGGTATTGCTTCGCAGGTTAGCGTCGCCGCCGATGGAGTATTGGAGCTGGAGCGTTTTTCTCAGATACATTTTTTCAGGGTTGCCGTTCGGGTCTTTTTGGGTCGGATGTTCGACAGCCACTGTTTCATTGCTTAAACCTGCCAGAAACAGCGAAATATTTTTGGCCTTGGGCTCGAAGTCCGGCCAGATTATCGCAAGGTCTTTTGTGTTGTCCTGCCCCTGAAGAATTTTGTTATCCGCAAACTCAAGCGATTCGAGGAACGGATATTTCTTTTTATGTCTGTTTTTAATTTTGTCGAAAACTATATTTCTCGTATCCCGGTAAGCCGGTATTATCTGGAAGGTATCCGTCATCAGTTCGCAGCCCGGATAGAACGGCACGTCAATGTTGGAATTGTTGGTAAGGGTTACAATGATATACCAGAATCGCTGCGCCTTTGGCTGGCCGGGCAGCTTAACGGTTATCTGCTGCGGCTGAGTGAAAACAACGTTTAGTGTCCACTGATTCGCCCCCGACACAACCGCCGGTTTGGGTGCGGAAATCACGATAGACGATGCAAAAAGGATTATTGCTGTAATACCAAAAAAAAGACGTTTCTGCTTCATTTGTCCTGCCTTTTCCATAAATTTAAGGTCAAAACATCATTTTACCAGAAATCGGTCGATTTTCAATTATTTTTCCCTGCAAAATTCTGCCAGTTCGCAATTTGGGCAGTATTTGTTCTGCCTGCCGGTGCAGTTCTCAAGGATTCCTATTCTACATAGTGCAAAGTCGTATTTGACAGGGTCTTGCGAACAAATTGCCGCAAAGCCGGCGGTTATTTCAACAGCGGTCTTGAGGTTAACTGTTTTCCTGTTATGCAGGCCTAAAATTTTGCTCAATCGCCCGATATGCACATCGACCGGCACAATGAGTTTTGTTTTATCGATTTTTTTCCACAGTCCTGTGTCAACTTCGTCTTTTCGCACCATCCACCGCAGGAAGAGAAACAATCTTTTGGATGTCCCGCCGCCCGCGGGGTCCGACAGCAGAAATTTCAGGCCATTGCTTGTCTTTTTGTTATGTATTTTAAACAGGTTCTGAATGAATTTTTCCGCCGCCGGTATGATATTTTTGTCCGAGTTCCTATAACCATTAAGAAATAGATTTTCCAAACTGCCGTATCGAATAAGAACCTTTTTTGAAATTTCCAGCAGACTGATTATGTCTTCGCCGGTATTAAATCGGTATTTTAAGGATTTAAAGAGTTTTTTGTCCTGAGTTGAAAAGTTTTTAATAAATCCGGCGGGGCTGTTGCCCATTTTATTTAAAAGGGCGGTAAGGAATTTTTCAATTTGTTCCACTGCTCCGTAAGCAAAACAGGCGGCCAGAAAGCCTGCGATTTCCATATCAGCCGTTTTTTTGTAGTGATATACGAATTGAAGCGGGTCGGGCGGTATGAATCTTTTATGATTATATTTGCGATATAGTCCTTCAAGGATGTTTTTGAGTGTTTTGTCACCGTTTTTTAACATAGGGGCATATTAGCTTTTAACATCCCAAAGGCAAGTTTATTGTTCTTGACAGTTCTGTTTTGCCGATATTATATTACTGTTTGTAAGTTATTGCTTTACAAGGGCTTTTCTGGAAAAGAACAGTGATTATTGATTGCCATACGCATATAAACTGTCCCGGCTGTGATATCAGCACCGAGGACCATTTTGCCGCTTCTGAGCCGGTCGATGCCTGCATTGTGCTTGCCTGTCCGTCAGAATCTAATCGGCAGTCCAGCGAGATTGTCGCCAGATACGCCGCCAAACATCCGAAAAAAATGTTTGGTTTTGCTGTTGTTAATCCGGTAAAGGATGATATTTCAAAAAAATACTGGTCTGGTATTTTGGATGACTTAAATCTTAAGGGTGCTGTGCTTTATTGTGCCGGCGAAGGGTTTCATCCTGCTCACAGCAGGGCGCTGCAGTTTTATGAGGTTGCACAGGATTTGAAATTGCCATTGTTCTTTCATAATGCTCTGCCTTTTACCGCTGATTCGGTTCTCGAATACGCAAGACCATCGCTTCTGGACGAAATAGCCCAGAAGTTCAAGGGTCTTAAAATTGTCATTGGTTCTATGGGTTTGCCTTTTGTGAATGAAACCATTTGTATGCTCGCAAAGCACGAGAATGTCTTTGGCGATTTGACTGTAAATCCTCAGAAGGTCTGGGAAGTTTACAATACGGTTCTTGTCGCTCACGAAGCGGATGTTTTGGGCAGGTTATTTTTCGGCAGCGGTCTGCCTTTCGGCAAACCTCAGAATTGCATTGAGACGCTTTTAGGTTTTAACAAATTGTTTGCCGATACGAATCTGCCGACCGTCCCGCGTGAAAAAATTCGGGAGATAATCGAACGCGACAGTCTCGCAATTCTTGGGATTGAACACGCCTAAATACTTAAAGGATTGACCTGTGCCTAAGGAACGATGGTCAAGCAAACTTGGCATAATCCTCGCGGTCGCCGGAAGCGCGATAGGCTTGGGGAACTTTCTGAGATTTCCTGTTCAGGCCGCAGGCAACGGCGGCGGCGCTTTTATGATTCCCTATTTTGTGGCATTGCTTTTGGTCGGTCTGCCGTTGATGTGGATTGAATGGACTATCGGCAGGTTCGGCGGCGGTTTCGGCCACAGCACCGCCCCCGGTATGTTTCACACTCTTTGGGAAAAAAACAAATTCATCAAATATTTCGGCGTCATCGGCATCTTCGGTCCCATCGTTATTTTTATTTATTATGTTTACATCGAATCCTGGCTGCTCGGCTACAGCGTTTTTGCGTTGCTTGGTAAATATAATTCCTGCACGACCGAACAAAGTATGTCTGCTTTTCTGCAAGCCTATCAGGGCCTGGTGAAAAACGAATTTTTCGCCGGAATCGCCCCCGCTTACTTTTTCTTCCTGATAACGTTCATTTTGAACGTTTGGGTTGTTTATATGGGCATCCAAAAAGGCATTGAAAAAGTCTGCGAATGGGCTCTTGCAGTGCTTTTCTTATTTGGAGTGATACTCGTTATCAGGGTCTTAACCCTCGGCGCACCCGACCCTGCAAAACCGGACTTTAATACAATTAACGGCCTTGGCTTTTTATGGAATCCTGACTGGTCTGCGCTAAAGAGTGCAAAGGTCTGGCTTGCTGCCACAGGCCAGATATTCTTTACATTAAGTTGCGGCATTGGCGTTATCCTTACTTATGCAAGTTATCTTACAAAGCAGGATGATGTCGCACTCTCCGGCCTGTCTGCCGCTTCCGCGAATGAATTTGCGGAGGTTATCCTCGGCGGCAGTATTGTAATACCTGCCGCTTTCGCCTTTTTTGGTCCTGCAGGCGCAAAGAACATCGCCGCAGGTGGAGCTTTTAATCTTGGCTTTGTTACTATGCCTCTTGTTATGGAAAAAATTGCCTTTGGCAATATCTTTGGCTTTATGTGGTTTATGCTGCTCTTTCTGGCAGGCATAACATCCTCGATTTCCCTTGCCCAGCCTGCAATCGCGTTTCTTGAGGATGAATTTAATTGTTCAAAGAAAAGAGCCTGCGGCATCTTTGGAATAGTTACTTTTGTTTTGTGTCAGCCCGCGATTTTTCTATTAAGCAAAGGTGTTGTTGACGAATTGGATTTCTGGGGCGGCACATTTTGTCTTGTTTTGTTTGCCACGATTGAGTCGATTCTTTTTGCCTGGGTTTTTGGAATGGAAAAAGCCTGGACTGAGCTTCACGTCGGCTCTGATATTACAATTCCCCGAATTTATCGCTTTATTATTAAATATATCACGCCTGCCTTTTTGCTTGTTATCCTGGGTATGTGGTTCTGGCAGGATTGGCGCAGTGTGATTTTGATGAAGAATGTTTCGCAGGAAAACAGGCCGTATGTATTGGCAACGAGAATAGGATTGGTAATCTTTTTTGGAATACTTGTATTTTTAGTCTTTCACGCCTGGCAGAAAAGAAAGCAGAAAGGTGAACAAAATGCGTCCTGACGGCTGGATATTTATGATTGTAAGCTGGCTGGCGATTTTGTCGCTGTTTATTTTTTCCCTCGTCAAAATCCTCCGCCAAAAAAATTAACTCTTTATTTACCATAGGGTTATCTGCCTGTGGCGGATAATCCAGCCTGTTAGGTCTTTCTTCCTGCCACAAAAAATGCTGGATTTTACTTGACATTTATCGTATCTTTATCTTCAATAAGTTCGCAAACTAGTGTGTAAAGATTTCCAACCCTGAAGGTTTAGCAGAGGAAACTAACTATAGCGGGAAACTTGCTATTGAGCAGGACGGATTTATTGGTCTGTTGTTCGCTGAAAATTGTGGATTGCCCGAATGTGGTAGGATAGCCGGGCGGATATAAATAAGAAAGTTTAATTTAAGGAGAGGAAATATGAAGAAGCATAAATTCATCCCGGTACTAACATTAGCCCTTGGCATATTATTGACCGTTGCTCTCGGCATTGCTGATGGCGAGCCCAATGTGGTTAAAGTCCAGATTCATGTAATAAATGGTTCAGGCCTTACCGAGGCGCAGGTAAGAGAAGGGCTCATGAAAGCCAACCAAGCCGATGCGAACGCCGCCCATTTTGTTGTGGACAGCAACCACTACTACAACGACCCCAATACCGACCCGAATGACCCGAATAAAAACGACCCAAACAGAATAAATATATGGACTGTATATAGGTGTAAAGTGACGGGCGAACCTAATAATGTATCAGGACAGCAGGGTAATATTATAGAGCTGGTAGACCCGAACGCCACAAAAGACTCAAACGATGCGAACGCCCCCAAAGTTTATATGAAGGATTCTACTCTTGC